>CAZWHE010000004.1:0-58535 GCA_964633825.1 uncultured Phycisphaerales bacterium | reverse complement strand
ACGTCGGTATGCTGCGGCCCTGTCAGGACAGGCCGCGCTTCACGATGTTCATTACCCATCGCCCGGCGCCGCGAATGGACGGGGAGTACACCCTCTTCGGAAGAGTCATATCCGGAATGAACGTTGTGGATTCTCTCGAAGTCAAAGATCGGGTGAAAACAGTCGTTGTCCATCGGTCAACCGAAGAGAGACGGCGCGGCTAATCCGGAATGTATAGAAAAAATGCCATTGCACTGGAGTAGAGGAATTTTTTCCTGTATTAAACGGTCAAAAAAGACGAAAACTTGGCAGATGTTTTTCGTCAAAATTTTCCGGCTCTAGGAAAAACACGGAAGGTCAATAATGAAAATAAAAATCCTTTTCGCAACATTGATCGCCTTTGCCCTGGCCGCTGCAGGTTGCAGTTCTCTCGATCCCGAATCAGGCCGCTCTCACCTCGGATATATACCGGCACGGTTTTACGATCTCCTGGACATCGTGGAGCTCAACGTGGGATTCAATCCCGGCATCAACAGTTACATCGTCGGCGCCATAGAGCCTTTGGCGGTCGGCGTCGGCCATTACAGGAGTGAAAAGTACGGCATGGACGGGCGGCTTCTGGGGCATTGGACCGAAAAAAGGAGCGAAATCGACCTCCTGCTCGACAGTTTCATTCAATATCAAAAAACCCCGCGGACCGGAAACGGTTACCTATTCGACAGCACATACCACCCATTCCAAAACAACTTGGCGACAAGCAAGAATTACGGATTCTGGACTCTCAAGGACTGGGGTATGACGACCCGGTTCTTTGATGATGAAAAGCACTTCCTCGACGTCTCGGCCGAGGTCCACTTTCTCAGCATCGGAATCGACGTCGGCTTCTCTCTCAAGGAAACATTCGATTTCGCAGCCGGCATTCTCGGGGTCGACGCGATCTCCAACGATGACTGGGCTCCTCTCCTCCCTACCGACGGGACTGGCGCACCTCTCGAAGAAACACTTGCCGAAATCCCGCCTGAAACCGAGGACAGCACCGAGCCCGAAGCTCCCGTCCCCGAAGAAATCGTGGAAGAGCCCATCGCCGCTGTCCCTGAAGAACATCTCGAGACAGAGCCCGTTCCTCCCGAGGAGCTCCTTCCCGAGGAAGAAACGGAAGAAATGGAAGACATCATTGAGGAGCCAACCGAGCCCGCAGTCGTAATCCAAGATGATACCTATGATGAATCAGATCCGGCGGAAATCATAGAAGAGCCCCCTGCTCCCGAACCGGTAGAACAGGAATCGGGGCCCGCTCCCCCCGCCGAATCGGGTGAGACCTACGAATCACTGGTGGAACAGACGGACTTTCGGAATCCGGAACAGGTTTCGCAGCTCGCAGGATGGTGCATGTACAACAACCACGAACTGCTTGGAAAGAGATACTACAGAAAAGTTCTCACCATGGATCCGAACCACTCGACAGCACGAAAAATGCTCGGCTATGAAAGAGTCGGCGAGCGGTGGATCTTAAAGAAGTAAAATACCGCTCCTCTCCATTCCCATGGAAAGAATCCTTTTAACAGCACCCCGGCTCGACCTCAGGGGAACCACCCTCTATACATTGACTTTGGCAAGGGAAATGCGGCTGAGAGGTTACAAGATAGGGGTCATGTCTTCGGGCGGTATTTTTACCCATGAGCTCCGGAAGGAAAGGGTTCCTTTCATCCAGGCCGATGTCTCCGGCTTCTTCCCGAGAGATTATCTTTACATGAAGAGGATTCGGGGCCGGGCCAAGGAGTTCGGGCCCGACCTGATTCACGTAACCCACCACTGTCTGTCGGAGCTGGGGGGCAACATTGCAGACAAGCTGGCCGTCCCTTATGTGATTACCATCCAGAAACCGATCACATCAACGATGCATATCTATCAGCGCGTTTTCAGAAAAGCCATTGCCGTCGACTCTCCGATTCGGCAGTCCGCCGTCAACGCGGGGCGGCTGCCCCGGGAAAAAGTCACTTCCATCAAAAACGGCATCGCAACCAACGCGCACCCCCCGCCGCGCAGGGACGGCACCGAGACCCCTGTCGTCGGAACGGTCTGCCACCTCGACAAGGATCACGGCGTCAAATACTTCATTCACACGGCCAGAGAGCTGGTGTCTAGGGGGGTCAAAGCCCAGTTTCTCATCCTCGGATCAGGTCCGTACGAAAAAAAATTCCGCCATCTGATCAGAAAGCTCTCTTTACAAAAACGGGTGACCATGACATCGGCCATGCCGAGCTGCCTCAGCCTCGTGTCGCCCATTGATATATTTGTATCTCCGGTTTTATCAGAAGGTTCCAACTCTTTTATTCTTCAGGCGATGGCATGGGGCATTCCTGTCGTGGTCTCGGCGGTGGGCGGGATCTTTTCGCTCGTCATCGACAACGAAACGGGTCTCATCGTTCCCAAGAAGGATGTTTCCGTCTTTGCAGACAAGATCGCGGCCTGTCTGGACGATAAAGAGTTTGCGGACCGGATTGGAAAGAGCGGATTTGATTTCGTTCAGGAGCACTATCCTCTTCCCCGCATGCTCGAAAGCACGCTCAACGCGTACAGCGATGAAGAGGGAGAAGCCGCTGAAATCAACGGCTCCTGATTCCATTGATCGGAGATCGGATCGGATGCCCGCCCATAAAACAAGCCCACTTGTTCCCATCGCGCTCTTCGTTCTCCTGCTCGCCCTCGCCGCTGTCCCGATCGCTCTGCCCGAATTCATTCCATTCGGCAAAGGCACCGAAGGAAGCCTTTCGCCCGGACAAACTCCGTTTCTTCCGGAGCTCTCCGGATACGGCGATCCCGCACCGGGTGCTACGGTTAATCTTTACCTCATGAACTGTTTGGGAGATCAGCCCGGTGTTCTTCTCTTCGGATATGAGCGAAAGGATATCGCTTATTTCGGCGGAACAATTTATCCCTCGCTCGACGTCACCCGGGTGATATACGTCACCGGCCTTGCCGGCTCACCGCCGATCGGATACTGGTCATGGACAGGGCTCACGCTCCCCCCGAACCCTTCCCTGTCCGGCAGGTCCTTCTACATCCAGGCCGCCACGCGCGACCCCGGAAATCCCTACCGTGTCACTCTCTCCACCGGCCTCTAAATGCCAATACCGTAAGCGGGCGTACACGATACGCAATCACCCATGGGTGATTGCTTATCGTGTCCGCCCTATCCCTTGACAACGAGGAGGGGTTTGAGTCGTGCAACGGGACGGGCGATGCCGGCTTTCTGCATGACGCCGATCACATGGGCAACATCCTTGTAGGCGGCCGAACCCTCTTCGGCCAGGGTTTTTTTCGACGCCGCGCGAACCTGGATTCCCTGGTTCTCCAGCTGTTTCAGAACCCGGCCCGCAGTCTCGCGTGCACGCGCCTGCCCCCGGCTCATTACCCTGCCCGCTCCGTGGCAGCTCGAGGCGAAAGTATTCATTGTGCCCCGGCTCTGACCGACGAGAACGTAAGAATAGCGCCCCATGTCACCCGGAACGATGACGGGCTGACCCCACTCCCTGAAGAGAGAGTCCTCCAGCTCGGGGCGGCCCGGCGGGAAAGCGCGGGTGGCGCCTTTCCTGTGAACGAGGAGACGGCGGCGTTTCCCTTCGAAGTCGTGCTCCTCGAACCGGGCAATGTTGTGCGTCAGATCATAGAGAAGATCGAGCCTCATCTCCGAACCGCCGGGGCGCAGCTCCCGGCCGAACGCTTCCCGCACGAGGTGAGTGATGATCTGGCGGTTGGCGAAAGCGAAATTGGCGGCCGCCGCCATGGCCGCCAGGTAGGCTTCGCCGCGGGGAGACCGGATCGGAACACAGCAAAGCTGCCGATCGGGAAGGCCGAGAGCCGTAAACTCGGGCGCGTTCCGGAAAGCCCGAACCGCATCATCGCAGACCTGATGGCCGAAACCGCGGGAGCCCGTGTGGACCATCGCGGTGACCTGTCGAAGCGACAAACCGAAGGCGGCCGCCGCGTTGTCATCGAAAATACGATCGACATACCCCACTTCCACGAAATGATTTCCCGAACCGAGAGTTCCGAGCTGCACAACGCCGCGCTCAATCGCTTTCGCAGAGACCCGGCCCGGATCGGCGCCCTCCAACCGGCCCATTCCTTCGATATGGGTCAGGTCGTCCCTCACTCCGAAACCGGCATCCACAGCGGCGCGCGCCCCGTCCGCCATGCACGAATGGAAGAGCTTTTTCCTGTTCTTCAAGTCCGATCTCTTCGAACCGACACCGGCCGGGATATTCCGGCTGAGACGATCGAGGAGATTCGTCTCCCGGCCCCGGATCTCGTCCCTCTCCACCCGTGAGAGCAAAAGCCTCACCCCGCAGTTGATGTCGTAACCCACACCTCCCGGAGAGACGATCCCGTCCTCGGCATCAAAGGCCGCCACGCCGCCGATGGGAAAACCGTATCCCGAGTGAACATCGGGCATGGCCATGGCGGGGCCCACGATCCCGGGGAGGTGGGCCACGTTCGCCACCTGAATGGGACAGCCGTCGGCCAGAGCCGCCCGGAACATCGCTTTGTCAACGAAGATCACGCCGCTGGTGCGCATCCCCCCCTGGCGGGGGATGACGAAAGTCTGCCCGTCTTTCTGTTCGATCGTGTAGGGACCGCTCTTGAAAGCTTCCATGACAGAGCGAGGGGCGGGGAACCCCTCCTCCCTTTCTCAAGGATTATCTCGGCTGAACGGGGTTCACTCCCCGCGTCTTATGGCCTCGGCTTTTATTTCGTTCTCGGCGAGACGCTGCTCCAGCTCGGCCCGGAACTTTCTTCCCACAGGAGAATCGTACCCCTCGGTCAGCCGGAGCATGCGGTTGATTTTTTTTATGGCGTACTGAGGCTTGCCGTCGGCTTCGTTCTCGGCGATCTCTCTCTGCTTGACCTTCCACTCCTCTTGGAGCCGGTCCCAGATCGTCTTGTACGTCCACTCGGCCCGGTCCACGTACTGACCCGGATGGCGGGCGCACCATTGGCTCATGACCTGGTAGGCTTTCCCGAAGGCGGACAGGTTCTGAAGACAATCGGCTTCCACTTCCACGTCTCGGAATGTGGGAGGCGCATCGATATTGACCTCCTTCGAATATTTATTGTAAAGCTTCTTCACATCCCCCAGCTGCGGGGCGTTTTTGAACCTCTCCATGTAGGGAATGATCCTGTTTTTGAGAAGAACGCGCACATAGCTCGGCCTGTCGTCCACATGGTCCCGTTTGATCTTTCGCGCAAGAGAAGGCTTGTCGGCCGGTGCATCGATATATTTCTGTATGAAATAGACGATGTTCATGTCGTAGTTCCGCTGGGCGTTCAGCGTATCGTACTGGGCTTGTCCGGCCTCGTTCTCCTTGATGATTTCTTTTATCGTTTTCCTGGAGCGCTCCCCCCACGTGGGATCGTCGGCCGGGATCTCTTGGAGCACCTTGACCGCCTCCTCGAACCGGCGATCCCGTCTGAGATCATCGGCCCGGCTGTACCACTCCCCCCACTTCGAAGTGGATGCCTGGATCGCTTTGAGGCCGAAATAACCGATTATGACCGCGGCCCAGAAGATGATGAGGGCCATGGCCCACCCCGGAATCCTGGCTGCCTTGCGCACGTTCTTGCGCACCATGACATCCCTGCGGGCAGATACGGCGCGCGCCGGAGCCGACGGCCTCGCGGCCGAAGCCGACGGCCTCGCGGCCGAAGCCGACGGCTTGAGAGGAGCTTTTCTCGAGCCCGTTTTTTTCCTCGCCGGCGAGGGCGTTCTTCTTCGGGGCCTCCCTGAAATGGGTTTCTTCCTGACCGGCGTTGCAGGCGGGCTGTCCTCTACAAAGTCTTCGTCTGCAGCGGCGGGACGGACGATCTCCTTGATCTGGATCTTCACGGCGCCGATCTGGATGATGTCCTTCTCAACGAGGTCTTTCTGTTTGATTTTCTTCCCACGCACAACCGTGCCGTACTGCGAGTCCAGATCGATCAACCGGTAGCCGCTCTCCGTTCTGAGAATCTGGCAGTGCTGCCTCGATGCCTTGGGATCGGAAATCCGGATCTGGTTCTCGGGTGTGCGCCCGATGAAAATGAATTCCTCCGTGATTTCATATTTTTTGAGCTTCCCCTGTTCGGCGATTACCAGGTATGCCATGCTGCCTCTTTTCGTCCTTGTTATTCCTCGATCAAGTTTTCATCGAACTCGCCCCCGCCGCCGAAGTTCTGTGTCCAGTAGCCGCCGCAGGCGCCGCTGCCCATTTCGGTGTGACTCGGAGCGAGCAGGTTCCGGTGGTGGCCCGAAGAGCGGATCCACCCGCTGTGCGCCGCCATGGGGCTGCCGCTCCCCATGTAACAGTTCTCGCCTCCTCCCTTATCGTAACCGGCCTGCCGCATTCTGTCCATGGGAGTGCGGCGATCGTCCGTGTCCTCGAAGTGACCGAATTTGCCTGTCCGGCTCATCCAATCGCTGTGGCTGCGCGCCGATTGGAGGAGGAGCTCGTTAACGGCCAGAGCATACCTCCCCAACATCATCCTGTAGCGGTTGGTAATCCAGATCTGCTTGTTTTCGTTCTTGTCGGCCGATGTCTCGGTGGTCTCGTTATAATCCATCACGTAGGCCGATGTGTCGATCATCTCCCGTTCATCGTTGTCAAGGGCGATATTCCTGATATGGATCGTTCGCCCACCCGGCGGAAGGAGGCCGGCGATTTCGGCCGCGTGGCCGGCGGCTTCGGCCCCGGGGCTATTAATCACACCGTCCGAGATGTCATCGAGAATGATGCCGACCTGGTTGAGATCGTCGCGAAGCTCACAGAATCCGGACGAGAGCTTGACTTTCGCACCCGGAATATCGTCATCGAACTCGTCGCCCCAGATCTCGCGCACTCCTTCGACCCGGAGATCGACTTCCTGCTGCACCTTCCAATAATCCCCCTGTCTGTGCTTGTAAGGATAGAAATAGCGCTCCCTGTCGAAGATGAGCTCCAGCGCGTGTTCGCGGCGCCTGTTCAGCTCGCGCTTGGCTTCGGCGAGCTTATCGATTTTCTCGATTTCGGGACAGGCCGAGAGCTCCCGCACAAGATCGGCGCGCCGCTTTCGAAGGGTTTCTTCCAGGACATCGAAAGAAACCGGTCCCAGATCGAGAAATCCCCTGTATCCCTCGTTGCGCACCTCGGCTTTTTTCGATGTGATCATCTTCTTGAAATTCTCGATCTCCCTCTCCAGAACCGCCTCCCTCCACTTTTCATGGGAAACGTATCGGCCATCGAGAAGGTGGGGGCTGAAGAGAGCGGCCACGTCCACTTTTCCACCCGCATCCATGGCCAGAATGGCGTCCAGTGAACGCTGAAACGTTCCCTCTTCGCGGATCTCGGCCGCCAAACCGTCGAACTCGGCCCTGAGCTCGGCGTTCAGACAGAAACAGGCCATGTTCAGTTTATCTTCTATAGAGAGGGCGTAGACTCGGGCAAGGCGGTAAAGGCTCCGCGGCTCGATCTCTTCGAGGAGAACCTGGTTGATATCGTCATCCCAGGCCAGATTGACAACGGAATTTACGATGGAGTGAAACTTCCCCTTCTTGTCTCCCGCTGCGGTCTTCACGAAAACACGCTCGGCTCGGTCCGGATCGCCATCGAGGCAGGCCTCGAGGTTTTCGAAAAACCAGGTCTGGCGATAGACATACTCGGCGCGCACGGCAATCCTCTTTTTTTCTTCGGGCGTTCGCGCTTCGTTCACAAGCCTCTGGAGCACCGAGATCGCCCTCTCGTAATTCCGGGTTTGGATCACGGCGTCCAGATCAACGAAATCATCATCCGGAATGGCGGGCCGCGGATCGTTTGGCGAAACCCCTTTCCCCGAGGAAGACGGTCGTGCTCCTTTTCCCTTGGCGACCGCTTCATCGTCGGATCGGGAAAGGTCAACCGGCCTGAGAGGATGAGGTGCGATACCGGCCTCCTTCTCGACCTCCAGGGCCCTGGCCACCAGGTTCTCGTAAAGGGGCGTTCCCCTGAAGCGCGCCAGTTTCGCCGGAGTCAGGAGGTTCATCGCGTTTTTGTATTTCCCCTCACCGGCCATTGCGATCACTTTCGACACGACGATCTTGGCTTCGGCCTTCGCCTTCGTCTCGATGAGGGCTGTCTCGGTTTTCTTGAGGTCCAGATCTATGCTCGTCTGGGGATCGAACCGCTTCCAGACCGCCAGGGCCGTGGAATAATCTTTTTCCGCGAGAAGAGCGCGCGCTCTCGCCCGTGCTTCCTCTGCCGTCATGGAACCGGGTTTCTGCTTCCCGGCCGCTGCTCTACCGCTGGAAGACCGCGCGATTTCCTCCAGGTCGCCGAAGAGATAAGCCAGCTCCCCGAAATCTTCCCGGAACCGTTTCACCGCCGCTTCCGCTTCAGCAGGATCCATATTGTCCAGTTCATCGGCGAGCGCGGCGAGATCGGCACGGGCGATTGTTTCGAGCTTTTCCAGGCGATCCAACTCCCCGATCTCTTTCTGAACCCGGTCGAGCATCTCTTTGCTCGGGGCAGCGGACGAAGCGATCACGTCGAGCATTGTACGCGCCGGTTCGAACAGACCTTTTCCCTTGAGATCTTCCACCTTGTCGAACCGTGGATCGGGGCGGCGGTCGGCGGCTTGCTGTTGCGGCATCCCGTCGTCCACACCGCTGATCAACATCCAGCAGACAACGACGGCCGCAGCCACGAGTAAAAATGCGAAGAGAGTGCTCACCGAAGGTCCTTTGTTTTTTCGGCGAAGAGACGGAGCGACTCCGGCCGCTTGGGCCGGCGGGCGGGAAGGGATCTCCCGGCGTGTCGGCTTTTCCCGAACCGGCGATGGCTTCTGTGTCGTGTCAGGATCGCAAAACACGAGCCTGTGCGGACCGAGCACGATCTCATCGCCGTGGCCAAGGACCTTTTGAATCATCCACTCGCCGTTGACCCGAGTCCCCATATCGGTGTGGCGATCGAGAGCCTTGAAGCCCTTCCCAAGCCTCTGGATTTCGAAATGAAAGGGTTCGATTTCGTCGAGAACGATGGAGTTGTCCGGCTGACTCCCCACGGTCACGACATCCCGTTCGAGAGGATACTCGTACTCCTCCCCGGCGAGCCCGTCAACAACGCGAAGGTACTTCACGGTAATCCTCTCAGCCCGGACGGCTTCTCATTTCCCAACAGCGGCGCGAACATTTTCGCTCAGGTTTTCCAGGTCGAATGTGTCGGCGTCCCCGAGAAGCGCCAGGCCGCGCCGGATCTCGTTTTCGAGCTCGCGGATGTTTCCCGGCCACCTGTATCTCTCGAGAGCCTCCATCGCTTCACCGGAGAACGGGACCGGTTCCCGGCCCATTTCTCCGGCCACGCGCTCGACAAAAAACTCGACGAGCAGAGGGATGTCCTCGGGACGGTCCCGGAGCGGCGGGAGAGTGATGGTGATCGTGTTGAGACGATAGAAAAGGTCCTCTCGAAACCGGCGCTGCTCCACCATCTTCTTGAGGTTCTTGTTCGATGCCGACAGAAGGCGCACGTCCACGTGAAATATTTCGTTGCTCCCCACGGGCCGGATCTCACCGTCTTGAAGCACCCGGAGCAGCTTCTTCTGCATGCCGAGGCTCATGTCCCCGATCTCGTCGAGAAAGAGGGTTCCGCTGTCGGCAACCTTGAAGAGCCCCACCTTGTTCCTGTCGGCGCCCGTAAACGCACCGCGCTTGTATCCGAAAAGCTCCGACTCGAGAAGCGTCTCGGGAATGGCCGCACAGTTCTCGGTCACATAGGGCTTGTCCAGGCGGGGGCTGTTGTGGTGGATGGCGGCCGCCACGAGCTCCTTGCCCGTTCCCGATTCCCCCTGAATCAGCACTGGAACAACGGAATCGGCCACGCGGTCGATGAGACGAAAGACACGCATGAGCCCGGGAGATTCGCCGATGATCTCGCTGTACTTTTCCCGGTCGACAGGCCCCTCGTCCATCCGGGCTGATTGAAAACCCGCCGCCAGGCGCTCCCTCGTTTCACGCAGACAGGACGAGAAGATGTCTTCCAGCTCTCTCAGACCGTCTTCACCGTCCCTTTCGAAAGCGCTCCGGACCAAGTCCTTCACGTTCTTCTTCGTCTCTGCGTTCGGTTTGTCCGCCATGCTCACAAGACCTTTCTCAGCTTTGCATACTCGACTTGCAGGAGTTTTTCTCCGGCCTGAACAAACTGCACTTTCAGGCGCGCCGACGGTCCCGACCCGGTGACCTGAATCACCTCGCCGAGCCCGAAGTAAGGATGCTCGACCTGATCACCGCACTCGAATACGGGAGGGACGTCCCCATCATACTCGAGAACGGAACCGGTTCCATTGTCATCGAAAAGGGCCCGGCCGCCATCGGGCCGGTGCGCGAAAGCGCCCGCCCGCCCCCGATCGACTGCGGCCGGGGTCTCCAAGACCTCTCGGGGGATCTCGTTCAAGAACCGGGAAGGAAGGGACCGCACCCTCTCTCCGAACCGGCTTCTCATGACGGAATGGGAGAGATAGAGCTTCTCCCTCGCCCTCGTAATGCCCACATACATGAGCCGCCGCTCTTCTTCGAACTCCTCGTCGTCATCCATCGAGCGTGAATGCGGAATAAGGCCTTCCTCCACACCGGCCATGAAAACAACGTCGAACTCGAGCCCTTTGGCGGAATGAAGCGTCATCAGGGTCACGCTCTCCGACCGGTCGTCCCAGGCGTCGATGTCTTGTATGAGAACGGTCTCTTCGAGGTAACCGCCCAAACCCGGTTCGATATTGTTGTCCTCGTATTCTTCCACGGCATAGATCAATTCGCTCACGTTGTCGAGGCGCTCATCGGCGCTTCCGTCGTTGAATTTCCTGAGATAATCGAGAAACCCCGTGTCCTCGATGATCGTTCTCAGCAGGACCTGCACAAGGCCGCCGGCGATATTGTTCCAGCTCTCGAGAAGCGCCAGAAAATCTTTCACTCCCTTCAGCGGCCGCGACGAAAGACCGCTCGAGGGCCCATATCCTTTCAGCACATCGATGGGAGGCCGGCCCTGTTCCAACGCGTCTTTTTTCAGACGCTTGAGGGTTGTCAAACCGATCCCGCGCGGCGGCGTGTTGAGAACGCGGTAGAGCGAGATCGCGTCCCGCCGATTGTGAACGAGCTTCAGGTAGGCGAGGAGGTCCTTGATTTCTTTTCTCTGGTAGAACTCGACACCGCCCACGATGACATAGGGGATGTTGAAGATTCTGAGCGAGCGCTCGAAGGCGCGCGAAAGCGCGTTGACGCGGTAAAAGACCGCCATCTTGCCGTAAGGCGTCCCGCGGGCATGATGGTCCCGGACCTCGCGAACGATCCAGTCGGCCTCCTCCGACTCGTTCTCCGAAAGGAGAACGGTGAGCTTCTCCCCATCGGGAGCTCTTGTCCAAAGATCGCGCTTCTTGCGGACGACGTTGTGGCTGATCACACCCGACGCGGCCTTGATGATGTGTCCCGTGGAACGATAGTTTTGCTCCAGCTTGACGACACGGGCTCCGGGAAAGTCCCTTTCAAAACCCACGATGTTCCTGATGTCGGCGCCCCTCCACCGGTAGATCGACTGGTCGGGGTCTCCCGTGGCGCAGATGTTTCCGTTCTCACCGGCGAGGGCTTTCGCGATGAGGTACTGCACCTGGTTGGTGTCCTGATACTCGTCGATGAGGATGTTGCGATACCGCTCCCTGTACTCTTCGAGCACATCTTCCCTGGTTTGAAACATTTCGAGCGTTCTCGACAGAAGATCGTCGAAATCGAGAGCGCCGTTCACGGCCAGGTACTCGTCATAGGCTTCATACACCCGGGCCACGGCCCGGTCGAACCAGGAAGAGGCGCGCGCGGCCGCGTCATTCGCCGAGACCATGCCGTTCTTCATCAAAGAGATGGCCGACAGGACGGAGGCGGGATGAAAATGCGTCGGATCGAGGTTCAGGTTCTTCAGGATCTCCTTGATCATGCTCTTCTGATCTTCGGCGTCGCAGATCGTGAACCGCGGATCGATATCTACGGCGGCTCCCGAAATCCTGAGAAAGCGGGCGCACATGGAGTGGAACGTTGAAATGAACACCCTGCCCTCGCCGACCATCTCTTCGACGCGCCGCCGCATCTCGGCCGCGGCCTTGTTGGTGAACGTTATGGCCAGGATCGACGAAAAGGGGACGCCCCGGTAAACCCGCCAAGCAATCCGGCGCGTGATCACCCTCGTCTTCCCCGAACCCGCGCCGGCCACGACAAGCAGAGGCCCTTCCTCGTGAAGGATCGCTTCTTTCTGGCTGTCGTTGACTTCGTGAAGAATTGTCTGTTCTATTGTCTTTCTCCCGGAAAGAGAGTCTCTTCTCGGTTATGATATCTTCCGACAGAACGGAGTTTCAACCCATGATTGCAGGCATTGGCATTGATATTATCGGGATCGCGCGCATTAAAAAGCTTCTCGACAGAAAAGGATTCATCGAAAAGGTCTTCAGTGCGGCCGAGCGTAAAGCGTGCGAGCGGTTCATGAACCCCGTAGTCAGCCTCGCCGGCCGCTTTGCCGCCAAGGAGGCCGTGATGAAAGCGCTGGGCACGGGGTGGGCCAAGGGGATCGCCTGGACAGACATTTCCATCACGAACGACGAAACGGGAAAACCGATCGTCACGCTGGAAGGGGAAGCAAAACGGAAAGCCGAAGCGATCGGAACGGCCCGGATTCTCGTTTCGATCTCCCACACCGACGAGTTTGCAGTCGCACAGGCGGTGGCGGAAGGGGGACACAATACGCATTAACCCCTAATCAAAAAAAAGGAGGCGCATCGATCGATGCGCCTCCTTTTTTTTGATTAGGGGTTAATGCGTATTGTGTCCCCTCGTAAACACCTCGATCATTGCGTAGCAATTCTCGAAACCGTAGGCGATCGCGTTTTCGTCAACATCAATAACGATACTCGTCAGGGATACGGGGGCGCCTTGTGCATTGTACCCGACATGGACAACGCCCAGTCTGTCGAGGCTGTACCGCATGAGATGATCCTCGATCCTTTCTACGAGATCGGTGAAATCAAAACGGCCGTTATTGGCAATCAAACACCTGAGCTTTCCGCCTCCCTTTCTGGCAACGGTTGAAAGCTCTGTCGCGCTCACATTGTCCAGGCCTCCCAGCATGAGACAGGTCAGACCCGTTTCGGTTCCCGAGTTGACATCCATCTGAGCCAGATTCTTGAAAAGATCGGCCACCGTCACGGTAACCACATAATGATTGCCGATCACAAAAGAATCATCATCAACAATCACGTTGAGCCGGTCGCCTGAAGGAGAGGTCACCAGCATCTTGGAGTTGGGGTTTTGAGGTTCCATGGGACTGCCCGCTTCAACGAGCAGCAGATTGACACCGTTATTCCGGGGCGAAAACCAGACGCCCGGAACCTGATCGCTGTCGGGAACGGTTACTAGCCGTGCTTGTGCATCGATTACAACCGCAATACAATCGTCAAGACCCTGCGAGCCCTGGTCTCCATGGATGGAGAAGGGCGGGCCTTGGCATCCCGATCCATTTCCGTTCCCCCCGCCGCCCCCGTTACCGTCCCTCGGAAGAATAATCGGAGGCAAATCGTTGTCCTCATCATCGATCGCGAAAAGGATCGGACAACAGAAAGAGATGGCGAGAAGAACTGCGATCATCGTGCTGATCTTCGCTCCGGTCCATCTCACAGGCGATAACATTTTAGTCTCTCCTTAGAAAGATATTATGACGCGAAAAGCGCCGGTATCTTCTCTTGAAGGTCCTGCCTGAATATCTGTTGAGTCCGAAGGAGATTCTGGAAGGTTTCCATGGAGCAGATCTCCTTCCGGATTTCAGTCACCTTTTTGGGAAATTGTTTAACGATCTTGTCGAAACATTCGATCGATTTTTCAAAGTCGGAGGATTTGGCATATGCCATGGCCAGGCTCGTGAGAACCGTGTAGAACCTGGGTTGTTTTTCGATGATGCCGCTCTTCTCGACTTCACGGAAACAGCTGACCGCTTCGGCATAATCTTTCTGGAGAACGTGAAGATATCCGAGGTTCTGGAAGGCGATCATCCGGTTTTCCACCGAAACGTCGGAAAGGGTCAGCACTTTACCGAACTGTTCGCGCGATTTGTCGTATCTCCGTGTCAGCATGTATGAGAAGCCGAGGTAGATTCTCGGTTCGGCGCTTTCGGAATTAATGGCAAGACTTTCTTCGAGGAAACGGCGCCCCACTTCGATCCGGTCTCTCGAGACGCGTCCTCCCTTGCGGAAGAAGGATTTGGCTCTCTTCAGCACCTTTTCGTAGTTGCCGTTGAGAGAAGAAAGCTCGTTTGTCTCGAGAAAGAGACGGCGGGCTCTCTGTCTTGCCTTATCGATCGGTATGGGCCGAGTGAGCGGGCGGGTGCGGATGCCTTTCCGCTTCTCTTTCGCTCCGCGCAGGACGTATGTCTTGCCGAGCTGATAGAAGAAATCGGAGAGCTTCTCGATCTTTTCGGCCAGAAGCTTGGCCGTGATGTTCTGGAAGATAGCGGGCGCATCCACGGCGCTCAGGAGCTTTTCCGGATCGCAGCTGTCCCGGTGCATCTGGGCGAAAGCCCGGAGCTGTTCCACATAGAAACGACAGGATTCACACGTGTCGAGATGGGTCACGACACGCTGCAGGTGAAGCTCTTTGAGCTCTCCGTCCACAAAGGCGTTGAGCTCTGCTTCAAAGTGTTCGCAAGCCCTGTTTCCTGTGATTTCCATCATGATCCTGCACTTCCGAGAACTTGATTCAATCGGCGGTGAATTTTCTTTCTCGCTCGACAAACCACCATTTTGAAATTTTCGAGCTTGATGCCGAGTGCTTCAGAGGCCTCGCGATAACGTTTACCTTCAACTTCCACAAGAAGTAACGCCCGTTTTTCCCTCTCGGCCAAATAAGAATTGAAAATGTTTAAATAAAGCATCAGATAGAACAAATAAAACTTCTTGAATCTTTGCATGCTTTCCTTATTGGCCAGAGAGGACAAAGGGGTGTAAGCCTTTTTATCTTCAATGATTTCCGTCAATATCTCAGAGGATATTTCAGCCGGTTTTTTCAGCTTCAGATGCTTTAATATCGTATTGCGAATGATGGAATAGCTCCAGTTTCTGAAAGAATATTCCTTATCACTCCGAAATTTATGAGGATATCGATAAATCGAGAGGAAGACGTCTTGCAGTATGTCCCTGGGATCTAAATGGTTAGAATAATGTTTGGCCTTTCCGAAGATGACGATGAAAAAGTTCCTGTAATTCAGCTCATACAGCAGGCTATATGCCTCTGCAGATGCGTGTATTCGATAAATATCCATTAATGCATTATTCAGAAAACCCGGGGAATATTCCCCATCATTGAGGAGAAGTTCCAACTGTTTTTTCAGAGGTTTGCTTGATGTGGCTTTTTGAAGTTTTTCGAGGCGTGGAAGAAGGTCGGTGGGATAAACCGTGCCGGCTGCAGGCTTTCCTTTTCCAGTGGTCTTTCCACTGGAAGCTGGAATGCCGTTCGTTCCACCTTTTACCATGAATTCCTGCAGAACAACAGTTTACGAACAAAACAGAGACCGGATAGAACATGCACCTCAATACTTACAGGAGCTGCTCATCCGGGTTTTGCTCTCTGGAATACTATCTATCAGTTAACCTAAATAGTTCTGGCCTAAATTCTTATATGTCTCCGGAATTCTTTACACCGGAGATGACAGATGGTAACGGAACAAACAACTCGATTTAGCTTATTTTATTCTATAGCACCCTATTATGACTCAATACTAGAAATATTATAAAATCTGACGATTGTCAACGAAAAACTCATATTACGCGTTATCAACTAGTGTTATTTCGACACTTTTCGGGTTGATATCCATTTTTTTCCCTCTTTCTCATCACGCCAACTGTTCGACATGGCAGCCCAGATACTTCAGATGGTCGATAAAATCGGGAAATCCGTGAACAAGGTAGACATTCCGCGGTCGGGCCGTCTCAACATACTGGATGAGATCGTCAAAATCGGCATGATCGGAAAGAGGAAAGGCGGCATCCGACCTGTACCATGCCTGCTGTCTTCCGTCCATAGCCCACCCTGTCACGGCAATGGTCTTTCTCTTCCTGATGTTGATCAGAACGGGCGATCGCCACAGGTGGGGCGGGAAGATCAGAACCCTGCCCTCATAATCGTTTTCGTCGAAACTTTCGAACGAGCCGAGATCAATACCGAGCTCTTTATAGATCTCGGCGGTTTCAAAAGCTTTCTTTTCAAGAGCCACGCGATAACCGCTGCCGCTTAAAAGCCGCGTCATTTCCTGGGCGCGGCCCAGGGCATAAGCGAAAAGAACGGGCACATTCCCATTTCTCATCAAGCCGTCCACGTGCTCGATAAGGCGTTCTTCAACGGAATTCCGATCGGGAAACCGGTACTGAGACCGGCCGTAGGTGCATTCCATAATCAGGTGATCGCACGGCACGATCTCACAGGGCTCGGCCGTGCGCGAAGGCTTCAGCTTGAAGTCGCCCGTAAAGAGCAAACGTTCCCCATTCAGTTCAACGAGTATCTGAGCCGCACCGAGAATGTGGCCGGAAGGATAAAGGCTCAGCCTCCCTCCGCCCGTCTCATGGGCCTCCCCGGGAGAAAGGGTGATGTGCGAATCAATGCCGAGCCTGTAGCGGAGCAGGCGCGACGTGGCCGGAGTAGACAGGATCTTTCTGTGCCGCGCCGTATGGTCGGCGTGCGCGTGAGACACAAAGGCGAAATCCTGTTTCCGCGTGGGATCGAGCCAAAGCTCCATTGCCGGAATATAGATGGCGCCCGGATAGCTGAAGATTGGGTTTTTTACAACGATGATCCACCCCCTTCCGGTTCGCTCGAAGTCGCCGAGCCCCCCGGAAAACGGATAACGAGCTCACGGCCTTCCCTTCGGCCGAAGCCCACGATTTCAGGAAGAATGATTCCCGTGACCGGCATGGCCGCAGCCAGGAGATTTCCACCCACGGCTTTTGGAGAAAACCTGACGTAAAAGCACGCTTCTGCCGGAATCCCCGACCTGGGGGGTGCACCGATTCCGGCCCGGCGGAGAAGCCTGACCGGCAGCTCGCCGGGCTCCCAGCCCGATTCGTTCCGAAGAACCGTCACGCGATGCCCCTTGAACGTTGCGCTTTCGAGAACCCTGCCGCTTTTCGGCTGCACACAGCACAAAACGGAATAAGACCCCGAAAGCTTTTCGCTCGGAAGCAGCCGGCTCGAGCCCTCCGCCCCGAAAAGACGGGAGAAGGCCGTCCATGTTTTTTGCTGCATGCCGTTCAATTCGGCGGGAAGGATTTCTTCTGCAACACCGGAATAGAGGGCCGTCCAGATTTCCTGCCCCGATACACCGCCCCCAAGCATGTACTCGCCGTCGTCGAACGCAAATGACCGCACGATCGCCTCGACCAGGGGATCGAGAACCCCCTCTTTCAAGCCGCACGCAGACGTATAGAACGAAGCCCCTTCCGAAAAGAGGCGCACCATTTTTTCGGGATCGCTTTTCAGCTGAGCCGAAACGAGACCCGGCACCGCCCCTGTCTGATCCGGGCCGCCCGCTTCCAGAACCTGGACGACGCGATCCAGGCATTTTCCCTCGGCCGTGAGAATTCGAAGCTCCGATTCGCCCGTTCCCGGCATTGCGGAAACATACCGGACGGCGTCCATACCGCCAAGCATACTGAAGACCGTCACCGACCAGATCACGAGGATTCGACCCGGCGGAATGGGTATCTTTTCATCTGCAGCAGCGTCCAGCTCCTGAGCAATCGTTCGTATCGATCGATCCAGGCTTCTGAGCGTGACCGCATAGGCCGCGGAAAGGCGGTTGATGTCGAGATCGACAACAAGCCCGGCATCCCCCCAGGGACCAAGATAATCCGTGCTCTCGAGAAAAGCCTTCACATCCCTGCGGGCATCGAACGAAGGAAGAACCAGCGTACCGTTACAATCGTCCTCCACGAGAAAAGTCACGCCCCCTTCGCTCAGCGGAATATCGATGTCGATCCCGGCCGAGCTCAAGAGCTTGAGAATCTCCCTTGCCGGATCGATCTCGCGAACCAGGCGGTACTCGGCAGGCGATTCGCCGGCGCGTTTGTAGACGGGATCGGCATCGAGAAGCTTTACGAGGCTCCCCGGCCGATCGGGTACAAAGTGTAAGGCCGCGGCCCCGCCGAATGTTTCGGGATCGAGAAGCACAACCGTAATCTGACTCCCTTCACGGGTCAGCGAGGCGACTTTGCTGAGCATGTCGAAGGGAAGGGAAGCGACAAGAAGCGATGCGCCGGGAAGGCCCATGGTGTCTTCGCGGAATCCCTCGAGCCGGCTTGCGATTGCCTGCAGCCCCATCTCATCGGCGCGAACATATCCGAGTATCGAAGGATCCGGGATCTCAACGGTGTGGAGGATCTCACCGGGACTCGAACGGTATTCCCCCGGTTCACACCCCGCCAGAACGAACATGATCACTGCCGCTGCGTACGGCAATGAAAAGGGGCAATCCCTTTTGTTCATACCGCTCGGAAAAAACGAGCTCCCTTTTCCATACATCTGTTCGAGCACCTTTTCAAAAAAACGAGCCGCCGCTCAAAGAATTAAATTATCCGCTGGAACAGGAAAGATCAACTGTTGACACCCGGCGCGTGTTGGAGGATTCTCAAATCCGTGAAAGATGAAATCATAGAATGCCTTCTGGAAGCCGGGTTCGATCTTGCCGGTGTTGCCGAAGCCAAGCCGCTTCACAATGATTTTTCCCGATTCAAACACTGGATTAAGAGCGGCTGCGCCGCCGGAATGGCTTACCTGGAACGCAACCTTGCGCTCCGTCTCGACCCGGCCGCGATCCTCCCGGGCGCCCGCTTCGTTATCGTCGCGGCGGCTGCTTATCCCCCCATTTCGCCGCCCGGACCGCTCGCTGCTTATGCCGTCTGCAGGGATTACCACACCCTGTTTCGCCGGAGCCTGGAAATCGTTGCCGGCCAAATCGGGAGGCGCGCCGGCAGCGCCCGCTTCGCCGTGGCCGTGGACACGGCGCCGCTTCTCGAAAGGGCCTTCGCCGTCCGGGCCGGTATCGGCTGGGTCGGCCGCTCGACGAACCTCATCACGGAACGCTTCGGCCCTTACGTGCTGCTCGGCGAAATCCTCACCGATCTCGAGCTCGAGCCCGATTCCCCGGCTTCCAACCGCTGCGAAGAGTGCGACCTCTGCCTCGATGCCTGTCCCACAGGGGCTCTTTCAGCTCCATTCGAGCTCGATTCCCGGAGGTGCGTCTCATATCTCACAATCGAAAAGAAAGGACTCTTTTCTCCCGGCGAGGAAAAACCGCTCAAAGACCGGGTTTTCGGTTGCGACCTCTGTCTCGCCGCCTGCCCCCACGCCGCTGCGCTGATCTCGGGAGAAGCCCGGCCCGCGGGAAAGCTCCTCTCTCCCGTCCCGTCCCTCGTTGGAGCGGACACCGGCACGATCCGCGATCTCTGCGAAAAAGGCTTCAAGCTGACCTTCGGCGAAACCCCCGTCTCCCGCGCCGGCAAGAAGGGACTTCTCCGAAACCTCGACGCTGCGCAACAGCGGGCGCAATAGCGGGCGCAACAGCGGGCGCAATCACCGAATTTTGCCCAACCCTTTTCGCTTCATTTCGTTGAAAAGAGCGGTTTTTTCACTGTTTCCAGCCCGGAGCACCGGGGCTATACTTGTCTTCTCCGGCCGTGGCCGTCGATTCGGAAGCCGGTCGACCATCATGAAGGAGCTGCTGCAATGAAGATTTGCGACCCCCATATTCACATGTATTCGCGCACAACCGACGACTACGAGCGGATGGCTCTCGCCGGAATCCGCGTCATCGTCGAGCCCGGCGGATTTTGGCTCGGCAGCCCGAGAAAGCGCGCCGGGACGTTCTTCGACTACTTCGAGCACCTGCTCGACTATGAGCATGCACGCGCCGCAGAGTTCGGCATCGCCCACTACTGCACGATCTCGATGAATCCCAAGGAATCGAACGACGAGACCCTCGCCGCCGAGGTCCTCGAGCGGATTCCCGAATACCTTGCAAAAGAACGCGTCGTCGCCGTGGGCGAGATCGGCCTCGACCAAATCACGAAAGCCGAGGAGAAGACATTCATCGCCCAGCTCGAGATGGCGCGCACCATCGGGCTTCCGGCCCTGATCCACAGCCCCCACAACGACAAGAAGCGCGGCATCGAACGGATCCTGGCAATCCTGAAAGAGCTTGACTACCCGCGCGGCATGGCCGAGGTCGACCACAACACGGAAGAGACGATCGCGCTCACCAAGGACGCCGGTTACTGGGCCGGCCACACGGTCTACCCGCTCAAGAAGCTCTCCCCCGAGCGCGCCGTGTCGATTCTCCAGCAGTACGGCACGGACAGGATGCTGATCAACTCGTCTGCCGACTGGGGCATATCCGATCCCCTCGGCGTTCCGAAGACGGCCGTCATTATGCGAAACCGCGGGTTCGGTGAAGACGAGATCCGCAATGTCGTCTGGGAAAATCCCCTCGCCTTTTACAGCCCCTCGGGCCGGTTGAAAATAGAGGAGTGAATGAGCCGCGAAAGATTCCAAATATCCGGATGTAAACCGACGAAACCGTTTCTCCTTTTAATGACGATCGCCCTCGTTTGTTTCACCGGCCCGGCAGGATCGGTCTGCCGGTACGCCGGCCAAACCGTCGGCCAAGCGGAGCCTCACCCGGCCGCTCCCCAGACCGCACCGAGGCCCTCTTCAAAGCTCCTTCCTCCTTCAGGCAATCGAATATACCACGCAGCTTTCCCCGATTTCGGCGGCTGGGAGGACCAGGTCACGGCACAAAAAATCACCGACTTCGAGAACCTCACGGGCAAGGACATTGCATGGGCTTATTTTTCAAACAACTGGTGGCGGCCCCATCCCGGGATTCAATTTCCAACAAATCACGTCAACACGATTTATTACGGCGCCGGCAGGATTCCGTTTATCAGGATGATGCCGCGAAACCAAAACGGATTACTGCCCGATCCCGATTACACCATGCAGCGTTTCATTGACGGTGATTTCGACGCCGAGCTGACCCTGTGGGCGCTCGACGCTCAGGCGACGGGGATTCCGCTGCTCGTGGAATTCGGAACGGAATGCAACGGTTGGTGGTTTCCATGGAATGCCTTCTGGAACGGAAAGGACACTAAAACCGGATACGGCGATCCCATGCTCTACGACGGCATGGAGAGGTTCCGGGATGCTTACCGGCATATCATAGACCTCTTCGAGGCCCTGGGGGTGGACAACATCACCTGGTTCTTTCACGTGGACGCTTACAACGATCCCGATCGCCCATGGAACAAGATGGCGGGGTATTATCCCGGCGACGAGTACATCGATTGGATAGGCGTCAGCGTTTACGGTCCCCAGGAACCGGGCGAAGGGTGGTGGCTCTTCTCCGACGTTCTCAACGACAGCTGGAACGAAATAAAAGCCGTCTCACCGGGAGGAAAACCGATAGCCGTCCTGGAGTGGGGGGTCATCGACTATTCCCACGTGGGTCCCAAAGACGTCTGGATAACGGATGCACTCGATGCGATCACACCGGGAGGGTCCTATTACCCGCAGATCAAAGCCGTCAGCTACTGGCACGAGAACTTCGGCCAGACCAACCTGAGACTCGACTCTTCCCCCGAAGCTCTCGCCGCTTATCAAACGGGCGTGGCGGACCCGATCTTCGTGACTGTCCCGCGTTTCTCGAGGTAGTTAGAAGGGGTGCGCAACCGTTCGGATGGGAATACTCATCGCCCGAAATCCCCGATTTACAAGGATTCCGGCGTTTTGTATAATGTTCCAAGGACTCTCTGATACCTGAGATCGTTCTTCTCTCTGTTTCAACCGAATCATAAGGAAATCCGCCATGTCGCTCTTCGCCCGCATCTCGCTCCTGCTCCTCGTTATCGTTTTCACTTCCGCTCCCCTATGCGGAACGGAGACCAAGCCCTTCGGCATCGGCAAGTGCGGCCAGATGCACGCCCTCGCCTATGATGCCGCCGACGGGAACACCATTTACATGGGAAGCGACATGTGCGGCGTTCACGTCACCTTCGATCACGGCGCCACATGGGAGTTCTGGTCCAAGGGGATGACCAATCCCGACGAAGTTCGGTCCTTTTACGCGGAGGACATCATCAGCATCGCGTCCGGCTCGTGGGAGGGTGTTTTCGCCGCGACCTACGGCGGCATCTACCACCGGCCGCCCGCTGGAGACTGGACCCTCCTCACCCCCCGCGACGAATTCTCCTTCAAGGGTGGGGATGCGGGCGACACGGGAACGGCCATTCCCTTTTCGTGCTTCGCTCTCTCCCCTGACGGCAACACGCTCTATGCCGGAGCCGGATACACGCGCTGGCAATCGAGCTGGTACAACTTCTACCCGGCCCTTTCGAGCTACACGCCCGCTTTCAACGGGCCGCCCGACCAGTTCTCGATCTGGTCGTTCGATCTCACAAACCCGGGAGCCGGCTGGCTCTGGGACGCGCAGACTGCCGGTTTCGGCGCGGTGCGCCAGATCTCGACGGCCGAGGTGAACGGCACGGCCCGGATCGTTTTCGCCACGCGCGAGGGAGCTTATTACCACGACGGTTCCGCTTGGGCCGACCTCGACACCGTCACGGCATTCCCCCTGACCCACGACGACGTCTGGGGGATCCATATCACCCCGCGCGGGCACGTCTACGCCCTTCTGGGGCGGGGGGACGATTTCTGGTGGGCCCAGGAACCGGGCGGGCTGCTGCGGTGCGACATCGACGATCCGACGCCGGCCTGGGACTGGATCGGCTCGACCGCTCCCATGCCGCCCCACACGGCTCCGGGTGAAGAGAAGTACTGGACCACCATGGTCGGTGTCGATTATTCCTATCCGATCTTCCTCACCGTGCGGAACGGCGTTGGTTCCGATCCGGACGACGTCTTCGTGGGAGAGCGCGCCTCTTCCACATACGGCGGGCTCTACAGGACGAGCTGCGACCCCGCCCTGCCCGGCGCCGACTGCGACTGGCGCCACGTCATCTACCCCGTGGGGGACTGGACCAACGGATTCGATTACTATTACCTCGACAGCTCGAACACGTCCTTTGCCCTCGATCCGGGGTGGCTCCACTACGGCCAGATCAACCCGCTCTGCCACCTCGCCTTCTCGCCCGCCGATCCCCAAAGAATGGTCGTTCACCTGAACAGCCACCACTATGTGACCGTCGACGACGGCGAAGCCTGGGACCAGGTCTTCTGTGATCCCGTCGGGACGGGATGGACATCGCGCAACACCAACCTCATGGCCGTGACCGGCGCCGACTTCATGCCCGACGGGACGATGCTCTACACGGGCGGCGACGTGGGGCTCTTTACGGCCGTGGACACGGACCGGTCCGGCTTCGAGTGGAACACCCGCGAGATCACGAAGGACGGCAACACCACCTATGACACCGACGAGATCTGGACCCTTGAGGCGACGTGCGTCGCCGTGCGGCCCGACTATAGGGGAAGCGGCAGCGACGCCGTCTTCGCCGTCTTCGGGGAGATCCTGGCCACCGGCTCTTACAGCAAGATCATGCGCAAGTGGAACGGGACCTGGAAAAACATGACCAACACGTGGGACACGGAGTTCAGCGTGATCCGCGACATCGCTTTCTACTCCGACGACGAGATCCTGGCCATCTACTGGAACCGGCTCGACCGCTCGTCGCCGAAGCTCACCGACATCGGCGTGCGGCTCGGCACGTGGAACGGATCGAGCTACGACTGGGTCGAGGTCAACACGGGCCTCGCACACCCCAACCCGCTCTATGGCGGACACCCGGCGCTCCGCCGCCACGGCAGCCACCTTCTCGCCCTCCCCGGCACATCGAAGATCCTCCTCTCGGCCATGCAGTGGCACTGCGTCTCCGACAACACATGGAATTTTTCGGGAGACGTGACGAGCCGCGGCGGGGTCTTCTGCCTCGACCGGGGAAGCACGACCTGGGAAGCCTGGCTCGACGGCGATCCCGACCCGAACCTATTCTATCGCGACGTCAAGTCGATGGCCGTTACGCCCTCGGGCGATGTTCTCTACGTGGGAACGCGCGGGCACTCCACGGGCTACGGCACGGTCCTCAAGGCCGAGGGCGGGCCTTTCACGTCCCCGCCCGCATCGTGGGAGATCCTGGCCAACGACGACTCGGGCGACGGCTCTTTCGGGTTCGAGACGAACTTCTACCGCTCCCCGCCGCACGGTTATTGGACGCCCGGCCGGGATCTCGACCGGAAGATGACGGCCATCACCTCCCTGGCCGTCTCCCCCCTCGATCCGGACCGCCTTTACGCCGGAATGGAGGCGACCCGCTTCCACCCCCAGAACGGGCTCTGGAGATACGACCCGGCGACGGGAGAGTGGGAGCACCTGGCCGGCAATTTCAATGAAACATGCTCCTCGGGAATCCGGGTGCTCGCCTTCGACCCCGCCGACCCGGCCAAGATCCTGTGCGGCACCGCCGGAGAGGAATGGTTCGAGGTGGTGGCCGAGCCCTTCACGCTCGAAGTGAGCGCGCTCGTCCCCGGCTCGACGGCCTATTTCGAAGCGACCTTCGCCCGGCCGGGATCAACGGTCTTCCACCTCTACTCCCTCGACGGGGGAGGGCCGTGGACAACGCCCCTCGGCTTCGTCCTCGATCTCACGCCCCCTGTCCGCAGGCTCGCCACGCAGCAGGCCGACAGCCACGGAACGGCCCGGTTCGACTTCACCGTCCCGGCCGGCGCGCCGTCGGGAACCCCGCTCTGGTGCCAGGCCGTGGAAAGGGACAACGGCGATTACCGAGTGAGCAGCGGAGTGGAAACAGCGGTGCAGTAGAGGGCTTTACCTGATTGTCCTGCCGATGTGCTCGTAAGTTTCGAGTGCGTATTTCATGTTATGAACAGGACCGAGACGGTCGAGGAGATCGAGCGCCCTTCGCGCCGGCCCGATTTCCTCGAGCTGGTTGCCGCCGCCGCGTGTGTCAAGAATTCCTTTCGCCTCCCGGCGGGCTTTCTCCAGGGATGCGACCCATTCTTCGGGAGAAGGACCTTCCTCCTCGTCGTGGCATTCTGCACAGAAAGGAACGACCTCGTCCGGTTCGAACCCCTGCGGCCCGTCGTGGCAGTCGAGGCACTCCAGTTCGCCGTCCATGGGATCCGCTTCCCCTGCGAGGCCGGGCAGGATCGGCAGGGTCCCGGCAATGAAATCCCTGATCTCCACGTGGCAGCCCTCGCAGGTGGGCGGCGGCGTCGGACCGCCGTCGTGGCATGCGTGACACTCAACGTCCAGGTGGCCCTTCTCCAGAACATAGGGATGCCTGTATTCTCCCCGGACCAAGGCCTCCTCATTCCCTTCCATCTTCTTCCTCTCCAGAAAGTCGTGGCAGCTTTCGCAGGTCTTGCTGATGACGGAGCCGTCCGCGGCCCGGTGCCGGTCGTCGTGGCACCTAAAGCACCCCGTCGTGTACTTGTGACCGATATGGTCGGGGTGAGCGCGCCAGTCCGTCTTCATCTCGGGAAAAATGTTGTACTCGAAAGCGTGAAGAATCTCCTCGATCGCCTTTTCGAGGTCGTGTTCCCGGGCGGCCATGATATCGGGATAGTTTGCCTCATAGAAACTTCTCAACCCCTCGGCGATGGCCGACCCGGCCGAGTCGCCGTCCTCGTGAGGGTCCGCCATCAAGCGCGCGGCTTCGCGCTTGATGAAGGGCCACGACCGGTCGAGGGTTCCCGATGCAAAGAGCCTGTTCAAGATCTGATCAGGGGGGCGATAATGGTGCGACGGCCTGTTGTGACAGTCGATGCAGTCCATGGTGCGGATCTCGCCCTCCGGCGGCGGCGCGCCTTCCGGAAGGCCGTCGGACCGAAATACACGGACACCCTGCTCCGTGGTCACCCTCACCCAGGGGATGACTTCCCTCTTGTGGTCAACGGCAATGTACTCGGTCTTCTGAGTCGATGCGATGTGCCAGTGAATCCCGTTGGCGGGCTCCGGACCGGACGGGCCGCCCCCCGTGTGGAGCACCATGGTGAGTGGTCTCGGTGTGTTTTTCTCGTCCGAGGCGAAGTGGGGAAGATCCACGACACGATCCCCGAAGGCTTTGTCCGGCCAGTGACACTTCTCACAGGTGTCGCGGGCCGGGCGCAGGTTCTCCAGGGGGGTTTTGATGGGCCTGTGGTAGGTGTTGAAGACCGTGGCGAAAACCTGCCGTGTCCCGGAGAGTTTGGAGCGCACGAACCAGGACGCACCCTCTCCGATGTGGCAGCTCGAGCAGGGAACGCGCGCGTGGGGCGAATACCGGTAGGCCGTGTTGGGCGCTTTCATCGGCGCGTGGCAGGCCCGGCCGCAAAACTCGGCCGAATCCGTGTAGCGATACCCCTCATAGCTCGTCATCGCCACGAAGGGCACAAGAAGAACGACTATGAAAGCAAACCCCAGGATGGGGCTCCGGCGCGGCAAACGCTTCTCCTTGAAGCTTTCGCCGATCTCTTCCATGAGCCCGATGAGGCTTTCGTGCCAGCCGCCGTCTTCCTTTCCATTCCCGGAACTACCGTCGACATCACGCCTGCCGGGTCTCAACAATCCGTGCTTTTCTAAAAGCTCGCGCTTATCCATGAACTGGCGAACTTCCAGAGCCATCTCATTTTTAATCCGCCGCCTCATCCGCCAGGCTCCGAAAAGAGCGAGAGAAAAACCGGCAACCACGACTGGCGGCAGGGCGATATGCAGCCAAATATTCATGTATGGGTTATAGAATTCCCCTTGGAAGCCCATGAAGAAGAGGGTGATGTGAAACATACCGGCGACAAGGGCGATCAGTATACCGATCCTGCTCAGGAGGTTACCGAAATAGGTCTTGCGAAAGAATTTCACCGGCCCGTCTCCTGATACTTCTTCATGGTATTCATCCACTGGTGTTTTTGCACGGTAGGCATCGAAACGAGCCGATCCTGAGGTTCTCTTCCTTCGAATGTCGCCCCGGGCTCGACCCGTTTTTTTGTGTTGGTTTTCTCACCCCTTTTCAGGGGCTTCTTCATTACCAGTATTGGATCATGGAACAGTCATGGCAGATCCCACAGGCATTCGTGTACGGGATAGGCATGGCCGAGCCGGGCGTCACACCCGCCACTCCGGGACAGAACTTGTCGGGAACGTCAAAGAGGTGGGTGGCGATATCGTTCTCCCAGTAGACGATGTTGGCGTCGGCAGCGAGTCCGGTCGGAGCCCCCAGGAGAAATCCGTAGTTCCCTGCACCGGTTTTGGCTGTCCTGGCCATGTGGCAGTCGACACACGCCGTCGTCTGACCGCCCATGACCGAGCCGGTTTGCTGGAGCATGTGCGCCGAAGGATCCAAAGCATGACAGTTCTGGCAGAGCGTACTGTTCGGATCGGTCGGATCGTCTCTCAGCATGTGTTCATAAGTGGTGTCGCCGTGGACATCGTGGCAGTCGAAACAAACCACGAGTATCCGGTCGTTTCTATGCTTACCGGTGCGGATCAGCTCCGAGTACTGCTGGTGGTGCGACTTGGCGTGATCTCCGTCGGCATGATATTTCGACACGAGCGGACCATTCTGCTGGGAATAATTCGTGAGATAAGTCGTTCTGCGGATGCCCGCGGGTGCGAACAGATCGGCGGCGTCCTGGGGATGGTCGTTGGGCAGCGAACCCCAGCCCTTGATCCGGCCGTGGCACCGGCCGCAAATCATGACGGCGCGGTTCGGCGAGTAGTTATCCGGGCAGCCGATGTCGGCGGCGTCCTGAGAAACCGCGTGCGCCGATCCGGGACCGTGGCAGGTTTCACAGCCGAAGTTGATTTCGTTCAGCGTTCCATCGTTATCAATGTCATAGATCCCGTTGACAGCGTCCTCCACCGAATCGCACATGAATTCCCCGACCGCGTTGGGGCCGGTCTGCTGCCACCCGTTGCTGTGGCAGCCCAGGCAGTTTCCTTCGATGGTTTTGGTTACGGCCGGATCCTTGAAGACATCATCGCCCGTACCGAACACGGTATCCACACCCGCATCCCAGTGCCAGTCGGCATGGTAATCGCGGAAGACCTTCCGTGTACGTTCGTAATAATTCTCTTTCCCGGCGGACTGAAACTGGAGAAAGGGATAAAGCCCTTGACGGACCGTCAAATCGACGGTGGGATTGATGTCGATCATGTAACGCTGTTTGTAAATCCCCCCCCCGTATGTGAGATTCACGACAAAATGTCTCGGGGTGTTGGGGTCCAAAGCGTTGAGCTCGTTCACCAGGGTGATCATGTAGTTTGTTGTTGCGTTGTCCTGCCAGAGATAAGCCGACAAGTACAACACCCCTCCACCCGCGGCGTTCAGATAGGTTTCGAACTTGTCAAATTTGCGAGTTCCATCGTAGTCCTCGAAATAAATCCTGGTGACGCCGGGATCAGTATAGGCGTTGGCCGCGGTGAAATAGGCCAGCCCGTCGTCGAAACCAGGAAAGAGCGATTTGTCCTGGTGTCCGAGCGCCTGACCGGGAACGCTGAAACCGAGGCGGTGAGCCGTCCGGCCCTCGTTCACGTAATCGGCATGGCAGCCCGCGGTCAGGCAGGTCGTCGTTCCCACGAAGGTCGCTCCGACCGGAGGACTCCCCGACAGAACGATCCGCCTGCTCGATCCTGCAAGGCTTTCCGCGCTGATGGCTGTGCGGCACAGGCTCCCGCCGTCAACGTGCACCGTGTCCCCGGCACCCGGCCTCACATACAGGAAATAGTCGCCCGTCAATGGGAGGGGGACGGAGATGCCCCACGATCCGTTCGCTCCGGTGACAGCGTTCCTGTAGGTCCCCGGACCGGCTGCATCGACAAGATCCTCCAAGGGTTCGTCGGATGTGTTGAAATTACCGGCCAGAACCTCGGCGGCATTAAAGGCCGTCCGGACCACGGCCGTGGCCGGGATGAGATAGACCGTGGCGCCGACAACGGCGTCTCCGTCACCATTGACCACCGATCCCACGAGCAGGTTAATGGCGGCATGGGTACTTCTGCTGCGGTTGCAGCCGGTCTGAAATATCAAAGCCCCAACAAGGGCCACTCCCACGAGAAAGTTTCCCATGGAGAGTCTGGTTCGAATCAGGCTCATGATTTTTATCCTCCATTATATTTATTTATCTTTATATATACTCATCGCTTTGAGCTCTTTTCCTCGTTAAAAATGACACAGTCGACAACTCTGCCCATTGTCCGGATGAGGAAGCGGAAAATGACAGTTCCTGCATTCCGGGTCCGAAGCGAGCTGGTGAGCCAGGTTGATCGGAAGCCCTGGAGCGGCATCATGGCTCACCGTACCCAGGTGGCAGATGTTGCAATGATCCAGCCCGGACAGCGGAAGGTGACAGCTCACGCAGTGGCGGTTCCCGGGCGAGCCATAATTGCCGATGTGGCTTCTCGGCTGTGTCGTGCTGTGGCACCGGTCACAGGTATCCCGGCCGTGGCATGTATCGCACCGGTCCCGGTAAATTCCGGCCATCAGGCCATGCCCCCGCCCTTTCCAGTAATGATTGTGGGATCTGGGCGGATTATTCAGGTGGCATTCATCACAACCGGCTTCGGTGTGGCAGAGACCACACCTGTCGGCTGTCCTGATTCCGCCCTCGCGAGATCGTTCCCCGTGCTGGAATTCCCACGCCCCGCCGTGGGTGGCGGGCCGGTTTTCCTTACGAATCTCCCGGTGGCAAACCGAACATTCTTCCCGGGAGCGCCCCTCCTCCTCGTGGCACGCCTCGCAGTCATCCATACCGGCCTTCATGAACGACCAGATCGAAGAAGACGTAGAAACATCGTCATGGCACCGGACACAACTCTCCCCGTCCCCCTGAGAATGGAGAGCGTGATCGAATACGATCTCATTTCCCTGGCGGCCGGCATGAACCCAGCCCGCCGTCTCCCCTTCAAAAAACTTCGACAGGAGCGCTTCGTCGCCCTCCTCGTCGTGGCATTCCGCACACTCCTCCTTCGTTGGAAAGGAGGGAAGGCCGTCCTTATTCTCCTCTCCGTGGCAGTCCAGACACTCGATATCGGCATCCAGGTGAGCATCATGCGGATAGGAGCTCAGCTCGATACCGCCTCGGAAGGTGTTGATAAACAGCTGGCAGCCTGCAACCGCCAGGGAGAGAATGCAGATGGTGAACACAAGTCCGCGAAGGTTCCTGATCCGCTCCATTATTATCTTTTTCTTGTTTTGTTGACTCATTCTCAGAACCGGAAACGAACCATGGTTTCCACCGTGTGGGTGGTATCCAGATCATCGCGCTCGGCTTTATACTCGAATATGAATTTCAGGTTGGACAACACGTCATAGTCCATCCGAACGAAACCCGAGCGAACATGCGATTTCTCCTCGAAAGTGAAACGATCTTCTCTGTAGAGGGAGTACCCGCTCCCCAGCTTCAGTGTCATGTATGTAAACAGCTCGTGTTCGTAGCACCCCTCCGCCACCCAGAATTTGTCGCCGTCGCTGTCGTAGAAATCCCCGGCCAATGTGATCAGGGACTCGTCGACGGGCCACTTTTTGATGTGACCGCCCAGGTAGTACCGCTCGAATTCACGGTTGAACGTCCCTTTATCACGATCCTCCTGCATCCTGCGAATAAAGCCTCCGGCATCCACTCCGATGGTATCGGTGAGCTCCCTTCTCAGATCGATGCTGGCCTCGTTGTAAGGATGGTATTCGCGAAAGATCGAAACATACGGATCGAAGGTTGTGGAAAGTGACCGTTGCGTGGAGAAGAGCGTCCTGTAATTGAGCCCTATGCTCGTCCGGCCGTCTTCCGAATCAAAGGCCAAACGAGCCCTCGATTCCCGGGAATTTCCATTGAGGTTTGAATACAACCCATAGAAATTAACCGTCCTCTGTAAGAAAAGCTGGCGCAGCTCGACGCTGATCAAGTCGTCGTCGAAAGTGACCGTCCGATAATTGTTTTGCGGATTTTCGCGGTACTGGTCCCTGAGATGAGTATAAAAAGCCGAAATGTGCGTCATCGCAAGGGGCCGAATTTCGAAACCGCCCCCGATCACCCTGTCTCCGCCCCTGGATGATTCTTGATAGTGCTCGGGTATTCCCCCGAAGAGCACCAGTTTTGTTTTCAACACCCGTTCCAAGGGATGTGTTCTCAGGCGAATGCCATCCATACGGACAAATTCGGGAACCTCCGCCAACCATTGCCTTCCCAAACGTGCTTCATCCAACAGATCATCGAAACGAAGATCCACGTAAGCCGCGTTCAGCCGTGCATAAGAACGATCGTGAGTATCAGCAACAGAACTAAATGAATCGGGATGTTCCCGGCCGTTCAGGTCCTGGGTGATCCTGGCGGAAATATACCCCGTGATCCTCCGTTGGGTCGCCTCGCCAAAGGAAAGCGACAGATACTGGTAAAAATCATCATCATCATCCTCGTCGTTCCACTGAACAACACGACGAAGATCGATATTTCCGTGAACATACCACTTCGGCCCTTTTTGGTTGAAATCCTCATCCCCGGGGTCAGCCTGGGCCTGGACCAACGCAGGATGGAAGAGGAAACACGCGAGGAGGATAAAAACAGGGATTATAAATCTGGAAACCCGAACCCCTGCCCGGACCAGGAAAGAATCCGGATTCCTCCGGTTACTCAATGATCTATCCACGTCACTTATGTCCATTGTGTCCCGTTTAATATGTTGAGAAACGCATTGGTAGACTCTCTCCTAAAAGCATATGCCGTACCGACAAGCGAACCACCCCCTTGGTGGGACACAATTCGTTGATTGACAGGATATTAAGTTTAATTTTGGACCGGGTGAGCATCAGCCGCCATTCTGTTTCTGCTCTGGAATGCCGTTTTTTCGGCACCGGGTCTTTTTATGCGTATGGCAGGCAAGGTGGGGAAATCAGCTGAATTCATATTTTTCTTGTAGGAATTCAATAGGCAGACATGATGCCGGCTTTCCGGCGCTCAATGCCGGCTTTCCGGCGCATTTCACGTATAAAACGGGAGCTGATTATTTTGTATGAGGTGGTTGCTTGGAGATTTTACCCTGAAGTGTGGTCCGTGGAATCCCGAGAAAATCCGCCGCTTTCTGCTGGTTTCCATCGGCCTTGGCGAGAGCCCAGTGGATGATCTCATTCTCGAATTTCTCAACCATCTCCTTCAGGCTGACTTTCTCCAGACCCTCCAGTTTCAAAAGAAAAGATGAAGAGGATTCTGAGGGAGAGTCACCGGGAAAATGAAGATTTCCGGCAAGAATCTCGTCTTCTTGCGCTTCGGCATGCGCATATTCGATGATGGCCTGGAGTTCCCTGATATTACCGGGCCAGTTATGCCCCGCTAAAAGACACAGCGCTTCGGCGGAGAGAGACTTCGGCCGGCAACCCTCTCTCTTGGCCAGCTCCTGGAGGAAATGCTGGACAAGGGAGGAGAGATCTTCCATGCGGTCTCTGAGGGGAGGCAGTGAAAGCGTCAGAACATTCAGACGATAGAAAAGGTCCTCCCGGAAGAGTTTGTTCGTGACCTGTCCGAGGAGGTCCTTCTTTGTGGCCGCGATAACGCGGACATTCACCGTGATCGCCTTCTCCCCACCCACCCTCTCGAACCGGCCCTCCTGGAGAGCGCGCAGCAGCTTCGGCTGTACTTCGAGGGGAAGGTCGTCGATGTCGTCAAGGAAGAGGGTTCCCCTGTGAGCGACTTCGAAACGGCCCCGGCGGCGGTCAACGGCGCTTGTAAACGCCCCCTTCTCGTGGCCGAAAAGCTCGCTCTCGGCAAGTTCCCTCGGAATCGCCGCGCAGGGCACGGCCACAAAGGCACCCCTGCCGCTCTTGTCATGCAGAGCACGCGCCACCAGCTCTTTACCCGTCCCTGTCTCCCCGGTAATCAAGACCGGCGAAGGATTTGGAGCAAAGACATTGATCTTCTCGAAGAGCTTCCTCATGAGCGGCGAATTACCCACTATTCCATGAAATGCTCCCGCCTTGGTAGAAAGCTCTCTGAAACGACGAAGCTGGCGCCGCTCTTCGAGAATCCTTTCGAGCTTCTGAAGGCGGACCTCCAGCTCGGCAAACTGGAAGGGCTTCATCAAGTATTCCGCCGCACCGGCCCTCATGGCCTCCACCGCGGTGTCCACGGTTCCGTAGGCGGTCATGATCAGGACCTCGGTATCAGGCGAGGTTTCCTTAACAGCTTTCAGGAATTGGAGCCCGTCCATTGTCGGCATCCTGAGGTCCGTCAGGATCACGTCCCAGAACTCCGACTTCAACTTTTCGAGCGCGGGATGGGCCCTGTCGAAGGCTTCACTTTCATAGCCCGCATTCTTAAGCCGGTCGGCCATAGTCACGCGACTCAGTTTCTCGTCATCTACAACCATCACTCGTAAAGGCTTCATGGCCTCCATCTCCAAAACTCAGGCCCTCAGTCCCGATCCTCCAAGGGAAATATGATGGTCACGGTCGTTCCCTTCCGCACATTACTCTCGATCTCGATCACTCCTTCATGCCGGCGGACTGTTTCCTGGACAAGGGAAAGACCGAGCCCCGATCCCTGCCCAACCGCTTTCGTGGTGAAGAAAGGATCGAAAATCCGCGGCAGAATATCATGGCCTATTCCCACGCCCGAGTCGCTTACAACAAGCCGTATTTCTTTCCCGGGAGAACCGCCGATTTCCAGGCGGACCATGATTCTGTCCCCTTCGCCGCAGGCATCCAGGCTGTTGGTGAGCAGGTTCAGAACTACCTCGGACAACCTGTCCGAATCCCCCACGATGTGAGGCACATCCCTACTTCCTCGAATTTCGACTTTCACATTTTTTTTCCGGGCTGTTTCTCGAACAAGCTCGACCGTGCCTGAAACCACAGATCCCAAATCAACGGGATCTTTTCGTACGGGGCCCGCGTGGCCAAGCCTGAGCAGCCTGTCAGAGATCGTGCTGACACGGTTAAGACCTTCATCCAGCAGGGTGATCAGTTTCCCCTCTTCACTGCTCCCCTCCGTTTTCTCCCGGAGGATGTCGCAGCAATTCATGAGCCCGTGAATGGGATTCCGAACTTCGTGAGCCACTCCGGCTGCCAGCTCACCCAGCATCGCCATCCTTTCCCGCGAAAGTGCAATCTTCTCCGCGGCTTCCCGCGCGGCCTCCGCTTCCTGCCTTCTGACGGAAACGGCATGGACAAAAAAGACGACACCGACCTGGACGATGGCCATTCCCACGCTTTCGCTGAGGACGAGGAACGGGATCTTCCAGACCCCGGCGACATCCGACGATGCAGAATAGAGCAAGGGATAGTGGGGCAAATACGATGCCATTTCACCGAGAATCAACACCCCGTAAAGAACGCTGCCTGTTACGGCGATCCACCCGCTGATGCGGAAGGGAAAGGTCAACCCGGCGATGACCATGAGGAAAACATAGAACAGCTTGAAGGGATTTTCCATTCCTCCGAAGAGGTGCAAAAGGAAGGTGAGGGCGAAAAGATCCGATACAATTTGGGCCATCAGCCAGAACCTGAGCGGGCGCCGGGCGAAAAGATCCGGCCAGCGCTGCCGGAACTGCAGAACAGCGTTCCAGCCGATCATGGCCAGAACAATGCAGAACGTGGGAACCATGGAAGTTGTTCCCGCGTTCGTTGAGAGATATATGAGGTAGGCGGTGATAATGCCGCCGATGGCGATCCAACGGTGGAAAACCAACCAGGAGTAACGATCCTCAAGATATGTCTCGGACCAGATGTCTTCCCTCCCCCCATGGGAAGCCTGCCGGGAGGGAGAAAACACTTCCGTGATCGCGCGGTTCCTTCTGTTACGAAAGACTTTCTTCTGGGAGGAGGGAAGCAACTCCTCCATGTCATCCAAACGGCGAAGAAGGCCCAGGAAACGGGCGGCGATGTTCCTGACCTCCACGGTCCCATCCGTTTCAGGAAGACCGGATTCGCTTTTCCCTCCGGGGAGATAGCCCCGCGCGGCTTCCTCGAGCCTGCTGAGCGGCCTACTGACAAGCAGCGTAACCCACCGGACGCCGATGAGAAGAATCGCCAGGGCGAGGGCCAGGATGATAAGGGCCGTCCAGATAATCTGTTTCTGGGACTGAATGACTTCTTCACGAGATACTCCCAGATGGACGGATCCCAGCTGGCCGCCCATGATGGGGCTCGTCACGTCGAGGACGGGTCCATCGGAAGACTGATAACGCGTGACCCCCTCCTGGTTGGACTCAAGAAGCGTACAGAGCTTCTCCGGAACCCCTTCTCCAAAGGTATGGGCCACAACCTTGCCGTGCCTGTCGAGCAAAAGAGCGTATCGCAGCGGTTCACCCGCTTCCAGCGTCTCCCACAGGATACGACCCACCGCATAGGAGTCCCCGGTCAACAAGGGATCCGTGACCGATTCGGCCAACCCGGCGGCCGCGAACCGGGACTTCTCGATCAGCGACGTCTCCTGCTCGTTCGGGTGCCACCAGAGAAGAATGGTCGCGGTGGGAAGAAAGAAGACGAGCAGAATGACGCAGCCGGTCAAGAGCAGAAACTGATCGAGAGTCAGGTTTCTCAGGGCCACGGGCAGCCTCCGGCCGTCTGAATCTTCCGGAAAAGGTCGGCGGCGGTGTCGTAATCCCCTTCAGGAGGCAGCTCGTATTTCTTGATCCCCAGCGACCGGAGAATCGCATATCCTTCGCCGTCCTTGTGCAGGCCGAGGAAAACGGAGCGCAGCTTCTTCTTGACGATTCCGGAGAGTCCTCGGGGAACCAGCACGGGGGGCGGTCCGTATGCTTCGCTCCTCCAGAGCACCCTGGTCCCGGCCTTTATTCGTTGATCCTCGCTGCATATGGAGTGATAGATGAGTTCGTTGACAGCGGCCGAATCGACCAGGCCCGCGGCGACGGCCTCAACCGCGCGGTCATGGCTTCCCGTGAACACCACACGGCTGAGAAAGGTCTGGGGGTCGGGTGTGAGGGAGTAGAGAAGCGCTGTCGGCATGATACAGCCCGTGAGGGATTCAGGGTCCGTCATCGCCATGGTCCGGCCCTCTAGGTCCGAGAGAGAATGAAGAGAACTCTCGACAGGGACCAGAATGTTCCCACGATATTCCCACCCATCCAGGAACCGGGGCATGACCAGCACGTCCACACTGTCCGAGGAAGCGAGCTGTGCCAGGGTGCCTGTACAAACAAGGGCGACATCCACCGCTCCGGACTCCAGGGCTTCTCTCACCTCTCTGTAGGAAGAGTGAATCGTGAATGTCTGGTCGACGCCCATCAACCGACCGATCCCTTCACCGAGCTTGCGGTATCGGGAAAAGGTCTCCTTCGGGCTCCACATGGTCGCTACGCAGAAGCGAAGGCTTCCCAATCCCTCGGCATTCCTCACTTCCGGCCCCTTGATCCGGCAAGGGGATTCCATGTCCACATAACTTTCCCCCGAGCTCGTCCAGACCATAGCGATCAGTACGATGCCCAGGCCGGAGAAAAGCGTCAGGGCGATGGTGATAACATGTATTTTGTTCAAAATGGAGGCCCTCGATCTCGTCAGAGGTGCCCCGAAACGAAGCACTCCCTTTCAAACGGACAAACCTATAAACATTATATGAAATTGCAGTCTATGGCTCAAGATTTGCTGTTTTTCCCCTACCGATATCATGCAGCACGACCCGGAGAAAACCTGGGCATCCGGCGTTTCATGATCGTATTCTCGGGGCTGTTCGATGAAAAGCACGGCACATGTCCGGCGGATCTTCTCCTTCCTGGCCGCGGTTGCCATCGCGGCCCTCGTCACTCAGCGCTTGCTCCGCCCCGAAGGTTTCGGCGAGGTCGGTCATTATCGACTGGGAAGTCTCTTCGAAATCATGAGCTCAACCCCTGTCCACCAGGGGAACGAAATCTGCGGCGAGTGCCACGACGGAATCCACGAAGTCCACGAAAAGGACATCCATTTCAACGTCAAGTGCGAAGACTGTCACGGCCCCGGGAATCGACACGTCATGTTTCACATGGAAGAGGGTGAAATGATTTCCGAAGAATCCGCCGCCATGCCCAAGGAGTACACCCTGGAAGGCTGCCTGTTCTGCCACCGGAAGCTGGCCGCGCGGCCGCGGACTTTTCCACAGATCGATCCGGTGGAGCACTACGGCTTCCTACGCGTCAACAACCCGGAGACGCGATGCATCGAATGCCACAGCCCCCACGAGCCGCTCTTCCTCCTGAAAAATGTATCCGAAGCCCGAATTCATCCGGTCATTTACGAGTGCAGCGATTGCCACGATGCACCACCAAAGGAAGACCATCGCCGGATCGACGGCCACCCCGTAATCTTCGTCTGCAGAGACTGCCATTCCGGGGTCGTCAAGGACTTCGAGACCCACAACCATGCATTTCTGCGCTGTACGGCCTGCCACCTCTACCACAAAGAGAACGAGACAGCGGGCAGGATTTTCAAGAACGGCAACCGGCGATTCTGCCTTCTCTGTCACGAATCGAGAGAGTTTAAAGCCGAAGATAAGATCCCCCACATCGATTCCGCTGAACACATCAGGGTGATGGCCGAAGACGAGGGTTTGAACCCGGAAAAGATCGCCCGAGAAACGAAGGCCTGTCTCCTCTGCCACTTCGACGACATTCACGACAGCGACCTGGTTGAAAGCGAGGACGATCTCGACGAAATCCTGGAAAAGGCTCTCGAAGATGAGTGACAACCCGAACAACCCCGGCCGCCGGCGATTCATCCGCTTCGCCCTCTACAACGCGGCGGGCGTCTGTGTCGGCTCTCTGGCGGCGTTCGCTTCTCTTCGGGAAAAACGGCCGCCGCTTTCTGTGGACGATCTGATGCATCTCGAATGGGGTTTCGTTGTGGACACAACCCGATGCATCGGCTGCGGTTCCTGCGTGCGGGCCTGCAAGATCGAGAACGGAGTTCCCGACGGATATTTTCGCACCTGGGTGGAGCGCTACGAGATCGACGAGCACGAGAAGGTCCATGTCGATTCACCCAGCGGGGCGCTGAAGAGCTTCAAGAAAGACCTCGTGAAAAAGAAGCACATCGTCAAGGCCTTCTTTGTGCCGAAGCTGTGCAACCACTGCATGAATTCGGCCTGCACACAGGTCTGTCCCATTGGCGCCACATTCCATTCGCCCGACGGAGTGGTCCTGATCGACAAGACGCATTGCATGGGATGCGGCTACTGTGTGCAGGCCTGTCCGTACGGTTGTCGCTACATCAAACACCCGCCCGGGACGGCCGACAAGTGTACGTTCTGCTACCACCGCATCCATCGCGGCAAACCGACGGCTTGTGCGCAGGCCTGCCCGCGGGAGGCCCGCATCCACGGGAACCTGAACGACCCCAAGAGCCGCATCCGCAAGATTCTCCACGAACGCCGCTACAACCTTCTCAAGCCGGAGCTGGGCACCAATCCCAAGTGCCATTACATCGGCCTCGATCTGGAGGTCATATAATGGAAGGCTTCGTCTTTCCCAACGAGACCCACGTCACCTGGACGGTTATGATCGTCCTATATCCTTATATCACCGGGCTCGTGGCCGGCGCCTTCATTGTTTCTTCCCTCTATCACGTTTTCGGCTTTTCGGGACTGCGCCCCATCGCCCGGTTCGCACTCGTCTCGTCTTTTGCTTTCCTGCTCTTCGCCACCGTCCCCCTCCTTAACCACCTGGGACGTCCCGAGCGCGCCTTCAACATCGTGATCACACCGAATTTCAAATCCGCCATGAGTGGTTTCGGGTTCGTCTATGCTTTTTACACGGTGATCGTCTTCCTCGAGATCTGGTTTCTTTACCGGAGCGACTTCATCGCCCGCTGGAAAGCCACACGGGGAATCACGAAAAGGTTCTACTACATCGTTCTTCTCGGATGCACAAAGCGCAACGCCGAGACGGACCGTATCGATCACAAGATCACGAGAATCCTGGCCGGTCTCGGCATCCCCGTCGCGTGCGTTCTCCACGGTTATGTGGGATTCCTCTTCGGATCGATCAAGGCCAATCCCTGGTGGTCGACGCCGCTCATGTTCATCATCTTTCTCGTCTCGGCCATCGTATCGGGAATCGCCGTGCTTATCTTTCTTTACCAGTTCGTGACCTGGACCAGGAAGATACCGGCCGATCAGAACGTGATAAACACGATGGCCCGTTTCCTATGGGGATTCATGATCATTGCCGTCACGCTGGAGCTCATGGAGGTTCTCTCCCTGGCATACGAGCAGACCGAAGAATGGGCTATTCTGAAGGACCTCATCACCGGCCACCTCTGGATCACCTACGTGCTCCTTCAACTCCTGCTCTGTTCGCTCGGCCCGTTCCTCATGCTTTCCGTCTCGGTTCTGTTCAAGATTCCCGTACGCCTGGCCAACCTGCTGATCTTCAGCTCGTCCGTGCTCCTGCTGGCGCAGGTTCTGCTCATGCGGTGGAACGTGGTCATCGGCGGACAGCTGGTTTCGAAGAGCTACCGGGGTTTCACGGATTACTTGCCCGGGATCTTCGACAAAGAGGGCCTCATCGCCGCGGCCGTCATCCTGGTTATTCCCTTTCTTCTCCTGAGACTGACGGACAAGCAGTTTCCCTTCTTCACTTCGGGAGTTGAGAGATGATTCGCCGGCGGACAACTCGAGGGCGATTTCCAAAGGCTTTTCAGTCAATATTTCCAACGGACAGAGTTTTCATATTGGAGGCGTCATGATCGAAACGAATAACAATTCTTTCCGCCGGTCCATCCCCATGGCATTGATCGTAGCGGTTGGAGTGTCGCTCCTGTTCCTCACAACACAACGGCCTGGTAATACTGCGCGGGTCGAAGAAAGCCCGCAGGGCCGGTATTCGGGATCGAAAAAGTGCAAGAAATGCCATCTCAAAATCCACAAGGCTTTCATCAAAGACAGCAAGATGGCGAAAGCTCTCGACCCGCTGAAGAAAGAGGAGTATACAAAGGTCGAAGATGTCACCGACTCGGGAAAATTCTGCGTCGAATGCCACGCGACGGGATTCGGGAAACCGGGCGGCTTCAACCTTCCGAGCGACAAGGGGGAGCTCGAAGAGTATCTCTCCGACGACAATCTCAAGGCTCTTTCAAGCTCGGTCGGCCATGTCGGGTGCGAATCGTGCCACGGGCCGGGCCTGAAACACGTCGAGACGGACAAGAAAGAGCTGAAAAAACTGTTCGAAGAGGGGAAGTCCACATTCATCAAAAAAAGAGAGCCCAACAGCTGCGTCGAATGCCACAACCCGCATGTGAGCCACAAGAGAGGCGAGGAGGTCAAAGGAACCTGGGCAAAGAACCGCGGTCCTTCGACAACAAGCCTGGGAGAAGCGGTCTACGTCGGGGCCGAGGCCTGTAAGTCCTGCCACGAAAAAGAATTCGACACCTGGTCCAAGACGAAACACGCCTCGACGTTCGCGGTTTTGAAAGCCGATGAATACGACAAGATCGATGACGTGCTCGACCCGAAGCTGAAGCTGAAAAATCCCCCAAAAGCCAAGAAATGCATCGAGTGCCACGTAACGGGATACGGGGCGGGCGGATTCAAGAGCATGGACGATCCGAATTCGAAGTCGTTTCTGAACGTCCAGTGCGAGGTGTGCCACGGCCCCGGCAGTCTTCACAAGAAGATGGCGGACGAGTTCGAGGCGGCAGGCAGGGAACTCAAGGGTGAAAAAGACCAGAAGATCAACCGGGTGCCCCAGGATGTTTGCCGGAACTGCCACCACGCCCACGTCAAGCACAAGAAAAAATATCCCGGCCGGAGAACGGAATAGAGTGCGCTATCGATACCCGAAAATCATGGCGTAGAGGATGAGCAGGACCATCGAGATCCCCAGAATCAAGGCGCTGATGCCAAAGATCTTGACGACCCGGAGGGTGGTGGTGCTTCTCGGCTGGGTGAAGTGTTCGAACACCTTTTCGGACGAACCGAGCTCGCTGTACTCCTTGGCGCGCTCCCTCTTGAACTCCTCGAGGGGCATGCTTCCCGTAAAGATCACGGGGTCCATGGGAAACTTGCCCGGCCGGAAATGAGTGTTGAAGAAGTGAACGGTAAAGATGAATCCCACGGCGAGGAGCGCCTCGTCGCTGTGGATGATGGTCGCCACGTTCAGAACCTCGCCGGGTAAGACCCGGGTGAACCATTCCGGGAACCAGAGCATGAGCCCCGTCGAACCGATGATGGCCACACCCCAGAAAACGGCCCAGTAGTCGAACTTCTCCCAGTAGGTCCAGCGGCCGTAAACCGGCCGGGAACCCCTTCCGAGGAACCACTTCCAGGTCGCTTTGAGCTCTTCCCAGTCGTTCCAGGTCGGAAGCATCGTTGTTGACTTCCCGAAGAGCACCTTCCAGCCCTGTTTACGGACGACGCCGAGCAGGCTGATGAGATGGGTGAAGAAGTACCCAAAGGTCAGAACAGCGCATATGCGGTGAAGATAAGCCGCCGATTCAACGCCTCCCATGGCGCCGATCAGGACCTGGGCCCAGTCGGTGTAGGCGAATTTGACGGTCATGCCCGTAATGGCGAGACCGAGAAAGCTGAGCAGCATAATCAGATGGAGGGTCCGCTGGAGCGGTGTGAAACGGACAACCTGCCACGATCCCGCGTGGCTCTCCCGGGGCGGTTCTTCCCTCCGCGCCTTGTAGCTCCGCCAGAGCCAGAGGAAGGTGTGGAGCGTAGCCAGACTCAGGGTACCGATCAGGAGAAACGTCATCCCCCAGAAAGAGTAGAAAAGGAAAGGATATTTGTCCCTGTTGTGGTGCGTGGCATGGGTCAGGTATCCGGCGAAACGGCGATGGGCCTCCTCGTGGCACTGCCGGCATGTTGCCACGATATTGTCGCGGCTCAGGCTGGACCTGAGGTCCGTCGTGGGCAGGATTCCGTGAGCGCCGTGGCAGTCGTGGCACTTGGCGGCGGGCTCACGGCCCAGCCGGCTGGCCTTTCCGTGGTATGTATCAAAGTACGTTTCCGTGACTTCTTCGTGACACCGGCCGCACTTGTTGATTATCCCGGCCCGGAAACCGGCTTTGTCGGTTCTGCCGATCGTATGAGAGGTATGGCAGTCGTAACATCGGGGAAGCGGCTTCTCCTTTGTCCCCTCCCCGGTTGCATGAATGCTCATGGAGAACTGTTCGTAGATGCCGTGGTGGCATTTGGAACATGTCAGCGGAAGCCGGTCGGGGTGAATACTCGAGTCGGGATCACTGACAGGGAGCGGCATGTGGGCCGTGTGGCAGTGCGTGCAGACCGCTGTGACGAGGAGGCCGCTCTCGATCAATCCCTTCCCGTGGACACTCATTGAATAATTGGACACGACATGATCCTGGCTCGAATGTTTCCTCGAAGCCGCCTCTTCCCCTTCCCTGTGACATTCCCCGCAGAGATCGGGAATGTTCGCAGGAAAGGTCGGTGAGCCCGGATCATCCTTCCCCAAAACATGATGCGGGTCGTGACAGTCCGCACAGATCGGCGCTTCCGGATCTCGGAGACCGGCAAGTATGCCGTGAATACTCCGCTCGTGCCGTTCCACCTCATCCGCGTGGCAGACGGAACAGTCCACCTTTCCGGTCATGGTGGAACAGGGCCGAAACTCGGAGGAGGTGCCGCCGGTATGACACTGGGCGCAAGCCACACCGCTGTGCATGGAATCCTGCAGATCCTCATGATCGACAAAAAGAGAAATGTCCCTGCCGCCTCGTTCTTTTTTCAACCCATGATCAGCATGGCACGAAAGACAGTCCGCATCAGCCATGCCCTGGTCGTAGTAAACCTTGCGGGCTTTGTGGGGGGCGTGGCAGTCGACACAGACCGGGATTACACTCGGGTTCTCCTCCCAGAGCTCGCCCTTGATCACCTTGCGGTGCATCTCCTCGATCAGGACATGGCACTCCATACAGGTGGACGAGATATTGTCGCGGTGAATGGTCGATTCGAGATTGTCCGGGGCAAGGACATGGTGCGACGTGTGACAGCTTGTGCAAACAGCCGTGACGGTCAGGCCTTTTTTAAAAAGACCTTCCCCGTGAATCGACTGCGAGTAGTTCGAGAAAACGTTCTCGCTGGGAATTTGCCTGACTTCCTGAACGGGCGCCCCTTCCTTGTGACAGCTTCCACAGAGCCGCGGAATGTTATGAAAAGAGATGGAGGAATCCTGGTGCTTGGAGGGCAGAACCGTGTGCCCCCCATGGCAGGAGGCGCAGGTCGGCGCCAGCGGATCTTCCTTGAAAAGCGCCTGGCCGTGAAGGCTGTCCGCGTAAATCTTTCCCTGATCCTGATGGCAGCGGGAACAGTTGATGTGAATGGACAGAGAGCCCTCCTGCTCGGAAACGTAATCGATGTCGTGTTTCCCGTGGCAAGCCGAACAGGTGGGTGCTTCGAGGTTTCCCTTCTCGCGGGTCCGGCCATGAAGGCTTTTGTCGAGCGTCTCCATGACATCGTCATGACATTCGGCACAGTCCACGGGTTCGACAGCCGTCTCATGCGGAAACTCCTGTCCGTCGAGATCGACATGGCAGTCGATGCACCCGAGGTCCTCACAGCCGTGAATCGACCTTGAATAGGTCTCTTTATCAACAAACAGGGGACGGTCCATGTCCCCTGTTTCGGGCTTGATGTCGGACTTTCCATGGCATTCGAGGCATGCGTCGTCCTCCTGTGCGATCACGCCTCGGGTAAAGAGACCGATCACGACAAGCAAGTAAACGAGCGAGGCCATTCCGTTTATTGTGGTTCTTGTATTAATTGTTAACTTTAAAAAGATAAACAACACCGCTTTCATAAAGCACATCGAATTCATCACTAGCCCGGTTAGAGACATACAAGGTTTTGCATAAATTATTAAACAGTACTCATGCAAAAATCATTCCTAGTTGAAAACCCATGTAGTGATGACCAGGCCGGTTGTTTTGGCTGATCAACTCTCTACAATGCAGGCATGTTTATCCGTCCTCGCTACCGTAAAAAAAAGGGAAAGAGACACCGCTTACTGGGCGTTGGTCGAGCCGTATCGTACGGACACACATCAAAATGATTTGTTTGTAGCGAAGGCCATTGGAAATTTACGTTGAAAAATAAAGATTTACGTCAACAACTACCGAACTTGGGCTAGGACATGGAAGTGCGGGTTCAAATTCAAAGCTCCGCCAAAACGTTTTTAGAAAAACGACCGTCCCGTAGCGACCGGCGTGGATCCCCATTCAGCGGGCTTTGAACCGGAGGTAGAACATCACAGCGCTGAAGCCAAGGACTCCAGCTTTTTCAACCACTCGTCGAAGTGCGGGCACTTTCCCCTCATATGCTGCAATCCGATCCTTTTCGCCGCAATGTTGCCATGGACCACTTTTTGATATCTCGGCAACATCTGCAGAATCCGTCTGGATGGAGCTGATTGGGAGTCATCGTTGATCTCTTCCGGCGATCCAAATTGGTTCGCGATACTTGCCAGTGATGAAGCCTTTGATGGGACCTGGATTGCTTCGCCAAGAACGACAGGATCGCTGAAAAGCAATGCCTCGAACTCATGCATTTGAATATACGGAACGAACCGACGGGGATTGAAATTCTCTCCGAGCCTTTTAACTATATCCGCTTTGATGGCATCTTCGACAGTAGAAGCCTTCCTGTTATGCACTTCGCCGGCTGCCTGCCTTCTTCCAGGCCAGCTATCAGGCATGCCATAATAATCGAACATCTTTGTGCAAAATGCGCCGGCATCATTCTTGAGGACTGTCAGAATGTCCCGCTGAGCTCTTTGATATTTACCAACGCCACCCTTATGGCCGGGCATGCCGACCAGGCTGGCGTATAGGAAAACACCCTGAAGTCCAAGTTCAGGCGCCAGTACGTCCCGCACAAAAGCCAGTTCCGTATGCCCCTCAACAACCGCCACGACCCTACTCATGTACCGGGCCTCCCCCGTACACATTTTTCTGCCATAGATCACCGAGAGTATACTGTTCATCCAGCCATGATTTCAGCTCAACGTCGGACAAGCGCCGGAACCGGGATTCCCCAGCTTCCCGGTCCATCACAACGACGTCTTTCGGTTCAAAATAATTCAGAAGCGCTGCCGATTGGGTGGAAACTATCAACTGGGTACCGGCTGATGCCTGGCTTATGAGACCTGCCATCACTTCCAAGGCAGAGGGGTGAAGACCCAACTCCGGTTCGTCGAGGAGGATCGTTGACGGAGTATTGGGTTGCAACAGAGCCGTTGCCAAGGCGATGAATCGCATCGTGCCATCGGAAAACTGACTGGCGTGGAAGGGATAGTCGCTGTTTTTCTGCGTCCATTCCAGTTCCAGTTCCGTGTCAGCATTTCCTTTTTTCGGCCGCAGCTTGAAATCGTCGAAAAACGGGGCGACCAGCCTCACAGTATCCCTGATCAACGCGTAGGAATCCTTTTTCTCTTCCCGCATATTCAACAGGAAAGCTGCCAGATTTCCACCATTCGGACGCAACCGCTCATTATCGCGGATCGAACAGGTACGGCGCATTGGTGCAGTCTCGCTGGTATCGTGGAAGTGATAAACTGTCCAGCTCGACACGGCCTTGTAAATGTAATCCGAGATCGCCTTGTTTTTGCCGCCTTCCAGCTGCTCCTTCAGTTTGGACTCGATGTGGCCGCTGCCGATCGAACGATCGACTGGATACGTGTTCTCGGATCCTTGATAAATTACCTTCTCATCAGCGAACACCAAACGGTAGTCCGATGTCGCCTCCAGAAAGAACTCGTATCTATTCATCCCAAAATGCAGCTTGCCGACAATTTGATCGGTTATCTGCGGTCCCATAAAGAGATGCACATCCGCACCTCCGGCCTTTTCAACTGCATGTTGGAGCCGGCCTTCGACCATTTCACGGATCAGTGAGAAGAAACTTACGAAGTTGCTCTTGCCCGATCCGTTCGCTCCGATAAGGATATTCAATGGCCGCAGCCGGAAGCCGTCCAACTTGCGGATCGATTTGAATCCTTCTATAGTCAGCCTGTCGATGGATCGATTCATTGTCCAAACACCCTCCATCACAAACATTTGCCGATTGGATTTTTCCAGAGCATCACTTTATACCGGTGAATCCGTCAGTGCCGGATAGACGAAACAAGCACGATTTTACCTGGATGCCGGGTGTCCGGCCACTTGGAAACGGGGGTTTTCATACGGAGCACATCCGGATATCGGAAGAGTCAAGGGTTTTATTTACGAAGAACAACTGTCAAAACCGTAAAGTAGGCGGGCCGGTTCCCTTAGAAGCCGTTGAACAATCCACAATTCAACAGCACGTCAACATCTACCAAGCGACTGCCTGATAGATATATGAAGTGCTGATGGATAGTGAATTTTTCAACGGGCAGTTATATCTGCAGAGAGTGAGGTAATCGGACAGCTCGCTATTTTTCGCTCGTCAGCCTGTCGAATTTCGACTTGCTCGTCACCTTTTTCCCCTCGACCCAGCCCACACCGCAGGCCCGGCACCAGCCGGTGCCCGAAGCGTTGATCTTGGCACAGTCGGAACAGCGATCAGCCATGTCGCAGTATTCTCCGGGAAGGGCGTTGCATGCCGCGGCTTTCTCCTTGCAGGAGCTGCTCCCGCAGCACGCGGCCTTCTCCTTGCACGAACCGCCGGAGCAGGATTCGCCCGAAGCGGTGCATTTCTCTTCCGAGCACTTTTCTTTGCACACATTGCCGCAACATCCGGCCAGAACAAAGAGGCCGATAACAAGAACGATAAGGGTTTGTTTCATCGTCTTTTCTCCATCGAAGTAATATCTCTTTCAATGGCGTGGCATCTCTCTCGATACCTTATGTCATTCTTCTTTTAATAGATGCTTCTTGGTTTTTTACAAGAGATTAACATCGATCCGTTAAAATAAACCTCAAAGCATCAATGGGGCCTCACATCGCGCCGAATATCGCCATGACAGACAAACCCAGCGAAAACCTCTTCGACCTTCTCGAAAAAACAGCCCGGCTTTGTCCGGACAGACACGCCCTCTCCTGCTGCGGAAGATCATTCACATACGGACAATTCGCCGGCCGCGCCGCCCGGCTGGCCGATCTCTTTTCCCAATCACCGGGCCCAGAGCCTGTGGTGGCCATGCTGCACCGCAACTGTCACCTCGTTCTCGAAGCCTATTTCGCGGCCGCGTCGCTGGGGACTCTTTTCGTTCCCGTCAACACACGCCTTTCCGATCGCGAGGTCGCCTCGATCCTCAAGGATAGCGGGGCCGATCTCCTTGTCACGGAACCTTCTTTCGAGCCCCTGGCCCATGCGGCGCTCGACAGAATCCCCGAATCCCGGCCCCGCCTCGTTGTTTGCAGAGACGGGGAATGGGCTCCCGAAGGAACCGAAGCCCAGCGGCCCGAGGAGAGGTCTTCGGGCGGAGACGACCCGGCACAGCTCTACTACACGAGCGGCACGACGGGCGCGCCCAAGGGCGTGATCCTCACCCACAAAAACGTCTCGTCCCACGCCGACGCCGCCATTGCCGAGCTCGGCCTCTCGAAAAACGACGTCTGGCTCCACGCCGCGCCGCTCTTCCACCTCGCCGACGCGTGGGCGACCTGGGCCGTCACCAAGGTGGGGGGGCGCCACGTGCTTCTCACCGACTTCGAGCCGGACGCCGTCTTCGACATCATCGAATCGGAAGGGGTCACGATCACCAACCTCATTCCCGCCATGCTCGTCCGTCTCGTCCATCACCCGGCGGCCGACAAATCGAGGCTGAAAAGCATGCGTCTCATCATGAGCGGCGGCGCCCCCATGGCGCCGGAGCTTCTGAAAAAAGTCGAAGATCTCTTCCCCTGCGAGTACATCCAGACCTACGGGCTCACCGAAACGAGCCCCTTCCTCACCATGTCCCTCCTCGACGAGAAGATCCGGTCCTTCCCCCCGGAAGAACAGCGGAGATACCGGGCCATGACGGGGAGGCCGATCCGGGGCGTGGATGTCCGGGTCAAGGACGAGAAAGGCCGCGATGTCCCGCGGGACGGCAGGACGGTGGGCGAGATCGTGGCGCGCGGCCCCACGGTCACGCCCGGTTACTTCAAGCAGCCCGAAGAGACGCGCCGCGCTTTCCGTGGGGGCTGGTTTCACACGGGGGACCTGGCGCACGTCGAGGCCGAGGGTTTTCTCACGATCGTCGACCGCATCAAGGACGTGATCAACACGGGCGGCGAACTGGTCTATTCAACAGAGGTGGAGAATATTCTCTTCGCCCACCCGGCGGTGCGCGAAGCCGCTGTTTTCGCCGTTCCCGACGAGACCTGGGGCGAATCGGTCCGGGCCGCCGTGGCTTTCCAGAAAGGAACAACCGTCGATATCGGTGATCTCATCGCTTTTTGCCGCGGCCGTCTCGCCCCGTTCAAGATCCCGCGCTCCATCGACATCGTCGAGAGCCTTCCCAGAACGGGCTCCGGCAAGATCGACAAGAAATCCCTGCGCGAGCCCTTCTGGCGCGGAAAAGAAAAGGAAGTTCAGTAAGGGTGCTTCTTCATATTTTAAGCGCTTGATCTCCGTGCCTGACCCACCATAGAATGGCCATGGTTCGATCCGTTTTCGGGACTGTTTGCGGAATACCTTCGATGAAGCGCTGGATCCTCGGTCAATTCACCCGGGCGGAAGCTCTTGTATTGCTTTTCATCGTCCTTTCAGCCTGGATCGCGTTCACGATGTCCGGCATCGGCGGGCCCATGCTCCCCCCGGCGAACGGGATCGCCGCCATCCTTGGGGGAGCGCTCATCCTCCGCATCGGCATGACCTGGCTGACCACACGGTTTGCGCCCCCTAACCGGAAACCGGAGGTTTGGTCCTTCGCCGCTTCCCAGGAACGGTGGACCCTGGCCGTGATGGTGTTGTTCATCCTGCTTGCCAATATGCGGCCCGGCATATTCCGCGTTGGCGGATGCTTTCTCCTTCCCGCGGCCGCCGGTTTCTGGATCTTCGACGGCTGCGCGAGAATCCTTCTCAGCGGCTGGAACAAAAAAAGAACCATTGGGGCTTTAACCGTTGTGCTTATCGGCGCCCTCTCCAGTTCATGCCTGATCGAGTGGTATTTTTACCGCGGAGAAATCGGAAGGCTCGTCAAATGCCGGATCGGCAACATTCTCGAGGTCAATGATTCCGGTGCAGGGCCTTACGTTTTGATCGCCGACGAAAACGCTGTGGAAAGCGAGAAGTGGGACCTTGCCAAGCTCGCACAAAAGCGGGGAGGATCGGTTGTTTACCATTCCCTGAAAGACCTCCCGGACACCGTATCGGCTTGGGCCGGAATGCCGGTCACTCTCGCCATCGCCGTTGACGCCGATTTTCTGACAGCCCGATTCGTCCGGAGAATCGTGGACGCCCTTCGCATAGAGAACCATCCCATCCAGGCGCGGCTCGGATTTCTGCCGCTCTGCGGCCCTCCGGCGGCGCCCAGGTATGAGAGGGAGAAAAAAGAAGGCAAGCCCGGCCGCGCGCTGATCGTGCTCAACAGCAGAAACGTGCCGCAGCGCCTGAAGCCGGCGACATCGGCGCTGGTCAGGCGCCTTCGCGGGGACGGAGTCGCTTCGAGCCGGCTCGTTGTCGACGATCCCGCCGTGGACATGGGGGAAAGATCGAGGATGCCGGGTCACGCCGATCTCCTCGTGTTCGCCGGACAGAGCCTGGGTCATTGGACTTCCGTATTCCCTTCTGAAACAAAACCGACACCCTCGCCCGGCCCGCCGTCCATGGCGCCCTTCCGCGGAACCGTCATCATCGACGGAACACCCGACGGGGTCGATATCTCCCATCCCACCGGAATCGCCAGGCGATTCTGGAAAGGACGGGCCGCCGCGCACATCGGCTTCATCAAGGGGACGGGCATTACGGGCGTGTCGGAAGCGCTTCCCGCCCTCTACACCGCCGGACTGTCGACAGGGGAAACATGGCGGCGCCTGACCAATATTTTGAACGCCGCATCGGATGATTGGACACGGGGTCCCGTGTTCAGATACCGGGCGAGCCGGCAAAACCTCCTCCCCGTGCTCATCGGCGATCCGGCTCACGTCCCCTTTCCCCTTGCGAAAGGGGAAAAACGAAACAGGCTCGCCATGTCTGTTCTGGGAGATTGACGAGCGTTCTTCCCCTCAATACCCCAGACTTTCGAGAACCTTCTCTAGCTCCCCGAGTGTATCGTCGTCAAGCCCGCACTCCCGGGACGGCGAGGTCTCTGCCTCCTCCTCCATATACCTCTCCAGAATATCCGCCAGCGGCCCGGCCTCCCGGGGAGGCGCCGAAGAAAGATCATGGAGCTCTGCGGGATCTTTGTTCAATGAGTAGAGCTCCCATCCCTCGCCCGGGATCCAGATCAGCTTGTACCCCTTGTGGCGCACCATCCTCCACTTGCCGGCATTGCCCGTTTTGTGGGCACGCTTTCTCATCGGATACCGAAACGTCCCGCCCCGGGGGTAGCGCGGCTCGCTCTCGGCATAGGCGGGGAGATCGGGAAGGGCCTGTTCGCCCTTTGTCCAGAGAGGAGTGAGGCTCCGGCCTTCATACTCTTCCAGGGGATCGAGGCCGAGCATGTCGAGCACGGTCGGGGTGAAATCGAGAAGGCGCACCTGCTTCTTGATCCGCACGGGACGGCATCCTCCCGGCGGCCGCAGAATCATCACCACCTTCTGAATCTCATCGTAGAGATAAAACGAATGGGTGAAGGTGAGACCGTGCTCCCCCAAGGCCTCACCGTGATCGGACACAACGGCGATGAGCGTCTTCTCGTCCAACCCCTTTTCCTTCATGCGCCCGAGCAGGCGCCCCATCTGAGCGTCGGCGTAAGCGATTTCATTGTCGTACTCGCAGATCCCCGAAGCCACGCCGTCCGGGCCGAGAGGGCAATCGAAATAAATGCGGTCGCGGGGAAGGCTCTTGTCGTGAAAACCTTGGAGGAGAGACCAGAATTCCCCCTTGTCTTCGTGGTGAAACGGTTTCTGCGATTCGGGCGGTGCGTTGTAGGGCCAATGAGGATCGATGTAATGCACCCAGAGGAAAAACGGCTTGTCGGGACCTGAATTCTCGTCGAGCCAGCGAATCGCGACATCGGTGGTGGATCCGGCGTCCCTCCGGCGCAAGCCGACATTGAAGAAATCGAAGCCGGTCCTGAAACCACTCCTGAACCGTTTCCGAAAGAGAGCGTTCGAAACCACGGCACCCGTTCGATAGCCAGCTGTCTTCAACGCCTTGGGCAGTGTTTCGACGTCCGGGTCGAGACCGTCCGTTCCGCCCTGTTCATCGGGATGTTTTCTGACATTGTGGCGCATGGGATTGAGGGATGTGAAAAGCGTGGCCATGGACGGAAGAGTGAAGGCGGCCTGGGAAATGGACTCTTCGAACACGATCCCGTCCTCGGCCAGGGTATCGATGACGGGTGTGGTCTTCCTCTCGTAACCGTAGCATCCGACATGGTCTGACCGGAGAGTATCCACCACCACGACGAGCAAGTTGACGGGCTTATCTTTCCGCCCTTCGCACCCCGCAAGAAACGCAAAGAGGAGAAGGAAAAAGATCCGCAACAGATCGTTCATCTCACTCTCCGATTCGCCGATTTTCTCTCTGATTCGCCGACACAGTAACTCAAACGTAGATGAATATGAATCGAAAAAAGTTATCGCGACGCCGTTTCCCGACGATATGATTAAAATCGATTATGCGGACCTTTCGCGCAGCTCCGCCGGCTGGTACTGTTCTATAGACCGGAACATCACATGCTCACTTTAGTCCGTTTCGTCCTCGTCGTTCTCCTCATTGCCGCCGGGTTCGCCGTATACCAGGCCCTGTCGGGAATGAAAAAACCGCCCGCCGAAACCGAGGCCGGCGAAAGGGCTCTCCCCGTCACGGGGATCGTTCTTCATTCGGATGACTATCCCGTCACGCTCAGGGGATACGGCACGGCGCGCGCCAGGACGCGCGTTTCCGTCAGCCCAGAAGTGGGGGGGCTTGTTGTGGACATTCATCCCCGCCTGGAAGCGGGCGAAGTCATCGCAAAAGGCGACCTCCTTTTCCGGGTCGATCCCAGAACATACAAGCTGCTCCTCGACAAGGCGGCCACCGAGATCGAAAGGCTCAACGCCCAGATCGACCTCGTCAGGCAGCAGATCGAGAACGACAAAGAGCGCCTGAAGCTGAGCCGCCGCTCAAGGGAGCTGGCCGAGTCGGAGTACAAGAGGGTCAAGAAGCTCTTCGATGAAAACGAGGTCGGTTCCCTTTCGGGAGTGGAAGCCGCCGAGAGGGCTTTCACCCAGGCGGAAGAGCAGGTAGTTGCTCTCGAAAACGCTCTCGCCCTCTACCCGATACAGCTCGCCGAGCTGAAGGTGTCGCTCAAGGGGGCCGAGGTGAACCGGGAAACGGCCGCCCTCGATCTGGAGAGAACGACCGTGGCCGCTCCATTCGACGCCCGCCTGGAAGACGTTTCCCTCGAAGAGGGCCAGGTCGTCACGCCCGGCCAGCCCGTCTTCACCATGGTCGATGATTCCCTCATCGAAATCCCCGTGTCTCTCGACAGCCGCGAGATGAGCCGATGGTTCCCCCTCGGCTGGAACGCGAAAGAATCGAATAAGCCCGCAACCCTTCCGAGCGAAGGAACGATCACCGTGACCTGGATGGAGAACCCGGAAGAATACAGCTGGCCGGGCCGCCTAGCCCGGACCGAGCGGTTCCGCGCCGAGTCGGTCACCACCAATGTCGTTGTCGAGGTTCCGATTGCGCCCGGCGGAGACGCCCTTCTCGTGGAAGGCATGTTCTGCGAGGTGGAGATCCCGGGAAAGACGGCCCGCAGTGTCTTCCGCGTTCCGGCTTCCGCCGTCAGCCACGACCTCAACATCCGCCTCGCTGTTGAGAACCGGCTCAAAACCCTTCCCGTTAAAGTCATCCACAGAAGCGGAGACGAAATTTTCATCCGCGGCAACGTGAAGAACGGCGACATCATGATCGCCACACGGCTCGCCATGCCGCTCGAAGGAAGTCTTCTCGATGTCTCCCTGAAAAGAGAGTGACGTGCCATGAAAAACGTGATCCAACTCATGGCGCGCAACAACATCTTTGCCAATCTCCTGCTCGCCATTATCCTGGTGAGCGGACTCATCGGCATCTCTTACATGAACAGGGAGTTCTTTCCCAATATCTCCATAGACATCATCGAGATCGACATGGTCTATCCGGGCGCCACGCCGGCCGAGATCGAGGAGGGAATCTGCCAGCGCTTCGAGGAAGCGATCGAAGGAATCGAGGGGGTCAAGAAGTTCCACGCCTCGGCGCTGGAAGGGCTGGCCCTGGGCTTCGTCGAAGTCGATGAGGACGCCGACGAGCTAAAAGTCATGGACGACGTGCGCGCGCAGATCAGCGCCGTCACCACCTTCCCCAAGGACGCCGAGAAGCCCGTGGTCTCCCTCCTGGCATACCGCCTTCCCGTCTGCCGCATCTGCCTCAGCGGGGACATCCCGGAAAGACAGCTCAAGGAGAAGGCCGAGGAGATCAAGGACAGCCTCCTCCGCATCCCCACGATCTCCCAGGTGTCGATCAGCGGAATCTCGGACTACGAGATCTCCATCGAGGTGTCCGAGGAGCGCCTTCGGGAATACGGCCTCACCTTCGACGAGGTGTCGGCCCGGGTCGGCAGGGAATGCCTCAACCTTCCGGGCGGGAACGTGCGCACCGAGAAGGAAGAGTTCAAGATCCGCGCCATGGGCCGCCGGTACCAGGGCGACGAGTTCGCCGACCTCGTTGTGTTCACCAGGCCGGACGGCACCTTGATCCGCCTCGACCGGATCGCCAAGATCAGCGACGGGTTCGAGGAAAATCCCGTTCAAGGTTTTATCAACAAGGAGCGCGCCGTTCTCATCACCGTGTTCAAGACGGAGGAAGAGGACGCCATAACGATCTCGGGCGACGCGACCCGGTTCGTCGAAGAGACCAACAAGATCCTTCCGCCCGGCGTGACGCTCACCATGTGGGGCGACCTCTCCAAGATGATCCGCGGCCGGATCGATCTTCTGCTCGAAAACGGCCGGCTGGGGCTCTTTCTCGTCTTCTGCCTCCTCTGGTTTTTCCTGGGGCTCCGGCTCGGTTTCTGGGTCGCCATGGGCATTCCGATCTCGCTCGCCGGGGCCCTGGCCGTCATGGCCGCCCACGGCAAGACGATCAACATGATCAGCCTCTTCGGCCTCATCATGGTGCTCGGCATCATCGTTGACGACGCCATCGTTGTGGGCGAGGCGATCTCGCTTCACCGCAGGAAGGGAAAACCGCCCCTGAAAGCCGCCATCGACGGAACACTCGAGGTCTTCTGGCCCGTCGTCGCCGCGGTGACCACGTCGATCGCGGCCTTTCTCCCCCTCCTCTGGGTGTCGGGCATCATGGGCAAGTTCATCGCCATTCTGCCCATGACCGTCATCGCCGCCCTTGCCGTCTCCCTCGTCGAATGTCTTCTTCTTCTGCCCGCGCATCTCAACCACCTCCCCGACCCGGTCGTTCCGGAGAGAAAAAAGACCTTGTCGATCAAGAGGTGGATGTCCGCTTTCCGCAACGGGATGGAGCTTTTCGAAGAGAGGTTTGTCGAGCGGATCTACGCCCCCATGGCGCGATGGGTCATCCAGTGGCGCTATCCCGTCATCGCTTCGGCCTTCTTCGTGATCATGACCGTTCTCGGCTTCTGGTCGGGCGGGATGCTCAAGTTCGTCATGTTTCCCGACGCCGACAACGATCTCCTCATCGCCAGGGTCGAGTTCCCCGACGGCACTCCGCTGGAGACCACGCGAAAAGCCATGGAAAAAATGGAAGACGGAATACGCGCCGTGGCGGAACAAACACCCACGACTTCGGGCGCGTCGCTCCTTCTCTCCACTTATTCCGTGCTGGGAAGCCACTCGGGATACTCCCCACTGAAGGGGAGCCACCTCGCCGAGGTCACTGTGGAGCTCCTCCCGTCGGAAGAAAGGGGGATCTACTTCAAGAAAATCAACGAAGCCTGGGAAAACGAGGTGGGCCCCATAGAAGGATCTCTCTCCCTCAGGTACGGCTCCCAGGAACACGGTCCGCCGGGTAAATCGATCGAGATCTGGCTCCTCGGAGACGAATACGACAGCCTCCTCGGCGCCTCGGAGGAGCTGAGGGCGAAGCTCGCGTCATACAAGGGCGTCTACGAAATCGAGGACGACTACCGGCTGGGTAAAACAGAAATCCGCATCAAGCTCAAGCCGCTCGCATACACCCTGGGCCTGACGCTCGACGACGTGGGACGCCAGCTCCGCCACGGTTACTACGGAGCCGAGCCGGTCAGAATCCAGCGGGGCCGCGACGACGTGCGGATCAAGGTTCGCTATCCTCTCGACGAGAGACGGTCTCTGGCCGACCTCGAATCGATCCGCATCCGGACCGCTTCGGGCGAAGAGGTCCCCTTCATCTCCGTGGCGGGCGTGGAGTTCTCGAAAGGGCTCGCTTCGATCAACAGAAAGGACGGAAAGCGCCGCGTGACCGTCACCGCCGAGGTGAAGGCCGGTGTGGCCAATGCGCGCGAGATCCTAATGGAACTGCAAAAGGAATTCCTCGGGAAACTGGAGCAGGGCCATCCCGGACTCATCACATCGATCGAAGGGGAACAGCAGGATTCCCGCGAATCGATCGAAAGCCTCTTCTCCGGGTTCATTCTCGCCGTCCTTCTCATCTACCTGATCCTGTCGACGATCTTCCGGTCCTACATCCAGCCCGCGCTCATCCTCTTGACCGTTCCCTTCGGCCTGGTGGGCGCCCTGGTCGGCCACTACATCATGGGGCTCGAGGTGACGATGATGAGTCTCTTCGGCATGGTGGCTCTGACCGGTATCGTTGTGAACGACGCCATCGTTCTCATCGAGTGCGTGAACAACAAGGTCGCATCAGGCGTTCCTTTTCTCCAGGCGCTCGTCGAGGGGGGGAGCCGGCGCTTTCGGGCGATCATGCTCACGTCGCTCACCACCTGCGCCGGTCTTTTTCCCATCATCACGGAGAAGAGCGTGCAGGCCCAGTACCTGATTCCCATGGCGCTGTCAATCGCTTCCGGCGTCGTGGCCGCAACGGTGCTCACCCTCTTCCTCGTCCCCTGCCTGGCGGCAGTGCTGAACGACCTCCGCGTCTTCATCCGCTGGGTCAAAACCGGGTCGCGGCCGACGCGGGAAGAAGTGGAGCCATCTCTCAAAAGGGCGAACAACAATGATGTTTGACGATCTGATCAAGAAACTGACCATGGTCCTGGTGTGCGCAGCCGCTTCGGGATGCGAGACGACCCCACCCGCCGGTGAAGCCCCTCCGGCCGGGCCGGTTTCTCGCGGAGGAAAAACAACCGCTTCGCTCCAAGAGGAGAATGCCACCGCCCCGAAAGAGGAGAAGGGAGCCCTTGCAATCCCGGAGCCCGTGGAAATTCCCCGTCCCCTTACGAGAGAAGCCGCCATAGGCCGCGCTCTGAAAGGAAATCCCAACCTGCTGTCCGCAACGGCGCGCATCCGTGCGGCCAACTCCCGGATCCACCAGGCCCAGGCCGGGTACCTTCCCAGGCTCGACTTCCTGGCCGATGCAACGCGAACCCAGAAAATACCCGACGCGTTCCGCTTCCCCTGGCCCGGCCGAGATCACCGTTACGAGACCTATTCGGCCAACCTCTCCGTCAACTGGGTTCTCTTCGACGGGCTGGCCCGTGAAGCCCGCATCCTGGCGGGCCAATCGGGCTGGAGGGAGAGCCTGTCGGCTTACAGGGATGCCATTCGCCTTCTCATCGAAGCCGTCAACACGGCCTACTTCAACGCCCTCTTGGCCAGGGAAGAGATCCGCGTTGCCGGAGAGGATGCGCATTTCAACACCCGGCTTCTCAAAGAAACCCGGCTGAAGCACGAGGCGGGCTCCACCGCTCTGAGCGAAGTTCTCAACTTCGAAGTCCGCCTCAACGGGGCAAAGGCCGGCCTGATCGTCGCCCGGAGCGACCTCGAGGTGTCGCTGGCCGCCCTCGCCGAGCTCATGGGTTTTTCCGAATCGTTTCCCCTGGAAAGTATCGATCTCCCCCCACTCGCGCAGGAAGAAAAAAAAGACCTCTCTCCTCCCGACGAAAAGGAAGAGCTTCGCCATGCCTTGAGACACCGCCCGGACCTGGAACAGCTCAGGCATGCTTTCGAGAGAGCGAAGGCTCAAGTCGATGAGAGCAGCGCGACTTCTTACCCCACCGTTTCCCTCCAGGCCGCGTACGGTCCGCAGCGGATCGACAGCGTGAGCTTCCGGCCGGACGATATCTCGGCCACGGCCGGGCTCAACCTCGCATGGAACCTGTTCAACGGCTTTTCCGATCAAGCCAGGAAGAAGGAAGCGCTCGCCCTGTCGGACCAGGCCCGATATGAACTGGCTGCCCATTGGCTGGCCGTGGCCGCTCAGGTCAGACAGGCCGTGTCGAATTTAACGAGCGCCCAGGAACAGCTCGAGCTTCAGCGCAGCAATCATCAGCTCTCCGTTAGAATGCGCGACCTTGTTCTGAAAGAATTTCAGGCGGGGCAGGCTTCTTTAGTCCGTCTCAACGAAGCCCAGCGCGATCTCGTCGAGGCGGAGGTGAATCTTTCCCAGTCGCGCATCTCCCTCCGCAAGGCATGGAACGGCCTTGATTCTTCCACATCGCGCAACCTCTTTCCTTTCATCAACAAAGAAGGTAATACCCCTTCTCAAAAAGAGTAATGTCACTTCTCCCCAGGAAATGGGTTGACGCCGCCCCTCTGCCCCCTTTCAATGGTCGGGTCGACGCGTAATTTTTCGCGGTTAACCCCTGATGAGAGGGAGTTTTCTATGGCGCAAAAAAAAATCTTGATCATCGATGATGATCCTTTGATCAGAAACGCCCTTTCCGATCGCCTGACGCGAGCCGAATTCCACATCACCGAGGCAGAGGACGGTCGAAAGGGAATCGAATCCTTTCTCTCGGACGAGTTCGATCTGATCCTGCTCGATTACTCCCTTCCCGACATGGACGGGCTCACCATCCTGGAAAAGCTGAAGAAAAAGGAGTCCGAACAGGTGGTTATCATGATGACGGGATACTCTTCCGTGGAAAACGCCGTCAAAGCGATGCGGATGGGTGTCTTCGATTACATCACAAAGCCTTTCGACATGGACGAGATGATGATCACCGTGGAGAAGGCCCTCGAAACGGAGCGCCTCCGTAAAGAGATCCGGAAGATCCGTGAAAAAGACCGCCGCGATTACGGCGTCCACAACATCATCGGCTCCTCGCCCCAGACCAAGGAAATCATCGCCCTGATAGAACGCATCGCCGGATCGGGCGCCTCGACGATTCTGATCACGGGGGAGAGCGGCACGGGCAAGGGATTGGTGTCACGGGCGATTCACACGGAAAGCCCCGACGCGGACAAGCCCTTTCTCACGATCACATGCACGGCCCTGCCGGAGACGCTTCTCGAAACCGAGCTCTTCGGCCACGAAAAGGGCGCGTTCACCGACGCCAGAACTGCGAAAAAGGGACTCTTCGAAAGCGCGGAAGGGGGGACCGTCTTCCTCG
>CAZWHE010000003.1:0-61288 GCA_964633825.1 uncultured Phycisphaerales bacterium | reverse complement strand
CGGCGGCCGCATCGGGAAACGCGGACCAGACCGTTACATCGTGAGAGTTCTCGCCATTATGGCGTTGAGTGAAAATAAGCGACAAAACCTTGAAAAAGAGTTGGAAGGGCTGATTCTGCCGGCCCGGGCCGAGCTGTTCAGAGAATGGCTCGTTTTTCGTGACTTGAGGTCCGTTGAGACGATTACTCCGGAGTTGATCGAGGAGAGTCGAAGGATAAAGCTGTCGGGTTACGCCCGTTATTCTTTAGCCAAAGCCGGTTATGACCGCCATGTGCGCGCCATGATTCATGAAATGAAGGAATGGATCAGAAAACGTCGGACGATTGTCGATGAGAGAAGGATATTCAAGGGGGTATTTGGCCGCAAGCTGCGGCTGGAACAGGAGTTTTCGAGGAATCTTTATTTTGATATCGGGTATGAATATCAACAACTCGACGACTATGAGAATGCCGAGCTCTGGTACAAAAAGCTGATCAACAGTTTTCCTGATACAGAAGGTATCTCGAATGCCCATTATAACTTGGCGTGTCTCTATTCCATCTGGAACAGAACGGAGAAAGCCATTCATCATCTTGAACGATCTGTCGAGGAGGGGTTTCTCGATTTTTCATGGATGGCCAAGGATCGCGATCTGGACAATATCCGCCACTTGCCGCGCTTTATCTCGCTTCGAGAAAAAGTGTTTTCCGAAAAACAGGATAAAAGAGGAGAACAGGGAAATAATTCCGATATTCAGGTAGAGATTCCTGTTCAAACAGAGAGTGTGAAATAATACGACATAAATGAAAGTGAACGGCCGCATTCAGATTGTGGAAAGTTATCCACTTGTGATCAAGCTTTCTTGACATAACGGCGATTTTATTTTCGATTTAATCCAATGGCAATTAATGCTTTACGATAACGTCGAATGGTATTGTAAACCTGGGTCTTGAATGGTGAAATAGGGAGAGTAAATTTCTGGAAAGATTTGAGTTATTATTTGTTTTATTTGATTGAATGTGATATATATTTACCCGTTAAAAAACCAAAAATAAGTCCACTGCGGTTATTGAGTCGGTCAGAGTCATTCCCCTCCCCAACCGCCATCTCTGGCTGATGAAAAGCACGGTGGAAAAGTTTTCCCCCGTTAGGGGGAAAATTTTTTTTGGGGGACGCAATAAGCATTGTGTCCCCCTTCCTGTTTTTCGATTTCAACAGATCCAAGCCTGTGATAAATGATAGAGAGATGCTCTGAAAAGAGGGGGAGTAATAAGAAAGAGGAGATCACATATGAAAAACATGCTCATAGAATCCCTGCTCTTGATTATTTTTTTTATCATTCTTTCTGCTTGTGGAGCTGAATCGACTGAACCGAATCAGGAGAATGGAGCATCTCTTGATCTGAAGTCTCTCTTTCCGCGAAAGGGGGACGTGGGCAACATAAGTGAAGCAGGTGAATACCTGGAATTCGAGCGGGAGAGCTTGTTCGACCTTATCAATGGCGGAGCAGAGATTTACCTGAACCTCGATTTCCGAAAGGTGGGGGTGAGGGAGTATAAGGCGGTATTGAGCAGCGAAACCTATCTGAATATCGAGGTCTACGATATGGGTCTTGCCGAAAATGCCGTGCAAATATTCAAAAATGAAATTTTCGATGATTGCCCTTCGCCCGGAATCGGTTCCCATAGCATCATCGGCGGCGGGGCCCTCCTCTTTCAACAGGATCGGTATTATGTCAAGATCAGGTGCGACAGTATCGGTGAAGATGTGGACAGGCTTCTTCAAGAGGCCGGCCGGTATGTTCAGAAAGGCTTGACTGCAAACGCCGGGCTTTGAACGAAACCGCGCAGCAACCGACGCTCCGGGTGTTGGCGAAGACAATGGCAGAAAAAAAAATCAATCGCAGGTTTTTTTTGAAACGGACGGCGGCAGCCACATCACTGGCTGCTCTCTCTACAGCCCTTTTCTATCGTTTCAGGGATGAAGGACTCCCCCTCGAAGAGGGGCAAAAATCCCCGTTCCTTTCACGCAAGGGCCGTATTGAACCGCCTGCCGGCAAGAAAGAACAGTCTTTCACCGTTGTTCATGGAACCGATCCTGTTCAGGTTGTTGCAAAAGCCCTCGAAGCCCGGGGAGGGATGAGCCGTTATGTTTCTCAGGGAGAAAGCGTGCTCATCAAGCCCAACATCGGCTGGGATCGGCCGCCGAGCCTCGCGGCCAACACGAATCCCCTCGTTGTCAGAGAAACGGCCCGTCTCTGTCTCGAAGCCGGGGCCTCCCGCGTGACGGTTTCCGATAGTCCCTGCAACAATCCGGACCGCTGTTTCGACAGGAGCGGCATCCGAAAAGCCCTCGACGGACTTCCCGTTGACATTCTCGTTCCCAGGGAGAGAGATTTCGTTGAAAAGGATTTCGGCGGAGTGATCGGCCCGTGGCCCGTGCTCCGCGTTCTTCTCGAAACCGACAAGGTTATCAACATTCCAGTGGCCAAGCATCACTCATCGGCGGTTCTGACCATGGGGATGAAGAACTGGTTCGGAATTCTGGGCGGAGGCCGCCTCAGGGGACGGCTCCATCAGCAGATGCACCGTGTCATTGCCGAGCTCGCCTGGTTTGCCCGGCCCGATCTCACTCTTCTCGACGCCTTTCGCGTGATCTACAGGAACGGACCTCAGGGAGGCTCTCTCAGAGACACGCGTGATCTGAACAGAATCGCCGTCTCCGCAGATCCTGTGGCCGTCGACGCCTACGGCGCGACACTTTTCGAAAGGGCCCCGGAAGAGATCGCGTCCATTCCGCTTGCCGCCGGAATGGGCTTGGGAACGATTGATTTCCATTCGCTCGATTTTCAGGAACTGGAGGTCTGAATCGTGAAGTCGGGGCGGATGACACGATGGTTCAGGCGTTTTTGTCAGGTGCTTTTTTTTCTTCTCTTTATCTGGCTTCTGCTCTCAACCTTTTACCACGGCATCATTGGAGATGTTGAAAAAGCGACCGACACCCTTTCCAGGCCTGTCTCTGTTTTTCTTCAGATCGACCCCCTGGCGGCCGTGACGTCGCTGCTTGCCGCGGGAACGCTCTACGAAAACCTTGGATGGTCGCTGATCGTCATCGTTCTCACGATCTTTCTCGGTCGAGTTTTCTGCGGTTGGGCCTGCCCAATGGGGACGCTCTGCCATGCTGTTTCGGAGATCTCGCCGTCCAGACCGGCCCGAAAGCGGATCGACGGCAACAAAACAGGAAAGCACCAATCGATCAAGTACGGCCTTCTCGTCTTTTTTCTCGCTGCCGCTCTTTTCGGGTCGCTCCAGGCCGGCCTCCTCGATCCGATCTGCCTTGTCGTCCGCTCTCTCGGTCTCTCCCTGCTGCCCATCCTGGACAGCGCGGCCCGAGGAACGATCGATCTCCTGTCCGGCGACGGTGATTTCGGGAAAGAAAGCCACCTCTTTCTAGACCGCTACTTTCTCGGTCCGTTGGAGCCTCGCTTTTTAGGGGGCTGGCTGATCGGGATTTTCTTTATTCTCCTTCTCTTTCTCAACAGAAGAATGACACGCTTTTTCTGCCGTGTTCTCTGCCCTCTCGGCGCGCTTCTCGGGATCTTTTCCCGTTTTTCGATTCTCGACCTCGGCAAGGAGGTCTCGAAATGCGACGACTGCGGGCTCTGTACAAAAACGTGCCAGGGAGCGGCCTCGCCCGAAGGCGGCGTTCCCTGGAAAACGGCTGAATGCGTTGTCTGTTTCAACTGTACGGCCGAATGTCCCCGCGGGGCGCTCTCCTTTCGGCTCGGACCGGAGCCTGTCCCCAGGCCGGAGCCTGTCCCCAGGCCGGAGCCTGTCCCCAGGCCGGAGCCTGTCCTCAGGCCGGAGCCTGGAACGAGCCTCACCGTAGAGCGCGATAACCGCGATGCCGGGATTCCTCTCACCAGACGGGGCTTCGTGGCCGCTGCCCTGGCCGGGGCGGTCTGGACACCCCTTGCCCGTTCCTCGATCGGTCCGCCCGAGGATCCGGCTCCTCTCCTCATCAGGCCGCCCGGGTCTTGCGATGAAAAGGAGTTCCTCGAAAGGTGCATCAAGTGCGGCCAGTGCATGAAAGTCTGCCCCAACAACGCCGTTCATCCCGCATCGTTTCAGGGCGGGCTCGAAGGGATCTGGACGCCCGTCATCATTCCGCGGATCGGGTACTGCGAGCCCACGTGCACTCTCTGTTCCCAGGTTTGTCCCACAGGTGCGATCCGGTCCTTCACCGCGGAGGACAAGACGAACTACAGGGTTAATATCGGAACGGCCGTTGTCGACAGGAGTCTCTGTCTTCCCTGGGACCAGGGAAAGCCCTGCCTGGTCTGTGAAGAGTTCTGTCCCGTCTCGCCCAAGGCGATCTGGTTCGAAAAAAAGGAGGTCCTCCGCACCGACGGGAGTTTCGCCGAGATGAATCTTCCCCGTGTCGAGCCGGACCGCTGCACGGGGTGCGGCGGGTGCGAGACCGTCTGCCCTGTCCCGGGCCGGGCTGCGATCCGGCTCGCCAGTTACGGCGAATCGCGATCGAGCAGGAACAGGGTGATCCTTTGAAGGGAACAATCGCTCTTCCCGGACTCATCTTTTTCGTCCTCTTTGCGGGGTGCGGAGAGGAGGAGCCTTTTGTTCCCCCGCCGGTTCCTGAAGGGAACTACCAAAGAATCGTCTCTCTCACTCCGAGCGTGACCGAGATCCTTTTCGCTTTGGGAGCAGGAGACCGGCTGGTCGGCGTGACCTCCTGGTGCAACCACCCCGCCGAGGCGAGCAGGATCGCCAGGGTGGGGGATTTCATCAAACCCAATATCGAGGCGATCCTGTCTCTCGATCCCGATCTCGTGGTCCTGGCTCCCACGGGGGACCTTCTCAGAGAGAGCTACGACAAACTCCTGGCGATTGGGCTTCGCGTGCTCGTTGTTTGGAACAACACGATCGATGAAACACTCGATTCGATCCGCATTATAAGCCGTACGATCCTGCTCGGCCGGGAGGGCGATCTCCTGGCCGGCGGCCTCGAAAGGGAATTGGAGACGGAAAAGCGGAAATATGTTGGCGCCGTCCCTGTGCGCGTTCTCTGGATCGTGGGAAGCAAGCCCCTTGTCGTCGTCGGTGAGGGAACATATCAGCACGAGCTCCTCGAAGCGGCCGGCGGTAAAAACGTGGCCGTTGGACTGGGAAAGTGGCCCGTTCTGAATCCCGAATATCTTCTTGCAGTCGATCCCGACGTGATTCTCGATTCGTCGATGGACATTCCGGCGTCCGGCGAAAATCCTCTCCCCATGGGACTATGGGATTCGCTGCCGGCTCTGAAAGCCGTCAAGGGAGGCCGCATCCATTTTTTAAGCAGCGATCCCTTGTACAGACCCGGCCCCCGGATGGCCGGGGCCCTTTCTCTTGTGGGCCGGACCCTTCACCCCGAATGCGGCGGTTCCTGAAGAAACCACGGCCGGCCTCAAAGCGCCAAAAGTCTTCTTGTTCCTCGACTCGGAGAGTGTACCTCAACTATGCAAAAAACATCGAGTGCAGACGCGCCAGAGTGCGGCAGATGGGACAAAATACCGTTTTTTCTGAACCGCAGCGTATTTAACGATACGTGAGGTTCAGAAAAAACGGTATTTTGTCCCATCTGCCGTGCTATGGCGCGAGGTTCACCGGTCTGAGCCGATGTTTTTTGCATCGTTGAGGTATACCTTGAATGGTCTTTTCTGACATGAGGAGTGGAGAAGCTTGGCGGCGCCGAAGAGACTGACTCCAAAGAGATGGGTTCTGGCACTTTGCGTGCTCTTTGCGGTCCTGGCCGCTGCCGCGGGGCTCTCCCTTTTGTGCGGGCCATACGGAAACGATATCCGGAGCGCGCTTTTCCATCACGAAATGAGCGAAAAAGGCCGCAACCTTCTCAGACTCAGGATACCGCGCATCCTGGCCGGCGCCGTCGTGGGCGGGAGCCTGGGAGGATGCGGCGTGGTCATGCAGGCCCTGCTCAGGAACCCTCTCGCCTACCCTCATATTCTCGGGATTTCCGGGGGAGCCGCCGTGGGCGGCATTGCCGCACGTCTCTTCGGGTTTACAACGGTCGGCGTGGCCGGGCTGGCTCTTCCCGGCGGAACGGCCGCGGCCTTTGTCGCGGCCCTTGGGGCGACCTTTCTCGTTTACAGAATCGCCCATGTCAGGGGAAGAATGGAACCGGTCACGCTGATCCTCGTCGGCGTGGTGTTCAATTCCTTTGCCGCGGCCCTCATTCTCTTTCTCTTTTCGATCGCCGATATGCGCGAAGCGAGAGGGGTTCTCTTCTGGATGGTGGGGAGTCTCGACGTCATCGATCTCGGCCTCCTCGGATGGGTGTCGGCCGTTGCTCTGGCCGGAACCCTCTGGCTGATGACGATCACCCGTTCTCTGAACGTGCTGACCCAGGGAGATGAAGTGGCCGCCGGGCTGGGCGTCCCCGTGGAAAAAATACGCCTCATCGCTTTCCTGGCGACCTCGCTCATTGTGGGCGCCGTTGTTTCGCTCTGCGGCATGATCGGTTTCGTAGGCCTCATCATCCCCCACATCTTCCGACTCCTTCTCGGTTCGGATCACAGGCTGCTTCTGCCCGCTTCGTTTCTCGGAGGCGCGGCTTTTCTCGTTCTCGCAGACTTCGCTTCAAGGGTGGTGTTCGATCCGACAGAGCTTCCCGTGGGCGTGATCACGGCTTTCTGCGGCGGCCCCTTCTTCTTGTATCTCTTGAAAAAACACCGGTCGAGGACGATCTACAATGGGTGACAGGGAGACAGGAACAGCGATCGAGCTCAGGGGGATCGGAAAGAGCTTCGGTCCGGGCGCTTTTGCGATCCGCAAGCTCGATCTCTCTGTCGACCGGGGCGAGATCTTCGGTATCATCGGCCCGAACGGCGCGGGAAAGACGACGCTCCTCAAGATGATGGCGGGCCTTTGTCTTCCCGGCGAAGGCGAGGTCGTTCTCTTCGGCAGAGCCTTGTCGGCATACTCTTTCCGCGACCGCGCGCGGGTCATGGCTTATGTTCCCCAGGAATCGCCGTCCATTTTTCCGTTCACCGTTCAGGAAACGGTTCTCATGGGGCGATATCCCTATCTGGGCCGGCTGGGATTCGAAAAAACCCGCGATCTCGAAGCGGCGCGGTGGGCGCTCGAAATCACCGACACCCTGGCGTTCCGGGACAGGCTGATGGGCGAGCTTTCCGGCGGGGAACGCCAGAGGGTTATCATCGCACGGGCCCTGGCCCAGGAAGCCGACATCATCCTCCTCGACGAACCGACCTCCTTCCTCGATATCAAGCACCAGGTTCGCATTCACGACCTTCTCGCCAGGCTGAGGAAGGATCGCGGGATCACGGTTATATCCGTTCTTCACGACCTCACTATGGCCGCCACCTGTTTCGACCGGCTCTGTCTCCTAAACAACGGCCGTATCGTCGAGTCGGGCCCGCCCGAATGCGTGATCCGATACCAGCTGATCAAGAACGTATACGACACAGAAGTTTACATCGATATCAACTCTGTAACGAAACGGCCGTATATCATTCCCCTGGCCGGCGAACCGAATGGAAATCATGATAAAAAAGGTTTTGAAAGATGAACGGCGATCAATAGAATCCTCTCGTTTAATCCCGGATGTCCGGGTTGGCATTCCGGGGAGGCATTCCTGAGGAATGCACTCCTAAGTCCGTGTGGGAGATAACGTCATGATCAGGGTCGAAAACCTCTGCAAGAGCTTCGGCCGGAACAGAGCGGTCAACAACGTCTCCTTTCGTATCAGTTCCGGAGAAGTCGTCGGTTTCCTCGGCCCGAACGGAGCGGGTAAGACGACGACCATGAGGGTGATCACAACATACCTCGCCGCGGACAGCGGCCGCGTGACCATTGCCGGGGCGGACGTGAACGAAGATCCGCTCGGTGTCAGGCAGAGCATCGGATACCTGCCGGAATCGGCCCCGCTTTATCTCGACATGGAGGTCCTGGAGTACCTCGGCCACGTTGCCGCCATCCGGCGGATACGGAAAAGCTCGAGGAGAGCCAGGATCAAGGAGATTGTGCTGGCCTGCGGTCTGAGAGATGTCCTGCAGCGAAAAGTCGGTTATCTTTCCAAGGGGTATCGCCAGCGCGTGGGACTGGCCCAGGCCATGATCCACGATCCGGCCATTCTGGTTCTCGACGAGCCCACGACAGGCCTCGACCCCAATCAGATCATCGAGATCAGGGAATTGATCAAAACGGTCGGTCTGGAGAAGACGGTGATTCTGTCGACCCATATCCTTTCCGAGGTCCAGACGACGTGCAGCCGGATTCTGATTATCGATAAGGGGCGCATCGTGGCCGACGGAAAGCCGGAGGAACTGGCCGGTGCGATGAAAGGCGGAATCACATATCGCGTCTCGATCAAAGGAGACAAGAATGCCGTCGAGAAAAACCTCGAAGCCGCACCTTTTATCGAAGGCTTCAGAAACGTCTCCCGAGGCGGGACCGAAATAAACGGAGGGCTCGATTATATTGTATGGGGCACCCAGACGGAGGAGAGATCTCGGGACATGGGGGAGAAGCTCTTCCGCCTCGCTGTTGATAAGAATTTTGTGCTCACCGAAATCGCCCGCGAGGTGGCATCCCTCGAAAACGTTTTCGCCAGCCTGACGGTGGGGGAGGATGAGACATGATCAACTGCCTGACGATCGCCTCCAAGGAGTTTCGATCTTATTTCCGCACACCCATTGCATACGTCTTTCTCACCGTTTTCCTGCTCATCATGGGCTGGCTCTTCTTCTGGGTCGGCGATCCGCCCTTTTTCAAGAGGGGCGTCGTTGAGATGCGCAGCTTCTTCTCCTATCTCCCCTTTGTGTTTCTCTTTTTCATTCCCGCTGTGAGCATGCGCATGTGGTCGGAAGAGAAGAAACTGGGGACGCTCGAGATCCTCCTGACCATGCCGATGCGCGAAGGCGAGATCGTGTTCGGGAAATTCCTGGCCGGTTTCGGGCTGCTTCTCCTTTCATTCGTCTTGACTTTACCGATTCCGATCATCCTCGGCATAGTGGGAGATCCCGATTTCGGTCCCATCTGGGGTGGATATATCGGCAGCCTCCTTCTGGGCGCCGCCTATCTGTCTATCGGTCTCTTCGCCTCGGGACTCACGGAGAACCAGATCGTGGCCTTCATCGTCGGCGTGGTTCTCTGTTTTATCTTTCTCTTTATCGGTCTCCTGCCGCTGCAGGGGATTCTGCCTGTCGCGCTCGAGGGATTGGTTTCCTATCTTTCTCTCTCCACCCATTTCGCGAGCATTCAGAGAGGCGTCCTCGATACGAGGGATCTTGTTTATTACATCCTGCTCGTCGTTTTCTTTCTCTATCTGAACACGAGGTTCGTGAAATCCCGTCGTTAGGGGTTATTTATGACAGTCATAACGAACATTCACAGAATGGGTCGGAGAGGAGTTTCGTGGACGCCGATCCTGGTCGTCCTCAATCTCATTGTTTTCGGCGTCATCTCGCTCGGACACTTCACACGGTGGGACCTCACCGAAACGTCCATGTATACGCTGAACCAGGACACGATGCGGATTCTTCATGAACTGGAAGACACGGTCACGGTCAAGGTCTTCGTCAATTCGGATCTTCCGCCGGGATACAACGATTACTGGAATAAAACGAGTGACCTGCTGGAGGAGTTCAGGCTCGCGGCCGGCGACAAGTTCAACCTCATATATCTCGATCCATCGGCTCATCCCGACCTGGAGACCGAGGCGGAGGGATACGGCATCGAGAAGAGACCCCTCCAGTCCCGCAGCATGGATCGCAAAGAGACCTTGCACGGCTATCTCGGCATCGCACTTCTCTACGAAGGGCGCTTCGAAGCGATCCCTCATCTTCTGGAATCGGTCAACCTGGAGTACGATCTCCTGATGAAAATCGCCCGGGTCATGAGACGGGTTCCGGTGACGGTCGCCTTTCACGAGGTCCCGGCGTCGTCCGGAGGGGAATCACCCGAGATGAAAGCCAAGGTCGAGCAGCGCGTCTGGAAGAAGAACAGGCACGAGATCGGGAAGGACTTCGGGGATGCGGCCGAGTCCCTCAGGCGATCGGGCTACGACGTGGTCACCGTTTCCCTGAACGGCAGGGTGCCGGATGATGTGACCACCCTGATCCTGGCCAACACTCAGGCACTCGACGACGTGGCCCTTTATTTCGTCGATCAGTTTCTGATGCGGGGGGGGAGGCTCATCATTTTTAAATCGGGGATTCGGGTCGATCCGGCCCTTCGAGGCTGCCGGCCAAACAAGGGCAGGCTCGATGAGTGGCTGGCCCACTACGGGATCGATATCAGGAAAAATCTTATTTGCGACAAATCCTGTCTGGAATACCCCTTTTCGGTCCAAACAACGGGCGGTCAGCGGTTTTCGAAGGAGATTTTCTATCCGCCCTATATCAAGATAAGATGCAAGTCGTTCAACTCGGAACATCCGATTACGAGCGTACTGGCCGCAGACATGTTCATGGCGTTCAGCAGCGGTGTCAGCTTGACCCCGCCGGAAGGGGGACGAACCACCACGCTTCTCCGTTCGAGCGGTCAGGCTTGGCACATGGAGGAGGTTTTCGAGGTCCACACCGAGAGGATCATCGATCCCGGTCCGGAGGGCTACAACCAGTATGATCTGGCCTGCCTCTCGGAAGGAAGCTTCCCTTCGTATTACAGCCTTCGTTCGGTTTCGGACGAGATCATGAAGGCCGCGAAAAGGGGCAGGGCTCCATCCGGAATGAGCGGCAAGGCGGTTCCCATGAAGGTGAGAATGGACGACGACGGAAGCAAGCAGGGGGGGGGTGTAGCACCGCCGGAGAAAGCAGAATTTGAAAAAGCTGAAAATGCTTCCAAAGAAAGCGTCGGGGATGAAGTTCGCGAAAAAACGGCCCAGGCAAAACCCCGCAAGGCGGCTCGGCGAAAACCTTCGGAAGGGGAGAATGAAACCGCTGATGAAGGAGGGCTGAGACATCCCGAGGGGATCCTGCTTCAGTCAAAAGAGACCGCCATTCTCGTTGTCGGTTGGGACAGCAGCGGCTTCATCTCTGTTCCGCAGTATATGCCGGGAATGAAACGGGCCACATGGGATATGCTCGCCGCCAACTTCTGGTCTTCGCTGCAGTTCTTCGGCAACGCCGTCGATTATCTCTCCTTTGGAGGCGGATTCAGCAATATCAGGGCTCGCGAAGTCTTGCTCCGGTTTATCGATCCCGATTTCAACGAAAAGCCGAGCACCATATTCTTCTTGAAGGTCGCCGGGACTGTGAGCGGTGCGTTTCTCGTCGTCCTTCTGGGTCTCTTTCTCGCTTTTATGCGCCGGTCCTCCCGCAGGAAGGAGGTGGTCTTGTGAGAAACAGAGCAAACTCCATTCTTTTCTGCCTCCTTGTGATCCAACTGGCGGTTATTTTCTTTTTCGACAAGCCCTGGACTTCGACGGACTACAAAGAGATGCCGAAAAGCCTTGAAGAGTCGCTTCTCTTCCCGGATTTCACGGCAGAGAAAGCGGCGTCTTTCAAGATCACACGGGGCGATATGGAAATTACTCTCAAGAAAAAAGATCAGGACCAATGGGTCGTTGCCGGCGAGAGGGAGGACAAGGCCGACATCGAATGGGTCGCCAGGCTTCTCGATGCCGTGGGCCAGGCCAAGAAGAACGACCCTGTTTCGAGCAGTCCCGATAAATGGCATCACTATGAGGTGGATGACGAGAAAGGATTCTTTCTCAAGGTGTGGGACGAAGAAGGAAATATTCTCGTCGATGTTGTGATCGGCCGAAACATGGGTCCCATGAGGGGCACTTACACCCGGCTGGCCGGGAGCGACGAAGTGGTCCTCGTCATGGTCAACATCAGGCGCGTTGTCAACAAGGGGAAGGACCTGAAGCACTGGTACCGCGCCTGGCGCAGCAAAATCATTCACTGGGACATGAAAAAGAAGAACATTCTCTCCTTCGAAATAGACGGGCCCAGAGGCCGCATCTTCTTCGAGCATCATATGGAGGAGGGTCCGGAAGGCGAGGAATCCTGGACCATGACCCATCCTCTCCAGGGAGAGGTTTCCCTGGAAAGAATGAACAAGATCGTGGGAACAGCTTGTTCGCTCAAAGCCCAGAGCTTCGCCGACTCGGATCTGAAGCCGGAGGACGTGGGCCTCGTGCCTCCTCATCTGAAACTGACGCTGCGGAAAAAGGGAGGGGAAACGATTGTCATCAGAGTGAATAAAGAGGGCAAATCAGGGAAGGACAAGGCCCTGCGTTATGTCATGGCCGACCACGAACCGGGTTTGATTTTCAGGGTGCCGTCCAATCTCTTCTACGACTACGGCGTGAAACCCGAATCCTTTTTCAAGAAAGAGGAAGCCGGCGATCAGTGATATCCCGCTCCCTCTATAAGCTCTCTCAAACCGTCCGGCACTGACCTGGCCGGCTCCCGGCCCGCGGGACGCAGTTTTCCATATGCCTTTCTCAGTTCCTCGAGCTGGGCTTTTCGAAGGGAATCCATCTTGCGAAAGGCGTCCCGTCTTTTTTGGAAAAGATTTTCCTTCTCCCCGCTGTCCTTTTCAAGGTCGTAGAGCTCGTGCCGCTCCTCGATCAATTGCCCCGTAAAGTCGTTGGGTTTCTCCCGGGACCACGATCTCTTCTGTGTGGTGATGAGCTTGAGCCCCTTGTGCCTGAGACAGAACTGTTTCGTGTAGGCGCCGCTCTCCCCTTTCGGGATTCGGGTCAGCTCGAGAAGGGCGGGCTCGGGGGCGAGATCGCGTCCCTCGAGCAGGGGGACGAGAGATCTTCCCCAGGTGAAAGCGGATTTGGGGAGCTCGAGGAGGCTCGAGATCGTGGGGACGATGTCGTAGATCCGCGCCGGGGCGCCGACTCTTGTCCGGCCGGCGATCCTGCCCGGGAATCGAATGATCAACGGGATCTTGACCGCCTCTTCGAAGAGGTTGTTCCTGTGGCCGATCAGACCGTGCTCGAAGAACTCCTCGCCGTGATCGGAAGTCACGATAACAAGCGTGTCGTCGAGAATATGTCTCCCCGTCTTTTCGATGCCGCGAAAGAGACGGCGGATGTTTTCGTCCACCCATCCCACTTCGCCGTCGTAACGGGAAACGAGGTGGGTGAAATCCTCCTGCGCCATCCGGGGATTGATTCGAGGGTCGGTCGTGACCGCGCGGCCGTCGACCCACCCGTTGTAGGCCGGACCGAAACGCCTGTCGTACGGGGGCGGGGGTCTGTAATCGTGGTGGACGTCGAAATAGTGGAGAAACAAAAAGAAAGGCTTCCGCCCCTTTTCCGCATGGCTGTTCACAAAAGAAATCGCTTTTTCAGTGATCCCGGGGCTCGTGCTCTTTTCGTGGGAGAGTTTCTCTGTCCGAAGGGTCAGCTCCCGGATGCGGTCGCGGGGCATTTCCTTGATGTCCTCACAGGGGATGTCGTAAACCGAGTCGAAGCCCATGCAGGATTCATAAACGTCGAAGCCTTTGTCGAAACCGAAAAAAGGGTGGAGGTACGGCCCGGAAAAGAACCCCCCCGTGGCGTATCCATTATTTTTCAGGATTTCGGCGAGCATGGGAATGTCGCTCGGAGGCGGGACCCGGTCGTCCACCATTTCGTGGAGCTCATCGGAAAGCCCCGTCATCAAAGCGTAGTGGCTCGGCAGGGTCCACGAGGAAGTGGAGACCGCGTCGGAAAAAACAGCCCCCTCTCTCGCCAGCTCATCGAGGAACGGGGTCGTGCTCACGCCCATGGGACGGTGGCCGTAGACGCCCATCCTGTCGGGCCGAAGCGTGTCGATCGATATGAGAATCACGTTGGCCTGCGGGCGGCTTTCCCTGTTGTGGAAAAGGAGCCACGCCAGAACAAGCGAGGCGGTTACAACGGCCGTGAGGATCAGAGGTTTTCGCCTCTCAGACATCTTCATCCTCTCCAATGCAGCATATCTTTCTGAGCTCCTTGTGGCGATCGAAATCAGGGGAGTGAAGCCTGTCGTGGCAGGTTTCGCACTTTTCAGTCTCGAAGGACATTGTTTCCAGCAGAACGTGCCGGCCTTGGGGGCCGTGGCAGGATTCGCACCCCACGCCGGTCAGTTCCGGAGTCGCCTCTTTGCTCCGGAATCCGGCTTCGAAACCGAATCCAATGACGTGGCAGGAGAGACATTCGGGATCGTATTCTCTTTCGGCTTTGAGAAGGGTTTCGTATGCGCGGGCGTGGGGCAGCCGGCTCCATGCCTCGAAATTGCGGGGGTGGCATTCTATGCAAGCCGATGAACCGGTATAGGAATCTCCCGAGGGATGGGGCCTCCTTTCGACCATCTGATCGAGGATGCCTTCCATCCGGATCCTTTGCATATAAATTTGAAGAGGCAAGCGGACGGTCTCGGAGGGCGGGAGCGATTCGTCGAGAGCTTCGAAGCGGCTCTTCTCGATCTCCCAGCCCGCGTTGCCGGCTCTTATTCTGAGACGGCTTAGTCCGACAAAGCGCCCCCTGTCTCCGGGCGCAACGATTCGGTGAGTGGCGATCCCGGGCTCTGAGCCGGGGCGGGAGTGGATGACCAGCCAGGGATTCGGGGCTTTCGCCGTGACCGCCCCGATTTCACGGGCATCTTCTTCAGTTCCTTGGAGAAGAACGATGTTGATGTCGGCCTTTGGCAAATCGGCTGTTTCGGCCGAAATGGCTTCGGCCAGAGGTATAAGAAGAGCGCCTTCAGGGAGCTCTGATGCGAGGGACGGCGCGATCAGGCCGAATATCCTGATGACGACCTGCGCTTTTTCGCCGCCGCCCGCTGTCGGGGTCGTGTCAATCGAGAGGGTGTGCGTTTTTTCAAAAGGGAGCTCCCTTTCACCCGGAAAAGAGAGGTTGGTGAGCACGAAGGGAAAATCCGCGATTTCGGCCGCTGTCCGGAGGCGCTCCAGGCCGAAGGCGAGCTCTTCGGGTCCGACGGAGACGGCCGAATACCTCATTTCGTTGAAAGCCGCCAGAAGCGTTTCGTACCGGATGATGTCGAGAGGTCCGAAATCAGAAAGCGGACCATCACTCTCTCGAAAGGGGTTTCGGACCCGGCCGGCAAGCCCGCCTGTGGCGAGTATGATGCCCTGCGATTCGGACGGCAGGATTCCTTCGAGAAAAGCCGCCCGCCGCCCGATGCCGCCGAGCTGTTTTTCGGTGCACCCGCAGGGTTCGAGAACACCGAGGTCGGCGCCTGTGAAGGCGATGGTGAAGGACCCGCCGGTAGATTTCGTGGACTCGACCGGTTTCGTGCACGAGATCAAAAGGGCCGTCAACAGGACTGTTTGGCCAAGGATTATGCCGGTTGGATGCGGAATGAAAGGATAATTCGGTCCGTTCCCGGCTGAAACTTTCATGGCCTTTTCTCAATCGGCTGGGTTTTGGCCTCTTCCAGCGACCGGGCTGTGTCACGCTCTTTCTGCGCCATCATGGGTCTTCCCGTCTCCTCGTAAAGATCGGCCAGATATTCGTGGATGGCGGCCTCGCCGCTTTCCAGAGCAACGGCGCGAAGAAGAACGCTCTCCGCTTCTTCATGCCGGCCGGCAGAGAGAAGGGTCTTTCCTAGAATGGCGAGGTGCCGGCCCGATTCGCCGCCGTGTAAAATCAGTTTTTCCGCCGCAAAAAGAGCGCGCTCGTAATCGCGCAAGCGGAACATGGCCGCGAACCAGAGCTCGAGAGAGGCTTTCTCGGCAAGCCGGAAATCCTCGCTCCTTCCGGGATTCTCGGCTTTTTTCAGGAGCTGTCTCAGGAGGTCGGCGCCTTCTTCGAATCGATTCTGACTGCAGAGCGTCACGGCGGCCTGGTAGAGACAGTTCATCCTGGCCGCCGTACCGGGACAGCCGAGCCCGAAGCCTTCCATGGCCGTTTTTAAGGAAAGATCGAGCTCGCCGTCCTCCCGAAAGGCCTTGCTGAGCCCGGCACGGGCTTTGATCGATCGGGGATGCGTTTTCAGGGCGGCTTCGTAGAGACTGCGGCTCTTTTTCCAGTCGAGGCAGCGATCAAAAGTGAGCCCCGCCAGGACAAAGAGCAAAAGGATGATCAGAACAACCGCGCCTTTCCTGAGCCCGGGCGTGAAGCGGCCGTCAAGCCCGGCGAGAAAGCCCGTGACGATCACGGCCAGCCCGACGAGAGGGAGGTACATCTGCCTGTCGTTGACGAGACTTCTCATGGTCACGGCCATGCTCGACGCCGGAAACTGGGCGGCCGCCAGCCAGAGTATGCCGAAAGCGGGGAGACGGTGCGAGCGGATCAGAAAGAGGCTCGACGCCGCGATCGCGAGATAAGCGACGGCGCCGGCCTGTACGAGAAAAAACGGAGTCGCGTCAAAAAAACCATCCTGGTAATCGAGGTTGCTGAAATGGGGGCGAAAAACGAGGCCGATCTGGTAGAAACAACCGAAAGCTCCGTAATAAAGGTTGCTCAATCTATCGCCGCCGTGGGGGGAGACCTGGTGTAACGCACCTTCCATGACGTGCTGTCGAAGGAGGACGTATGCAAGGGCCGCCAGAAAGGAAGCGGCGCAGCACCGAACGAGGCCCCTGTGGCGAAAGGAAGGGATGCACAGAACGGCAAGGAGCATGAACACGCCGGCCATGGCGCCCGACTCCTTGGAGAGGCACGCCAGGAAAACGAGTCCGGCAACGATAATGGGGCGCGAAAATCCTTTCCCATCGTAAGAGACGCTCGGCCGTTGATAACGGAGCGCCGCAGCGAGCGCCAGCAGGGTGAAGCAGGCTGCGAGCTGCCCGCTCCGGCTGGAGATCCAGGCCACGCTTTCCACCTGAAGAGGGTGAAGGGCGAAGATCCCGGCTCCCACATAGGCCGGCCAGACCGGGTTTCGGTCATTTGCCTTTGTCGCTGCCAGGAGCCTCATGAGAAGGACGAGCACGAGGAGAGTGTTGGCCATGTGCAGAAACACTCCCACGGCATGGTGAAGCACGGGGCCGCCGCCGCCCGTTTTTCGCTCGACAAAGAAAAAAAGCGTGGCCAGGGGCCGGTAGATGTCGGGGTTCTTGTCCGGAGTCGAGGCGTGCCTGTCGAGAAAGAGAGCGCTCCAGTCGAGAGGGGCGTCGAGAAAAGGATTGGCCAGCAAGAGGCGGTGGTCGTCGTAAACAAAACCCGCCCGGAATGCCGGGGAGAACGAAGCGAGAAGAGCTCCGGCAAGAAGGAGGACGAGGAGGTTGCGATGGACAAGGGTCATAGGATTCCCAGGGCGATATCGAGTTCCCGGTGACAGTTCCACCAGCAGGTCGAACAGAGCTCCCGATCCAGAATTTTTCCCGGGGCGCCCGATTTGAAAAGAGCTGCCAGGTTTTTTCCATTACGCCGGGGAGCGCTCTTTGGGCTGTCCATGGTGTCGTTCTCCAGATTACTTCCGGGAACGGCGTTTCTCAGGGCCGCCGGGACACAAGGATAAACCATGTCATCCGGTCCCGCCAGAATTGAAGTGTGAATTGCCGAGCACCGTCCCGGCATTGACAGGCCCTCGAAGAAGGCGTGCATTCCGAGGAGATAGGCCGGGGAGTTGTCCATAAGGGGAGATGAAGCCCGATCGAGAAGAGCCTTCGCCGCTCCGGCTGCGAGTGGCGCCCGGACGGGCCTGCCGCGGGCCAATTTGTCGTGAAGGGGGATGTATGAACATCCGTCGACGCCGAGCCGGCCTGCGAGATCAAGGAGGGGAACCGCCTGGGATGCGTTGTGGTCGCCCAGGGTCATGACGAGGCGGAGGGAAGTCCGGGCGCCCCTTCTCTTTCCGGCTTCGAGAAGAGCGCCGATCCCGGCAAGGGCTCGATCGAAGGAGCCCCTTCCGCGGACGTCGTCGTGTGCGGCGCGCTCGGCGCCGTCGAGAGAGACGTTGATCGACGCGAGGCCGGCTTCCAGCAGGGAATGGGCCCGGCTTCGGCCGGCGGCCCGGCTTCGGCCGGCAGACCGGCTTCGGCCGGCAGACCGGCTGCGGCCGGCGAGAAGCGTGGCGTTGGTGTTCAGGTGGGTGACGAGACCGCGGTCTGCGGCATGACGAATCACGTCTTCCAGGCCGTCGATGAGGAGGGGCTCTCCTCCGGTGAACCCGATTGCGATCACGCCCATGTCGGCCGCTTCGTCGACGATCTTCTTCAGCCGGTCAACCGGTTCTCGAGATATAGGAGATGGTTCGCTTGACGGAGCGCGCGTATTGCAAAAAGGGCAGTTCAGGTTGCATCTGTAGGTCACGGGCAGCGTGGCCAGAATGGGCGAAGCGATCGGATTCATGAGGCCCGGCCTCACATGGGCCATCAACCCCTTCAGCCCCAGAGATGCGAGCCGGCCGAAACGCGGCCGCGGAGAGATGAGGCGTCCCAGTGTTTTCGAATATGACCGTCTCATTGGGAGGCTTCCTTTTTTACGAAAGCCCTTCTCATGATCTTGAAGAGAGACGGCTTGAAGAGGTTGCCGAGAATGGTTTGGTAAGCCTCGCAGGGGGTCCAGCATCCGGGGCAGCTGTTCGATACGATCTCTTTGAGGGCCGCCTTCCATTCCGGACCGGCCCGCAGACGGCTCAGATCGAAAGAGGCGTCCCTCAGGTTGCCCAGGCGCCGGTTGAAGACCGTGCAGGGGTAGACGTCGAGCCCGGCATCCACGAAGACGGAGGCGGAAAGCGCCTTGCAGGGGAGCGGCGATCGATGGGTGGCCAGGTATTCTGCGGCGCAGCCGAGGTAAACTTTCTCCATCAGGTCGATGAAAGAGAAATTGCGGCGGCTTGTCCGGGCCCGGCCGAATAATTCGCCGGGAACAGACTTCGCCGGCGCTCCGAGGGATGAGTTCCTGTAATAGTGGCTTGATCGATGCGCCACGTTGACGTGGATCTCGTGAATACCGTCGAGCCCGAGGTCGAGGGCCGCGTCTTCGAGGGGGGTTCGCGTCTTTTCGATCAGCTCGGCCGAGAGAGTGAGGCCGGGGATGACGCCGAGGCGCCCCTTCGAAGAGAGAGACATTCTTTTGAGGTCTTTGAAGGTCTCGGCCGCCCTGTCGAACGAGCCCTTTGATCCCCTCAGCCTGTCGTGGGACTCTCTTCCTCCATCGAAGCTGACGGTGATCATCATCCGCTTCAGACCGGAGCCGAGCCCGGCCTCCACGTCGGCGGCAATGCGCTTCCCGCCCTGGCCCGAGGTCGGGAAATTGAGGAATTCGAGCCGGCGCTGCGTCCGCGAGATGACACGGAAAAGATCGGCCATGTCGCTGCGCATGAAGATCTCGCCGCCCGTGAGATTGATCCACGAGAAACCGGGGTTTCGGCCCAGAAATCTTTCCAGGTCTTCGAGGGAAGGGGTTCTGGGCTCGGCGATCTCCCAGATCCGGCAGGTGGTGCATCGGAGCGGGCATTGCTCGGATATCATCAGGGTGATGCGAAAGGGAGTTTTTCGCCCCATGTTGAGAAGGGCCGCGTCCCTGAACAGCGCCGATCCCGACAACCTCACAGCAGCACCGCCTTTTCTCTCTCCCTCTTGGTCCGTCCGGTCCGGGAAAGGAGGTCCAGGCCCGCCCGGGCCACTTTTTCAGCATCGATTCCCAGAATGCACGACGGAACCCTGCAGTTGCTCGTCTTGGCGTTGAAGTTGGTGATGCACGGCGAGCACGGAAACCGGAGATAGAAGGCCCGGGCATTCCGGTGAAGGGGTCCGTAAAGATCGGGCGTGTTCGGACCGTAGAGCGCAACAAGGGGCGTGCCGAGCGCCGAGGCGATGTGGACGGGAGCCGTGTCGTTGCTGATGAGAAGGTCGGCTCTGGCAAGGAGCTCGATGAGCTCGGCGAGATCGAATCTTCCCATGGTGTTCGTGAACGGGACCGGGCAGACGGTCCCGAAGCGTTCGGCAAGGAATCTTTCCGGTTTCGTGCCCGTCAGCACGATGCGGGCTCCCGTTTCTCGGTGAATTTTCACGGCCGCGCGCGCGAACTCGTCCACCGGCCAGCGGCGCGCCGGGAAATTATCGCCCGAACCGGGGTGGATTGCCACGAGAGCGGAATCGCCCGGAACATCTGTGGAGAGGAATTCTTCGACGCGGGCCGCGGCTTCCGGGAGCCGGGGGACCTGGAGCGAAGGAAATCCCGTCGTGTCCGCGCCGGCCGAGCGCACCACGTCGCCGAAAGTGAGAGTCATGTGGCGGTTGAGCAGGTAGGGAACCCTGGTGTTGTAGAGAAAATCTCTGGCCTGACCCGGAGTGCTGAGACCCACGCGCTGAGAAGCGCCCGACAAGAATCCCCAGATCGGCGTGATGCGCAGGAACTGTTCGAAGTCGAGAAAGAGGTCGGGTTTCAGCTTTGCCAGCCTGTATGGGATCTCGGCAATGGACCGGACCGTGGCGGCCGCGCTTCTCGTCCTGAGGGTGACGATCCCGTCGATTTCGGGGAGGTTGAGGAGGAGATCGGCATTGCATTCGAGCGTGAGGAAATAGATACCGGCGCGGGGAAAGCGTTTTCGCACCGCCTGGATCAGGGGCATGATCATGACGAGGTTGCCCACGCCCCAGAGCTTGGCCATGACGATTGTTTTGACTTCCACGGGACGAGAAGGAATGAGGGTCGAGACGATCCGGTTCACGGCGGCAAGGGCCAGGACGGCCGGAATGCCGATGTATTTGTCGAGGAGCTTGAGAATGTTGAGAGACCGTTCTTTCAAGGGAACTCCGAATTATCCGGTTACTATTCTTTAGTTCTCGGAAGCGAGCGCGTAACTTGTTGAAACAGAAGTCGATAGTCTCGAAAACAGCCCGGCTCCGGCCGGCGGCCCGGCCTCTTCATGATTTCACAGGATTCCGCCCTGAATTCAAGTGGTTATGACAGGCCGGAGCGAATGATATATGATGGGAGAAGGTTTAACCCGGTTAATCGGTTCGAGAGAGAGGCAATAAATGGCCGGAAAGAGACTGATGCGCTGGTTCAGCCGTTGGACGGCCGGGCACTACCTCGGCCGGCCGGACCAGGCCGGAATCATTCAGATCAAGTATCCGACCCTGGGCGATCTTCCCCCGGCGCTGTTCAACGAGCTTACCTTCAGGCTCGGCATATCCCGCGCTTGTTTTTTAACAGCCCTCAACATCGAGCTGACCAATCGCTGCAACATCCATTGCTCGATCTGCCCCCGCGGGCTCGAAGGCGCCCGCCCCGACTGCGACATGGATTTCGAAACCTTCAAAAGAATCATCGATGCAACCCCCGGCCTCAGGATCGTGCTTCCTTTCCAGTGGGGGGAGCCTCTACTCAGCCCGATTCTGGTTCCCGCCGTCGAGTACGCAGCCCGAAAAGGAATCCGGGCCATGGTGACCACGAACGGCATCCTCCTCGATGAAAAGACGGCCCAAGACCTCATCCGTTCCGGACTCGAGCGCCTCACATTCTCTTTCGACGGGAACAGACGTTCATTCGAAGCGATCCGGGGGGTGGGGGCGGACCGTGTCATCGACAAGGTCCGTCTTTTCAAGGAGGTGCGCGACAGGTCGGGACGGGAATGCGCTCTCGATGTCTCCATGGTCGTGGATAAGGAGACAGAGCCGTACATGGACGAGTTCGGCACGATCTTTGAAGGCATGGCCGACCGGATCCAGTTCGTTCCCCGTTTCGTTTCAGCGCCGCGCACCCGGCCCTGCCGTGAACCGTGGAGAGGGGGGCTCGTTGTCCTGGCCAACGGCGACGTGACGGTCTGCTGCGCCGATCACCGGGGGGCGGGCGTGATCGGAAACGTGAATGAAAGAGCGCCTCGCGATCTTTTCAATGGCCCGGAAATGCGCGGGTTCCGGCAGAAGCATGCCCGCATGAGCCTGCCCGAGCTCTGCGCCAACTGCGACGAGTACTCATCCCGGAGGGTCAGCCCCCGGTTTTAAGAGGGGACAACACGTATTGCGTCTCCCTATTTCACCAGTTTCCCTCCGTGGTTCTTGATCTTGTGGACATAGAGAAAGCAGCGTCCCTTCAGGTCCCAGTCGGGCCGGATCACGGCCGCTTTGATACAGAGGAGACCGGTGACCTTCTTCTTTCTTTTCAGTGTTTTGTAATAGAGGTTCCGCGGATTGATCATGATCGGAACCGATCTATTTTCGAAGATCAGCACGATCCTGCCGCCCGGAATACGCGTTCTCTTAGCCTTCTTTTTCAAAACCGAAGATTCGATGTGGATATGGACTCTTTTCCCGAGATGATTTTTTCCGCCCTCTGCGTAGAACTTTTTGATCTTATCCTTGGTCGTGATGCGCCGATAGGATGTTTCCGAAGTCCCGGACAGAACAAGCAGAATCAGAATCGCCGGCCATGTCGATGGGGAAGGCATACCGTTCTCCTCCAAGCGGTGTTGTGAATAAATCCGTTTTGTGATATGAGTGGGATCGAACGAAGGAGGCGGAGGTTACGGGATCATTCCTCGACTTTCCGGTACCCCAGTGATTTGATGATTTCCAGGATCTCGCTCCACGAGGGGAAGGTTTTGTTCTTTCTTCTCTTGTACCTGTCAACGGCTTGAAGGAATTCGAGGACTTCCTGGTTGACTTTTTCAGCTTCGGCAACAGCCCTTTCCACTTCGTCGGGATCGAGCGGTTTCTGCCGCCCGGCGGCTTTTGGTTTTTGTGTTTTTGCCTTCATTGCTCCCTTCCCCCCTTTCGGGCTCCCCTCCGGGCAATGTGCTCTGTCGAGCAATGTGCTCTGTCGAGCAATGTGCTCTGTCGAGCAATGTGCTCTACCGAGCTATGTGAAAATCAATCTCCCTTCTGTTGTTCGAACAGGGCCTTGATCTTATCTGTTGTCGGATTCTCCACGATGCCGGCCTCGGTGATGATGGCGGCGATGTTTTCCGCCGGCGTGACATCGAAAGCCGGGTTGTAAGTTTTCACACCGTCGGGAGCGGCCCGGGCGCCCCGGAATTCCCTAATCTCCCTGCCGTCTCTCTCCTCGATGGGGATCGCCGATCCCTCGGCCAATGTCAGGTCGAATGTCGAGAGGGGCGCCACCACATAAAAGGGAACGTTGTGAGCCCGGGCCAGAACGGAAACGGAGTAGGTTCCGATCTTGTTGGCCGCGTCCCCGTTCGCGGCGATTCTGTCCGATCCGACGAAGACCGAGTCGATTCGGCCTTCCTTCATCACCTGCCCCGCCATGTTGTCGCAGATGAGGACCACGTCGATTCCGGCCGTTTCGAGCTCCCACGACGTGAGCCGGGCGCCCTGCAGCAAAGGGCGCGTTTCATCGGCATAGACGGTGACCTTCTTTCCTTTTTCGTGGGCAGCGAAGAAGACGGAGAGAGCCGTGCCGTAATCGGCCGTGGCCAGCCCGCCCGCGTTGCAGTGGGTGAGCGAGCTGTCGCCGTCCCCGATCAGGGTCTGGCCGAGCTCGCCCATTCTGCGGCAGGCGTCTTTGTCTTCCTGAAGAGCGGCCCGGGCTTCTTCGAGGAGCCTCTTCTTGATGGCGGGCGTGTCGAGATCGGGATTCCCTTCGGCCGCCCTGCGCATTCTCTCGACCCCCCAGAAGAGGTTGACCGCCGTGGGGCGCGATGTGGCCAGGAAATCGGTGACCCTCTTCAACTCCGCATCGAATGCGGCTCGGGAGCCTTCGAAACCCTGGACGCCGAGCACCGTGCCGAAGCAGGCCGCCAGCCCGATGGCGGGCGCTCCCCTGACGGCAAGCCTTCTGATGTCGTCTCTCAGATCCTCGATCGTTTTGACTCTGATCACCTCGTATTTTCCCGGAAGCAGAGTCTGGTCGATGAGGGCGATTTCACCCGGAATTTCCCCTTTCCATTCGATTGTGGGTACCACCATCTCTCACCTCATATATGTTGATTTTTATCGGTAAAAAGGGAGTGTCTTCTTTAGGGGCTCATAAAATTTAAAAAAACTCAGGTCTTCAGCTTGGAATTCTTTTTCCGGACGGCATCCGCTTTGGACATGCGGTGTTTTTTCAGCCGATCACCGATCTCTTTGTCTTTGATCCCCAGGATCTGGAGCGCGAAGAGGGCCGCGTTCGTTCCTCCTCCCAGGCCCACGGCCATTGAAGCCACGGGTATTCCCGACGGCATCTGCACCGTGGCGAGAAGGGAATCCATTCCCGAGAGCGGACCGGCCGGAATGGGAACTCCGATGACGGGGAGCGTGGTCCGCGCCGCAACGGCGCCGGCGAGGTGGGCGGCGCCTCCCGCCGCGGCGATGAAGACCGGGACCCCGTCCTTTTCCGACTCCTCGACGAAGCGCGCCAGATCATCGGGCGTTCTGTGAGCCGACAGGATGCGGACAAGGGGTTCCTGGCCGAACTCTTTCAGGGTGGCGATACAGCTCTCCAGGTGGGGAAGATCGGAATCCGATCCCATGATCACGGCGATACGGTGCTTCATGGCGCTCAACCTCTTATTCGGTCAGTTTTTCCAAGGCGGCTTGGTACTTCTCGGTCGTTTTGGCCGCCACGTCCTCGGGAAGGGGCGGGGCCGGCGGCTTCCGGTCCCAGCCCGTTTGAATCAGGTAATCCCTCACATACTGTTTGTCGAACGCCTCCTGGTGCCGGCCCGGTTCGTATCCGTCGAGCGGCCAGAACCGCGACGAGTCGGGGGTCAGCACTTCGTCGATGAGGATGGGCTCGTTCCCGTAGATTCCGAACTCGAACTTGGTGTCGCAGAGAATGAAGCTCTTCGATTCGGCGTGGGCGCTCGCCCTGGAGAAGATCTCGAGAGCCATGGCCTCGATCTTCTTCGCCAGGTTTTCGCCGATGATCTCTCTGAACCTCTCGAGCGAAATGTTCTCGTCGTGTATGCCCTGCTCGGCTTTTGTGGACGGTGTGAGGATCGGTTTTTCCAGCCGGTCCGATTCCACGAGCCCTTGGGGAAGCCTGATGCCGCAGACTGTGCCCTCATTTTTGTATTCGGCCCACCCCGAACCGGCCAGGAATCTGCGGATGATGAATTCAACGGGCAGGGGATCGGCTTTCTTGATCAAGAGGGAGCGTCCCTGGAGGAGCTCGGCTTCTTCAGGCAGGAGGCCCTCCACCCGGCCCATGTCGTCGGTGATGAGATGATTGGGCACCACCTTTTCCAGGAAGCGGAACCAGAACAGGGAGAGCGCGGTGAGCACCCGGCCCTTTCCCGGAATCGGCGTGGGCAGCACCGAGTCGAATGCCGAGATCCTGTCGGTGGCCACCATGAGAAGATCGTCGCCGGCCGCGAAGATGTCGCGCACCTTGCCGCGTGAGAGGAGCTCCAGGTTTTCGAGGCGGGTTTCGAACAGCGTTGTTTCGGCCATGTTATGCAACCTCGGCGTCTGTTAAAGGGTTCCATGAGTTGCTGAAGAGAGACAATTGTAGACAGAGCACTTTCGAATGGTAGCATAATCCCGAATTGCTTTTGAGTCCCCTGTTTTCGAAACGGACCACAAAGGAGGGCGCATGATTCTCGTTCTCGGCGGGGCCGGGTATATCGGCAGCCACACGGTGAAAAGACTTCTCCGGCACGGCCGGAGCGTTCTCGTTTACGACGACCTGAGCCAGGGACACGCCGAAGCGGTTTCAGGAATCCCCTTCGTCAAAGGCGATATCGGCGATACGGATCTGCTGGCGCGAACCATGAAAGAACGGGACGTGAAGGCCGTGATTCACTTCGCCGCCCACTGCTACGTGGGAGAGTCGGTGGAAAAACCGCTCAAGTATTACGGCAACAACGTGGCCGGCACGCTCTGCGTTCTCGACGCCATGCAGCGCGCGCGGGTGGACAAGATCATCTTTTCCTCGTCGGCCGCTGTCTACGGAATCCCGTCGCGTGTTCCCATCACCGAGGACCTGCCCAAGGACCCCATCAATCCTTACGGCCGCACCAAGCTGATCATGGAACAGATGCTGGCCGACTTCGAGAGGGCATACGGCACGCGCTACACGGCGCTCCGTTATTTCAACGCGGCGGGCGCCGACGGGGAAGGCGTGCTCGGCGAGTGGCACGATCCCGAGACGCACATCATCCCCCTCGCCTGCGCGGCCGCACTGGGACGGCGAAAAAGCTTCTCCATCTATGGGAATTCGTACGACACTCCCGACGGAACGTGCATCAGGGACTACATCCATGTGGATGATCTCGCCGAAGCCCATGTTCTCGCGCTGGAACGGCTCATGGAGGGAGGGGAGAGCATTTCTCTCAACCTCGGCAACGGAGAAGGCTTTTCTGTCAGAGAGGTCGTCGAGACTGTGCGCCGCGTCTCGGGGCGGGACTTCACGGTCGAGGTCGCGCCTCCCCGCCCCGGCGATCCGGGAGTTCTCGTCGCTGATGCCGCGAAAGCCGGTCAAGAGCTCGGATGGACCTGCCGGTCCCCCGATCTCGACGGGATCGTCAAAACAGCCTACGATTGGCTCGAAAAACGTCCGAAAGGCTATTCCTCATGACATCCCTCGTTGTTCTCGGTTCCGGCGCCGCCGTGCCTACACCGAGGCGCGGTCCGCCCGGCCTTCTTCTCGGGCTGCCGGACAAAGGGAATGTCCTGATCGATCCCGGCCCGGGATCTCTCCACCGCGCCGCCGTCGCGGGCCTGCCCGTGGAAGAGATCGGGGCTGTTTTTCTGACTCATCATCATCCCGACCACACGATCGATCTGATGAGCCTGCTCTTTGCGCGGCACAGCGTTCTTCTGAAGCCGCGGCTCGGAAAGCTGATTCTCGTCGGGCCCGAAGGAACGGCCGCGCTCTACGAAAAGATGAAGGGCCTGTACGGGCAATGGGTCGAGGCGCCCGAAGGGGAGCTCGATATCATCGAGGTCGGACCGGGACCGCTCCCTCGGGGAGCCGTGATCCCGGGGGAAGCTTACAGGGTGGAGCACACGGACAACTCTCTCGGGTATCGTTTCGACTGCGCCGGGGGAACGATCGCCCTTTCGGGCGATGCCGGGCCCTCCCCCGATCTCGTCGAGCTGGGCCGTGAAGCGGATCTTTTTCTTCTCGAATGTTCCGTGCCGGACAGCCACTGCGGCACGACCGGCCACCTCTCTCCCTCCGAGGCGGGCGAGATCGCGGCCGCGGCCCGGCCGGAGCGGCTCGTTCTCTACCATCTTTATCCCCCGGTTGAGAGGGACAAGGCCCTTGCGTCGGTGAAGAAACTCTTTCCCGGAAGGGTGGCCGTGGCCGAAGACGGAGACGTTCTGACATTATGAAACCGGAACGGACTCGCATCGAAATCGCCGGCGGCTTTCGGGGGATCCTCATCGCCGCGGTTCTTCTCCTTTTGTCCGGTCTCCCGGCTGTCGGGAAGAGCTCGATCGGCTCTTCCATCGAGACCCTGCTCTGTCACAAAAACCTCGGCGGCGCATCGATCGGCGTGGAAATCCGCTCCCTCGAGACGGGAGAAACTCTCTATTCCCTGAACCCGCGCCGGCCCCTCATCGTGGCTTCCAACAACAAGCTCATCTCAACGGCATCGGCCCTTTATCACCTGGGGGAAGATTTCCGCTTCGAAACCGCGCTCTTTTCTCGCGGCCCGGTTTTCGACGGCGTGCTCGATGGAGATCTCGTGGTGAAGGGAGGCGGTAACCCGGGGGTGAGCGGCCGGTTCTACAACGGGGATCCCCTTAAACCGATGGAGATCCTGGCCGGTTATGTCAAAGACGCCGGGATCGAGCTCGTCACGGGAAACCTTGTCCTCGACGATACCGTCTTCGACAGGGTTTACACCGCTCCGGGGTGGCCGGACGACCAGCTCGTGTATTACTACTGCGCCCCCGTGTCGGGCCTCTCTTACCTGGAGAACGTGCTCCACGTCTCTGTCACGCCCGCGTCGACGGCCGGCCGGCCGGCGATCGTTACCCTCTTTCCTCCCGGCGCTCCCTATACCGCAAAAGGAACGATCAAAACGGTGAGCGGAAAGACAAGAAACACGATCCATTTCGGCCGTCCCGGACCGGAGGGCGTGCTGCGCGTGCGCGGTGAAATCGCTCAGAAAAGCCCCACCTGGGAGGGGAAAGTCTCTGTCCTCGATCCGCCGCTCTATTTCGGAGCCGTTTTTCGGGAAGTCATGCGGCGAAAGGGGATCGTCGTCCGGGGCGGGACGGTGAAAGTGGAAACACCCTTTGATGAAGGCGCGCGCGAATGTCGCCGCATGGGCGCGCTCGAAACCTCTCTCAAGGAATTGATCTTGATCACGAACAAGGAGAGCCACAACAACATTGCCGGCCATCTCTTCAAGATGGCGGGATGGAAGGTTAGGGGAACCGGTTCCTTCGGGAGCGGAGCCGAAGCGGTCGGACTCCTCTTCGACGAGCTCGGTCTCGACGACGCGGACCCTTTCGTCATCGTCGACGGGTCGGGCCTCTCCAGGGGGAACAGGTTTTCGGCCCGCACCATCGTGGCTCTTCTCGAAGGCGTTTATTCACTGCCCATTCGGGACACCTATCTCCGGTCGTTCCCCGTGTCGGGCGCCGACGGGAGCCTGAAGAAGAGGCTCACCGAAAAAGCGTACCGGCTCAGAGTCCGGGCCAAGACGGGGTGGATCCGAGAGGTTTCGGCTTTCTCGGGATACCTCCAGTCGGCGAGCGGCGAGGTTTTTGCTTTCTCGATCCTGTTCAACGGATACAAAGGTCTCAACGCCCGGATGAAGAAGATTCAGGACGATATCTGCCGCGTGATCGTGGACAGGGCGTGATGGGAGAAATGACAATGCGCTGTATCGACGACCTGGCCGCTTGGCTGCGGAAGGAATACGGGGGGGTGGAGGTCGAACACGAGCCGTGCCCGCCCGAAATGGAGGGCGATATCACGGTCAACTGCTTCCGTTTCGCCAAGACCCTCCGGGCAGATCCCGTGGCGGTGGCTGAAAAGGTGAGCGATTTTCTTGGCGGGCACGATGACGTGAAAAAGGCCGGCCGCGTCAAGGCTTTCGTCAACGTGACCCTCGAGGCGGCGTCCCTCTTTCGCGATACCGTGGCCGACAGGGACGCGCTCCTCCGATCGGTCTCGCTGTCCGAATCGGAACGAAGGACGGTCCTTGTCGAGTACTCGGCGCCGAACACGAACAAGCCCCTTCACCTCGGCCACGTGAGAAACAACGTGCTCGGCGCCGCGCTCGTGTCGATTCTGCGCAGGCTCGGGCACAGGGTGGTTCCCGTCAACCTGATCAACGACCGGGGTATCCACATCTGCAAGTCGATGATGGCCTACGAGCAATGGGGGGAGGGGGGCGATCCCGCCCGGGCCGGCCGCAAGGGCGACCACTTCGTGGGCGACCTCTATGTCAGGTTCGACAAAGAGCTGAAAAATGAGCTCAAGGCATTGTGCAAGTCCGATCCCGCTCTCGAAAAGGAGAAGGACGACGCCCTCTTCCCGCACACAAAGCTCGGCGCGGCCACGCAGGAGATGCTCCGGAAGTGGGAAGAAGGCGATCGTGATGTGCGCACTCTCTGGAAGAAGATGAACGACTGGGTCGTGGGGGGCTTCGACGAGACGTATCGCCGCATGGGCGTCTCCTTCGAAAAGGTCTATCTCGAAAGCGAAACCTACAAGCTGGGGCGCGAGGTCGTGGAGGACGGGATCGAGAAGGGAGTGTTCACACGGCGTGACGACGGCGCCGTGGAAGCCGATCTCGAGAGAGAGAAGCTGGGCAGAAAGATCCTGCTCCGTTCCGATGGAACGAGCGTCTACATCACCCAGGACCTGGGCACGACCATTCTCAAGCACAATGACTTCGGGCCCGATAGGCAGATCTGGATTGTAGGGGACGAGCAGATTCATCACTTTCGCGTTCTCTTCGCCCTTCTCGAAAAGCTCGGCCACTCCTGGGCGGAAGGGCTCGTGCACCTGCCCTACGGCATGGTCGACCTCCCTTCGGGAAAGATGAAGAGCCGCGAAGGAACGGTTGTCGACGCCGACGATCTCCTCGACGAGATGGAGGCGCTGGCCCGAGCGGCCTGCCTCGATCGCCTCGAGAAGGGCCGGGCTCCTCCCGGCGACCTGGATCACCGCGCCGTCGTGATCGGCCAGGGCGCCTTGAAGTTCATGCTTCTCAAGTTCAACGCCCGGTCGAGGATCACCTTCAACCCGGCGGAGTCGATCCGTTTCGAAGGGGACACGGGGCCTTACGTGCTGTACGCGTCCGCGCGGATCAGCTCCATCCTGGCCAAGGCCGGGGAGGATGACCTCGAAAAAGAGCCGGACTGGGGCGGCCTTGGCGCAGCCCCGGAGCGGGAGCTGGCCCTGCGCTGCGCCGGTTATGGCGCTGTTCTGCGCAAGGCTTCGGACAGCCTCGACCCGTCCGTCCTGGCGGGATACCTCCTTTCCCTTGCCAAGGGATTCAGCCGGTTCTACAGGGAATGTCCCGTTCTCAAAGCGGAGCCGGCCGAGCTGCGGTCGGCGCGCCTCGCTCTCTGCCGGCGGGTCGGCGATATTTTGAAGGACGGCCTCGAATCACTCACCATCGGTGTGCTGGAGAAGATGTGAGCCGCGATTACATGCTGCGCGAGATCGGGGAGCAGCCCGTTGCCCTCGAACGGACTGCGGCCCGGGTCGCCGCCTTTTTCAGAGAAAGCCGGATCAGCCTTCAGGTGGGCGGACGCATCCTTCTCGTCGGCTGCGGGGACATGAATTTCAGCGCCCGGGCCGCCGCGGCGCTGACGAGGCGGGCTTTTCCCGAGAAGGCAATTCCGATCTCGGCATGCACGTCGATGGAGATGCGGTGGGAGGCCGAAGCGCTGACTTCCCGCGACCTCGTAATCGTGTCGAGCTTTTCGGGCCGGACTCCGCGAACGATCGAAGCCGCCCTGCTGGCGCGCAAAAGGGGCGCGCGCGTCGTGGCTGTCACGGGAAATCTCGAATCTCCCCTGGCCGCGGAAGGGGAAGACATCGTCTTTCTCGAAACAGGCCCGCGGGAGCGGCTCGAAAAACACGCCTATGCCGGGTACCACTTCAATGTGCCGCAGACAGTGACTTATTCGGCGGCGCTTCTGGCGGAGCTTCTCCTCACGGCCCGTCTCGCGGGGCTGCCCGATGAGTGGACCACATCTCTACAGGGGATTCCGGCTCATATGAAAACGCTACTCGAATCGCTTCCCGAAAAGGTTGGGCAGTGGGTCGATGCCTCGTTCGGCGGGCAGGAAAGAATCGTTGTTCTCGCAAGCGGTCCCTGGCGGCCGGCCGCCATGTACGGCGCCGCAAAATTCCTGGAAATGAGCATCTCGTCATGCCATCAATGCCTCGAAGAGTTCAACCATCTCGAGCTCTTTCTCACCGGCACGGAATCGCTCGTGATCTTTCTCTCTCCCGACAAGGCGTCATGGATCCGGGCGGAGGAGCTGATCGATTCATACAAAAAACTCGGCTCGAATCGTTTGGCGATCGTCAATGATTCCCTCGTTCCCGACTCGCGGGCCGGGGGGCCCGATCTCCTTCCGATCCCGGGCTTAGACAATGTCCAACTCTTCTTTGCCAGCATTCTTGCACTCCAGCTTCTGGCCGTCCGGATCGGTCGCGCCTTGGGACGCGACATCGACCAATGGGTCGGCGGCGTCCGGACAGGCTTGATCGAAAACCTGAGCCAATCCACCATCAGGGGTTCGACGGTGAGGTCAGAGGGGTTTGGTGATTAACCGACCGGTGTGGTGGTATAATTTATTAATTAGCAAAAGATTATTAGAATTCAGGGGGGGGACGGCGCCCTCCAATTTATCGTGCAGAGCGGTAATTCAGGGAGTTCATAAAAAAACTTTTCATTCTCTCTCTTGATTGAGGTATCATTGCCCGATTATGCGGTGATGAAAAGTTTGAATACGTGGGAATGCGTCCGGACCGCACCACCCGCTGATGCGTTATTAAGCTGCTGCGATTAACGCACCTGCGCCGGACCGCTTTTCATTGACAGATTGCCATGGACCGCTTGACCCGGTTAAGGAGGTTAAAGCGATTCGTGATTCGGAGCGATCTCACATGAGATCGAATTCCATATGGCTCTTCGCGAAATCAGCATCCAGGGCGCCTGCGAGCACAACCTCAGGAATGTGAGTCTCCGGCTGCCCCGGAATTCACTCATCACCATTACAGGAGTATCGGGATCAGGGAAATCGTCTCTCGCACATGACACGATATACCGCGAGGGGCAGCGCCGGTTCGTCGAGTCCCTGTCCGCCTACGCCCGGCAGTTCATGGGACGGATGGACAAACCGCGCGTGGAGCATCTGGAAGGGCTTTCGCCGACGGTCTCGATCGATCAGAAATCGGTCAACCGCAATCCGCGATCCACTGTGGGCACGATCACCGAGATATACGATCATTTCCGCCTCCTTTTCGCCCGGCTCGGCACGCCCCACTGTCCGAGCTGCGGCAGGGAGGTGCGGGCCATGGGACCGGATCGGATCGTTGATCGCATCATGGGGCTCGGTGAGGGGACTCTGATCCGTATCCTGGCTCCCGTAGTCCGCGGCAGGAAAGGCGAGTACCGGAAAGATCTCGAGGGGTGGCGGTTGAAAGGGTTCGTGCGTGCCCGGATCGACGGCGAAGAGGTTCGGCTCGAAGACGAAATCAAGCTGCACCGCTACAAGAAGCACACGATCGAGCTTGTTCTCGACAGGCTGACCGTTTCAGCAGAAAGGCGAAGCCGGATCGCCGAAAGTGTGGAGACGGCCCTCTCCATGACGGACGAGCTCGTGACAATCGTGTGGGTGAAGAAGTCGCCCGGCCGGAAGTCGCCCGGCCGGAAGTCGCCCGAGGAGAGCCGGACATTCTCGGCCAAGCTTTCCTGTCCGAGCTGCGACATTCACATCGCCGAAATGGAGCCGCGCCTCTTCAGCTTCAACTCGCCCCAGGGAGCATGCCGGGAGTGCAACGGTCTGGGAAGCGTGAAAACCATCGATCCCGCTCTTCTCGTGCCCGACCCGGCCATATCGATCCGGGAGGGCGCGATCAAGACCATGACGGCAACGGGGTACCTGGCCTACTCGCGCCTCGGGCCGGAATCCCTGGCCAAGGTGGCCGATCATTTCGGGTTCAGTCTCGACCAGCCCTGGTCCACGCTGACCCGAAAACAGCAGAACGTCCTCCTTTATGGATCGGGCGATGAAAAGGTCCGTCTCTCTTTCGAGTGGAAGTCCTCCAACTCGTCTCTCGAGGTGAAGGGCGAAGACGACAAGCCGATAGCCGGAATTATTCCCACAATGGAAAAGGCCTATCGCTTTTCACGGCCTTCACACCTGGAGAAATTCCTGCGCACCGAAACCTGTCCGGGCTGCGCGGGAGGGAGGCTCAGGCCCGAGGCGCTTTCCGTCTCTTTCCGGGGAATGAAGATCTCCGACACGACGGCCCTGTCGATCGACGAGGCGGCCCGCTTTTTCGGGTCTCTCGTTCCCGAAGGCCGGGAAGCCCTAATCGGGCGCGATCTCCTTGCCGAGATCGCATCGAGGCTCGATTTCCTGAAAGGGGTCGGCCTTGGATACCTCACGCTCGACCGTCCCGCAGCGACTCTTTCGGGCGGCGAGGCGCAGCGCGTCCGCCTCGCCACGCAGCTCGGCTCGGGACTCCAGGGCGTGCTCTACGTTCTCGACGAACCCTCGATCGGTCTTCACAACCGCGACAACGGCCGGCTCATCAATGCTCTCGAGGGGCTCCGCAACAGGGGGAATACGGTCGTTGTCGTCGAGCACGATCGCGACATGATGACATCGTCCGACCACCTGGTCGACATGGGACCGGGCGCCGGCCGGGAAGGGGGCAGGATCATGGCCGAGGGGAGCCCGGCCGAGGTTGCGTCCAATGACAAGGGGCTCACTTCCCTCTATCTGCGGGGAAAAAAGGAGATTCCCCTTCCAAAGGAACGCCGAAGCCCCGACGGCCGCGCTCTCGTTCTCCGCGGCGCCCGCCGTCACAACCTGAAAAAGATCACGGTCGAATTTCCCGTCGGCCTCTTGACCGCCGTGACCGGCGTGTCCGGTTCGGGCAAGTCGACGCTCGTCGAGGAAACCCTCGTGCCCGCACTTCGGCTCGAGCTCGGTTCCGGCCCCGGGCTTCGGGGGAAGGTCGACATCGACAAGGTCGACATCGACAGGGTCGACATCGACTCTCTGGAAGGGGCCGAGCACTTCGACAGGGTCGTCGTCATCGACCAGTCGCCCATCGGACGCACCCCCCGGTCCAATCCGGCGACTTACACCAAGGTGTTCGACCTGATCCGCCACGTCTTCGCCGGAACGCAGGAGGCGCGGATGAGGGGATTCAAAAAAGGGAGGTTCTCGTTCAACAAGAAGGGAGGGCGGTGCGAGGCCTGCGGCGGATCGGGAATCCTCGAGCTCGAGATGCACTTTCTTCCCGCCGTGGAGATCACCTGCGACGACTGCCGCGGCCGCCGTTACAACCGCGAAACCCTCCAGGTCCTTTATCGGGGGAAAAATATTTTCCACGTGCTCGAGATGTCGGTGGACGAGGCGCTCGAGTTCTTCTCCGCCCACGGGAAGATCGTTCGCATTCTCGAGACCCTTCGCGATGTGGGGCTCGGCTACATCGCGCTCGGCCAGTCGTCGACCACGCTCTCGGGCGGCGAGGCGCAGCGCGTCAAGCTGGCGGCCGAGCTCTGCCGCCCCTCGGCGGGATGCAGCCTCTACGTCCTCGACGAACCGACAACGGGCCTTCACTTCGAGGACATCCGCCTCCTCCTGGGCACCCTTCAGAGGCTCGTCGACAGGGGAAACACGATGATCATCGTCGAGCACAACCTCGATGTGATCAAGGTGGCCGACCACGTAGTCGATCTCGGCCCCGAGGGCGGGGACGGTGGTGGGCGGGTCGTGGCAACGGGAACGCCCGAGGAGATCGCCGAAACGGGCGACAGCCTGACGGGCGGAGCCTTGGCTTCTCTTTTGGGGCTGTCGAAGAGCCGGATCCGTAAAAAGCGGCCGGCCCCTCCGCAGACGACGGGGAGCGGGCGGAACGCCGCCATCAACGTGTCGGGGGCGCGCATTCACAACCTGAAGAACATCGATGTGTCGATTCCGCACAACAGCCTGACCGTGATCACCGGCATTTCGGGCTCGGGAAAGACGTCGCTCGCCTTCGACACCCTTTTCGCAGAGGGGCAGAGGCGTTTCGTCGAATCCCTCTCCACCTACGCGCGGCGCTTCATCGCAAGGCTCGACAGGGTCCCCGTCGACGGAATCGAGGGGCTCGCGCCCGCCATCGCCATCGACCAGCGGTCGGCCGGACGCAATCCCCGCTCCACGGTGGCCACGTCGACTGAGATTCACGACTACCTTCGCGTTCTCTTCGCCAGGAGCGGCCTCATTCACTGCACGGGATGCGGCAGGGAGATCCGCGCCTGGTCCCCGGGGACCGGGGCCGAGGACGCGCTCCGCCGCCTCGAGGGAAAGAAGGTTCTGGTCACGGCGCCTCTCGTCCGGGAGGGATCGGACCGGGCGGAGACGAAAGCGCTCATGGCCGAGCTGCGCAAAAAGGGCTACCTCCGTTTCATGGTGAACAACGAGGAGGTGAGGATTGATGAAGAGCTTGATGAAAATAGCGATCTCCCCGATCGAGTGGAGTCCGTCGAGCTCGTGGTGGACAGGCTTTCCCTGAGAAAGGGGATTCGGGACAGGCTGGCCGACTCGCTCGAGCAGGCCTTCGAGGAAGGACAAGGAAGGGCGCTCGTGAAGCCCAGAGCGGCCCGAGGGCGCCCGCTCTTCTATTCACGTATCCCGGGATGTCTCGAGTGCGGCTGCTTTGTCGGCGATCCGGGTCCTCGCACCTTTTCGTTCAACAGCCACGACGGGGCGTGTCCGTCCTGCGGCGGGCTGGGCGAGATCGAGGCCTGCCATCCCGGCCGTCTCATTATCGATCCCGGAAAACCCCTGCTGCAGGGGGCCATGAAGGGCAAAGTCGGTGAATGGCTCTCGCGCCGGGGCGGACAGATCGAAGCCGTGATCGCCGCGATCGGGAAACTTTTCTCCTTCGATCCCGGCGAGCCGTGGCGCAAGATTCCGGCTGCCGGAAAGGCCGCCGTTCTCCGCGGAAAAGGGATTCCGGGGGGCGCGCTAACCGTGACCATGAAACGTGAATCCAGGGAGAAGAAGAGGGAATACACCTTCGAAACGGAGTGGGACGGGCTCCTGGGCCGCGTGGAAGAGTGGTACCGCTCGGCCGACTCGCGGGGGTGGCGCGGCAAGGTTCTGGCATCCTTGATGACACGCCGCGTCTGCGAAGAGTGCCGGGGCGCGCGCTTGAAAAAGGAGGCTCTGGCCGTCACGGTGGGGGGAAAGAACATCTGCGAGACGGCGGCTCTTTCCATTGACGACGCACATCGTTTCTTCTGCGGTCTGAAGCTCGGCGAACAGCAGCGGATCGTGGCGCGCGAGCTCCTCCGTGAAATCACGAACAGACTCGCCTATCTCAGGAACGTGGGGCTCGGCTACCTGACCCTCGACAGGGCGACGTCCACCCTCTCGGGCGGGGAGGCGCAGCGCATCCGTCTCGCGTCCCAGCTCGGGAACAGGCTGGCCGGCGTGATCTACGTTCTCGACGAGCCTACGATCGGCCTTCACCAGAGGGACGTGGACCGCCTTCTCGCCACGCTCTTCGATCTGCGCGACCTGGGCAACACGGTGATCGCCGTGGAGCACGACAGGGGCACGATCGAGAGGGCCGATCACGTGATCGACATGGGTCCGGCCGCCGGGAACGGGGGAGGGCGCGTGGTGGCACAGGGAAAGCCTTCGAAAATCAAGGGGGCGAAAGAATCCCTCACCGGGCTCTATCTATCGGGAAAGCTCTCTGTCGGCGGACAGGAGCTGCGGCGCGCCGGATCGGGGAAGAGCATCGTTCTCAAGGGGGCCTCGAGGCACAATCTCAAGTCGATCGACGCCGAGATTCCCCTGGGCAGGCTCGTGGCCGTGACCGGTGTTTCGGGATCGGGAAAATCGACTTTGGTGATGGAGCTCTTGAGGGAGGGGCTCGACAGACGGCTGAAACGCTCGAAGGAGAGGACGCCCGGCCTGAAGGGGGTCCGCGGGGCCGGCCATGTGGACAAGCTCGTGGTGATCGATCAGGAACCGATCGGCCGGTCGGGGGCCTCCAACCCGGCCACCTATACGAAAGTCTTCGACTTGATCCGCGGCGTCTTTGCCTCGACGAGAGAAGCCCGGATGCGCGGCTTCGGGAAGGGGAGGTTCTCCTTCAACTCGGGGGAGGGGCGGTGCCCGGCCTGCTCGGGCCGCGGTATTGAGGTTGTGGAAATGCACTTTCTTGCCGATGTGACCATTACCTGCGAGGTTTGCGGCGGAAAACGTTACGACAGGGAGACCCTTGCCGTGGAGTACAAGGGGAAAAACATCAGCGGCGTGCTCGGGATGGATGTCTCCGAGGCGCGCCGTTTCTTCGAACACCACGGCCGCATCGTTCGAATACTCGATACGCTCGAAAGCGTGGGGCTCGGTTACATCATTCTGGGACAATCCTCGTCCACCCTTTCGGGCGGGGAAGCGCAGCGGGTCAAGTTGGCGGCCGAGCTCTGCCGGCCCGACACAGGCCGAACGCTCTACCTCCTCGACGAACCGACAACGGGCCTCCATTTCGAGGACGTGAAGGGGCTGATGCTGGTGCTTCACAGGCTCGTCGAGCGGGGGAACACCGTCGTCGTCGTGGAGCACAACCTGGACGTGATCGCCGACGCCGACCACGTGATCGACCTCGGACCGGAGGGGGGGGAGGCCGGCGGCTTCATCGTTGCCGCGGGAACTCCCGAAGAGATATCGCGGGAAGAAAGCTCCTACACGGGACGGTATCTGAAAGGAGTGTGCGCGGGATGAACGGGACAGCGCGGGAAAAACCTCTCATCGTCCAGGCGGACAGGACGATTCTGCTCGAGGTGGACAACCCTTTCTTCGGCGACGCCCGGGACATGCTCTCCCTCTTCGCCGAGCTGGAAAAGAGCCCGGAGCATATCCACACGTACAGGATCACGCCCCTTTCCATCTGGAACGCGGCCGCGGCCGGATACGGCGAGGAAACCATCATAGATTTCCTCCACTCGACGAGCCGGTATCCCCTTCCGCCGAACGTGGAAAGGGACATCCGCGAGAACATCAGAAAGTTCGGGCTTCTCCGGCTGGAGAAAAGGGACGGCCAACTTTTCCTCAAATCGACTGACGAGAGGCTGATCCACGAGCTCTGGGTGAACAGGTCGATCAAGAAGTATCTGATCGAGGAATCGCCTGACGGCCTCGTCGTCGAGGAGAGCCAGAGGGGTGAGATCAAGCAGGCCCTGATCAAAATCGGCTTTCCCGTCGAGGATCTCGCCGGGTACGCCGAGGGCGCCCCGATCGACATCAGGCTCAGAGAGGATACCGCATCGGGTGGATCATTCCAGCTCCGCCGCTATCAGGTCGAAGCCGTGGACGGCTTCTACGCGGGCGGGTCGACGCGGGGCGGGAGCGGCGTTGTCGCCCTGCCCTGCGGCGCGGGCAAAACCATTGTCGGCATGGGCGTCATGTCCAAGCTCGGAATGCATGCGTTGATCCTGACGACCAACACGATCGCCGTTCGCCAGTGGAGGGCCGAGCTCCTGGACAAGACCCGCATCGATCCCGACGACATCGGCGAATACACGGGCGAGGTGAAAAACATCCGGCCCGTCACCATCACCACATACCAGATCCTGACGTACAGAAAAAGAAAGACCGATCCCTTCGTTCACTTCGACCTCTTTTCCGCCTCCAACTGGGGGCTCGTGATCTATGACGAGGTCCATCTCCTGCCCGCCCCCGTGTTCCGAGTGACCGCCGAGATCCAGGCCAAGCGCCGGCTCGGGCTCACGGCGACGCTCGTCCGCGAGGACAGGAGGGAGGACGAGGTCTTTTCGCTCATCGGCCCGAAGAAGTACGACGTTCCCTGGAAGGTCCTCGAGCGACAGGGCTGGATCGCGGCCGCGCACTGCGTCGAGGTGAGGATCCCGCTCGATGAGGAGATCAAGTACGCCTATCTCTCGGCCGGTTCGAGGGAGAAGTTCAGGATCGCATCGGAGAACCCGGACAAGACCGGGGTTGTGAAGGATCTTCTCGGGAGACACAGGTGCGATCTCGTTCTCATCATCGGCCAGTACATCGACCAGCTGAACAAGCTCGCCGGGATTCTCGACGTTCCCCTCATCACGGGGAAGATGCCCAACAAGGAGAGGAGCGCCCTCTACGATCGGTTCAGAAAGGGCGAGATCAAGGTCCTCATGGTCTCGAAGGTCGGCAACTTCGCCATCGATCTCCCCGACGCCAACGTGGCGATCCAGGTGTCGGGGACTTTCGGCTCCCGGCAGGAGGAGGCGCAGCGCCTGGGCAGGATCTTGCGGCCCAAAACGGGCGGGGGGAAGGCTTTCTTCTATTCCCTCGTGACACGGGACACGCGGGAAGAAGTTTTCGCCAACAACAGGCAGCTCTTTCTCACGGAGCAGGGATACACATACGAAATCAAGGACGTGACCGAAATCTCGTCCCGGGCTTTTCCCGAAGAGGCGCCCGGTGCGGGATGGGATCAGAATACCCGGTGAGGGTGACAGAGAAAAAAGAAAGACATAATCCATGCCTAGAACGATTCGAAAGAACCCCGTGGAGCTGAAGACGGTCTTCAGGCTGCAGCGCCTGGGAAACCTCCAGGACTACTATCATTTCTGGCACGGCGACGGCGCCGCTCCCGATTCGGTGGGCCGCATCATTCCAGCTCTTCAGGAGCGCATGAGCAGCGAGACCGTGGTGCGCAGGAGGCTCAAGTCTCTCTCCAAGAAGCTCGTCGACATACTCAAATTTTTCCTGCGCTCCGAGTCCTATTCGAGCAACATGCGCCACATCATCAATTCGCAGGTTTTCTCCTACATGAACCAGTATGAAGTCGAAGCCTCGCTGAACGCGCTGCAGAAGAGGGGCTTTGTCTATCGCGTGAAGGGGAAGCTGACGGCCGATTTCGGGAAGGACGCTTTTCTTATCCCCAGGGAGCTGGGCGAGACGCTGCACAATTTTCTCTGGGACGAGGAAAAGGAAGCCCACGACACCTTTTCGCTCGAGGGATATCTCGAGAAGACCTGTCAGACCGACCTCGCAGGCCGGATCGTTCCGGTCCTCAAGAGCGAGCGGAAAAGGATTAAAAACCCCGAGGAAGCGACCGGCCTGCTCGCTTCGCAGCCCGAGCTGGAACACCGTGTGGCCGGCCTCGAGGACGACGGGCTGAAGGCGGTTTTCCGTCTGGCCGTTGCCGAATACGGCGGCATCATGCCCAGGACCCTTTACGAGAAGGGGCGGGGCAGGTCTCTGCCGGCCTGGAACAAGCGGGCCTGGAAAGAATCTCTCGAGAAAAACCTTCTTGGAACGATCCGCCACCTCTCTCTCGGCGAGTACGGCATCAACCATTTCGACGACACGTTCGTCGTTTTCCGCGAGCTCGTCGACTCGACCCTGGGCAATCTCGACGAGGCCGACCCGGGCGGCCTCGAGGAGATCCGGACGCTCGGCGTCGACCTAGTTTCCGATATCACGAGCTTCCTTTCCTTCGTGGAGCACAACAGGATCAGGCTGACCCTGAACGGTTCGATCTACAAAACGGCCGTCAAGAAGATCGAGGAGACGTTCATCCTAACGGAGAAGGAGGAGTTCGAGGGGAGCGGCATCTTCGATTTCGTCTACGCCTTTTGTCTCGGAAACAGGATGATCCAGAGAAAGGGCGACCGCCAGCTCGGCCTCACGGTGAAAGGGAAGTCGTGGGAGCGGCAGCCCCTCGAAAAGAAGCTCCTCAAGATCCTGTCCTCCGCTTACTACGAGAGCGAGCCCGCCAACGATTACTTCCATATGCCGCGCCTGAAGAAGCTCTTCATCGAGAACATAAAAAAGCTCGGGATCAACCGCTGGTACGATGTGATGTATCTCCCCTTCAAGACACGCAACGCCTACCTCTCCGATCTGGACAGGAGCAATATCCGCGACGCCTTCCAGAACTGCTACCAATACAACAGGAACACGGGAATGAAGGATATCCAGCAGATGGCCCATTCCCTCTTTCAGTGGATGCGCGCCCGGTTCTATCTCCTCGGCCTCGTCGACCTCGGCTTCCGCAGCGGCAAGGTGGAGGCCATGCTTCTCAATCCTCTCGGCGCCAAGGTTCTGGGCGTCGAGTTTCCCGAAGAAGAAGGCATGGTCCAGAAGCCCCTCATCGTCAATCCCGACTTCGAGGTTATCCTTTTTCAGGACGGCAACAACTACGACCTGATCACCCGGATGGACCGCTTCGCGCTCCGGACCAAATCGGACAACGCTTACCACTACAAGATCACGACGGCATCGGTCGAAAAAGCCGTGGCCGAAGGGATGACGGCTTCCGAGATTCTGGCCCTCCTCTCCGAGAACAGCCGCGTGGGGATTCCCCAGAACGTGATCTACTCGATCAGGGAATGGGCCGAGAAGGTCAAGTTCGTCAGAATGCGCGACGTCACCATTCTGCGCGGGCGCAACAAGGAGGTGATCGACAGGATCATCCAGGCCGGCGTGCTCAAGGGCATCATCGTGGAACGCCTCGCTCCGGCCGTTCTCATGATCAAATCCGGAAGCGATCGGAAAAAACTGGGCAAGACTCTCGAAAAACTCGGCATCTTCCTGGAGAAAGGCCATGCGACCACAAAGGGGAACAAAAAGGGCTGATCCCCTCCTCGAGTGCGCACATCTCGGGATCGTGGCGATCACTCCAGAAAACCTTCCCCGCGATGGGCTCGGCCGGGCCGTGCGGGCCGCGGCCGCAGGAGGCGCCACGGCGATCATGCTGCGCAATCCCGGCCTCGATACCGATGCCCTGATCGAGCGCGGCCGCATCGTGGCCCGGCTCGCCGCCGAGATCGGGTTTTTGTTTATTCTCAACGGTCCGCCCGAAGCGGCCCTCCGCGCGGGCGCCGGCGCCGTTCATCTCGGCAGGAGAACGGTCGGCCCGTCTCGAGCGCGCGGCCTTCTCGAAAACAAGATCGCCGTAGGCTATTCGGTGCACGCTCTTTTCGAGGATCATCTCGACGAGATCGCGGCGAGCGATTACATCACCTACAGCCCGGTCTTTCCGACCTCTTCCAAGCCGGGAGCAAAGCCTCTCGGCATCAACGAATTGGTGCGCGCCGTTCATGCCCTTCCCGTTCCGGTCGTGGCGCTCGGCGGGATCGGTCCGGCGGAGGCCTTCCGCCTCGGCAAGGCCGGGTGCCGCCGTCTCGCCGCCGTCTCGGCCGTCATGGGACAGGATGATCCCCGGACGGGCGCGGCCGCTCTCGCGGACTCGCTGGAGCGGGGCGCAACCCTTTGCCGGCGTTCGGGAGGCTCTCGATGAAGAGCGGGCTGGCCTCCGTCGATCCGCGTGTTATCACCCGTTGGCTCCGTTATCTCATCTACGGAGCCATCATCATCGGGCTCTGGCATATCACGTCCACTTTCTCCTTTGTCCGCCTCGAGAAGGGAGATTGCTCGGTGACGGGGACGACGGGCCATCACGTCCTCCTGGTCAAGAAATACGGCGAAAGCGAAGAGCCTGTCCGGGGGGAAGCCGTGGTCTTTCGCATCGAAAGCGAAGGAGGGGAACCGATCAACCGCGTCGCCCGCGTGGCCGGGCTTCCGGGCGATCGCGTGCGCGCCGGCGAGACCTTTCTCGAAGTCAACGGTGAGGCCACGATCTTTCACAACGACCCGGCGCGCCCCCTCGAAGGCGATGTCCCGGAAGGAACCTTCCTGCTCCTCAACGACAACCTCTTTTCTCCATTCCCCGACAGCCGCCGGATCGAGCCCCCCTTTATCCCGCGCGAAGTGGTTCTGGGCCGCTTCGTCACGGAAATGCCGTTTTAAGCGGGTCAAGGGGGCGCGGTTTTCGGCCCGCTGAGACGGAAAAAAAGAGGACTCCTTCTGGAATTCATCCCTTCAAAAGCTGATCATGTGCCATTTGGGCCTTTTTCCTTTGGGTCATATGCGGGACCACACCGGGAGGATCAAATGCCGTCCCTCGATTCGATGACAATTCTCGAAAAAATCTCCAACACGATTCGGTGCCTTTCCATCGACGCGATCGAGAAGGCCCATTCGGGGCACCCCGGAATGCCCATGGGGTGCGCCGAGTTTGCGGCCGTGCTATGGGCCAAGATCTTGAAGCACAATCCCAAGGATCCGGAATGGCCGGACCGGGACCGTTTCGTGCTCTCCGCCGGGCACGGGTCGATGCTCCTCTACTCGGCTCTCCATCTTTCGGGGTACGATCTCTCTCTCGACGACCTGAAAGATTTCCGCCAGTGGGGGAGCCGGACGCCCGGACACCCCGAGGCGGGCTGTGCTCCCGGCGTGGAAACAACGACGGGACCGCTGGGGCAGGGTTTCGCCAACGGAGCGGGGCTCGCTCTCGGCGAAGCGATCATGGCCGAGCGCTTCAACAGGGACGGCGCTCGGCTGGTCGATCACTACACCTACGTGCTCGCCGGGGACGGCTGCCTGATGGAGGGGATCTCGGCCGAGGCCGCGTCTATGGCCGGTTTTCTCAAGCTCGGCAAGCTGATCTGTTTTTTCGACAGCAACAGGATTACCATCGAAGGAAGCACGGCCCTCGCCTGCAGCGACGACACGGCGAAGCGCTTCGAGTCATACGGATGGCACGTTCAGGAGATCGACGGCCACGACTTCGACGCGATCGAGGATGCGATCCGGGCCGCTCAAGCCGAAAAGAACGCTCCTTCCCTCATTATCGGAAGTACCCATATCGCCAAGGGAAGCCCCAACAAGCAGGATTCCGAATCGTCCCATGGGGCGCCCCTCGGCAAGGACGAGATCGCGCTGACCAAGGAAGGCCTCGGCTGGCCCCAGGAGCCTTTCTTTGTGCCCGACGATGTGCGCCGGTTCTTTGACGGGCGCCTTCAGGAGCTCGATGGGAAAGCAAAAGCCTGGGAAGAAGCGAAAAGAGACGCTTTCGAAAAGAGCCCCGATTCGGCCCGGGAGTGGAAGTCGTGGCGCCGGACCGAAATCAGCCGGGAGCTGCTGTCGAGCCTGCCCGTTTTTAAAGCAGGAGAAAAAGTCGCCACGCGCGCAGCGTCGGGCCGGGTGCTCCAGGCGCTCGCCTCACACCTTCCCAACATGGTCGGCGGATCGGCCGACCTCGGTCCCTCGAACAAGACATGGATCGGCGACGCGGGAGTGATCGGGCCGGGCTCTTATTCGGGGCGGAACATCCATTTCGGCGTGCGCGAGCACGCCATGGGCGGAATCCTCAACGGCCTGGCGCTTCACGGCGGCCTCGTCCCTTACGGCGGGACCTTTCTCGTCTTTGCCGATTACATGCGTCCCGCCATTCGCATGGCGGCGCTGAGCGGGATTCCGGTGGTTTATGTTTTTACCCACGATTCGATTTACGTGGGCGAAGACGGTCCGACTCACCAGCCGGTCGAACAGATCGCCTCTCTCAGGGCTATCCCGAACCTGACCGTCATCCGGCCGGCCGACGGCACGGAGACGGCGGCCGCGTGGGTCGCCGCCATCGGCCGGGATAACGGTCCCACGGCGCTCATCCTCTCGCGCCAGAAGCTTCCCGTTCTCGAAACCGGCGTCGTGCCGAAGGACGGCGTCGCAAAAGGCGCCTATGTTCTCAGCCGGGAAGAGGGAGATAAACCGAACCTGACCATCATCGCCACCGGCTCGGAGGTGAACGCCGCGCTCGAGGCCAAGAAGATCCTGGGCGGTGCCGGAAAGAGGGTCCGCATCGTCAGCATGCCGTCGTGGGAGCTCTTCGATGCCCAGCCCGCGGAATACAGGACGGAAGTCCTGCCCGGAGACTGCCCCCGCCTCGCCGTGGAAGCCGGCCTTTCCATGGGATGGGAGAGGTACGCCGACGGGGCCGTGATCGGTGTCGATCGCTTCGGCGCCTCGGCGCCCGGAGGGATCCTGGGCGAGAAGTACGGCGTCGACGGGAAGAGCGTGGCCGCAAAAGCCCGGGAGCTGCTGGGGCTTCAGGGAAACTGATCACACGAGTTTTGCCAGAATATCGAGCGCCATATCCTCGTAACCGGGTGCGCTCAGCGCCTCGGGATTGGCAAGCCTGATCCTGTCGACGGAATCGACGGGAGGAAGTCCGTCGGCGGCGCAGAGATATCCCGTGAGAACGATTCCGGTCCTGTCGTTTCCGGCATGGCAGTGGACGAGCACGGGGAGGCTTTTATTTTCTTCCACAATACGGAGAAGAAATTCCACGGCTTCGGGAACGCGCGCTTTGTATATCTCGCGGTCGATGGGGCCGGGCGGTATCGAAGGGGGGAGATGAATGACGCGGTGTTCCGTGCCGGGCTCCAGATCATCGATGAAAGTCGCTTCCAGGGCGTCGAGCGAAAGGACGGCGCCGTAGGGGCTGAGCTCTCCCGGCGCAAAGGGCCTGGCGATCGGGCCGCACCGGCCGGCGAGCTTTCCTTCTTCGATCCAGTATATCTCTTCGGCGGGCTTGTATCTGAAGACGTTCACGCTGTTTCCAAGGCCCCCGGTCTCGTGTAGAATCCTCGAAGCAGTGAAAAAGGCAATATAAATAGAACGTTGCCGGCCGGGTGTCCACACCTTTCCCGGTTTCGAACGGTCTCTTTCGGGAGAAAAGGATGAAGCTCGCATTTTCGACCAATGCTTTCACGAAGCATACCCTCGACGAGGCGCTCGGCGCGATTGCCCGGATCGGCTACCAGGGGGCCGAGATCATGGCCGATGAACCCCACCTCTGGCCGCCCGACACGGACACGGGGAAAGCGGACGAAATCCTCGCGAGGTCGAAGAGCCTCGGGCTCGAGCTTTGCAGCATCAACGGTTTCACCATGAGGGCCGCGGGCGACATGCACCACCCCTCGTGGATCGACGAGGAGGCCGGGGCGCGCGACGCTCGCGTCATGCATACCCTGGCCTGTCTCGGGCTGGCCCACCGCCTCGGGGTTCCCTTCGTTTCCACCGAGCCGGGCGGGCCTGTCGAAACGGGAGCGGGCCGGAGGGGGAAGGACTTCGCTCTCTTCGCCCGAGAGCTCGACCGCGTGATCCCGCGGGCCGGATCGCTGGGAGTCAAGCTTCTCATCGAGCCGGAACCGGGTCTTCTTTTCGAGAACATGGACGACCTCGCCGTCTTTCTCGAAGACATGGAAGCCCCCGAGCTGGGAGTCAACTTCGACGCCGGGCACTTTTTCTGCATCAACGACGATCCGGCCGGGCTGCTCAACGCATTCGGCTCCTTTGTCGACCATGTCCACATCGAGGACATCGGACACGACAGGGTCCACCGCCACCTGATCCCGGGCCGGGGCGCCATGGATTTCGGCTCCTTTTTCGATGCCCTGAAAAAAATCGATTACAAAGGATTCGTCACCGTTGAGCTCTATCCCTACGACGAGGCGCCCGAGGAGGCGGCCGAAGAGGCCTTTCGTTTCTTGAAGCCTTATTTCGAGGGAACGCTTTGAAGGAATCTCGGTTCCACGAATGGCTGAAAAGCGTGATCACACCCGGACCGGGGGTCGAGCTCGGGATCGGCGACGACGCAGCCGTTCTCGGCGCAAACGGTCCTGTGGCGGCCGCATCGGACATGCTCGTCGAAGACGTCCATTACGACCGGGCTGAAGCGGATCCAGCCGGGATCGGGGCCAAAGCCGTGAACCGCAGCCTCTCCGACATGGCCGCCATGGGGCTCGAACCGAAGTGGATTCTCGCTTCGGCCGCCGTTCCCGCGGGAACGGACGATGCTTTTCTCAAGAAGGTGTTTCTCTCTGCAAAGGAAGCGGGCGCGCGGTTCGGTGCGGTCCTTGTGGGCGGCGACACGGTCCGTTCTCCCGGGCCGCTCGTTATCGACGTGACCGTGCTGGGTCCCCTGGGGGGACTGAAGCCCGTGACACGGTCGGGAGCGTCTCCCGGAGACCGAATCTTTGTCACGGGCGACCTGGGCGGATCCATATTGGGAAAGCACCTGGCCTTTTCCCCCCGTGTGAAAGAGGGGCTTTTCCTCAACAACCACCACCGCCCAACGGCCATGATCGACCTCTCCGACGGTTTGGAGCGCGATCTCTGCCGTCTCCTCGATGCGTCGGGGGCGGGCGCCGAGGTCGATGGGGAGAGGATTCCGGTCTCAAAAGCGGCGCACGAGCTCTCTGGGGCAACGGGCCGCGATCCCCTGGACCACGCGCTTCACGACGGTGAAGATTTTGAGCTCCTCTTCACCCTCCCTCCCGACGAGGCCGGGCGGCTTCTCGATGATGGGGACCTCTTTTTTCCCGTGACCGATATCGGTGTCGTCGTTGTGTCCGGCCGTCGTGTCATACGGCTCGGAGATGAGGATTTCCACATGAAAGGGATCGGCTTTGACCACCAGCTCTGAACCATCCTATGTCTCGAAATCGAGCGCCGAAACAGAGGCTCTCGGCGCCGGGCTCGGAAAAACGCTCAAAAAAGGGGATCTCCTTCTCCTTTCCGGCGAGCTCGGTTCGGGGAAAACGGTCTTTATCCGGGGTCTGGCCCGCGGAATCGGTGTGGCCGATCCCGGAGCCGTTCACTCGCCGTCGTACACGCTCGTCAACCGTTATCCCGGCGATCCTCTCTCTCTGACCCACATCGACGCCTATTTCATGCGATCGGGAGAAGATCTCGATCTCTGCGGTTTCGAAGAGGCCCTCGAGGGGGGAGATGTGGTCGCCATCGAATGGGCCGACAGGCTCTCGGCTTCTTTTCCCGCCCGGTCGGTGCGCGTTCATCTCGTCCACGGCGGGGAGGATATTCGGCGTATTTTTTTCGAACCGCCCCTGAACAGACCCGTTTAGGAAAAAAGATGTCGTCCAGCGATGCCGAGCTCATGATCCGGTTTGTCGAAGGGGACGAGAGTTCATTTGAAATGCTTGTGGAACGCTACGAAGAGCCGCTGCTCAACTTTTTTTACAGGCTGACTCGCGACCGCCAGGCCTCGGAAGATCTCGCCCAGGAGGCTTTTCTGAGGCTGCTGCGCTCGAGCCGGACATATACGGTGAAGGCCGCTTTCAAGACCTTCCTTTATCGTATTGCGCGCAACCTCTGGATCGATCGCTATCGCAGCTTGAAGATCCGGCCGTACCACCTATCGCTGGACAGGAAGATTTCAAAGAACGGAGAAGGAACGGTCTCGATGGCCGAGCAGATTTCGGGATCCGATCCCGTTCCCGGCGCCGAGCTCGAAGCGGACGAAATGCAGGCGCTGCTCCGGCAGGCGATCGTGGAGCTTCCGCAAGCCCAGCAGGAAATCTTTGTCATCTGGCTCGAATCGGGGATGAAATATGCCGATATCTCCGAGATCCTCGACGTTCCGGTGGGAACGATCAAGTCACGTATGCACAGCGCCGTGAACAGATTGAAAGAAAAGCTAAGAAAGCACCTGGGGGAGAGATGAGTTTCCAATGTTCCGGGTCGGATTTCGATCTGACCGATTTTGTCCTCGATCAGCTCGACGGCGCCGCGAGGCGGGAAGCGGAGGACCACATCGCTCGATGCGCCCGCTGCCGCGGCGAGGCGGAATCGATCCGCAGCCTGATCGAGACGGCGAGGGATCTGCCCCGCCTTGCCGTGTCGAAGACTTTTCACCAGAGCCTGATCGACCGGATACGCCGGGAGAAAGAGGTTTCGCTGTCGTTCCGCGATAGGGCCCTTCTGAACACCGGTTTTGTCCTTTACAGGCTCAGGCAGTCGGCCTTTGCACGCATTCTTCTTGTTGCCGCCGCCATCCAGGCCGCGGTTTTTCTCGCTGTCGTTATCTTCTCCGAGAGGGGTGCGACGGAAGGTCCGGAACCGGGCGAAGGGGACGCGGCCGCTGTTCATTACCCCGAAAAATTCGCCCCTTACAGGGAAAACGATGAGGAGCTGGTCGAGCTCCTTCCCGAAGAGCCTTTCGGCGGAAAGAACGGGCTCGGCGTCGACGAGCTCGAAGCCCCCCAGGAGAATTTCCGCTCGCCCGTTGACGACGAAGAGCTCTTCATCCCCGAAGACGATATCTCCGACCGGATCGAAAGGGAAAATATCCTGGAGCTCAGCCTATACCGTATGTCGGCCAGGCTGAACCCTCCTTACAAGAAGCGCGCCATGAAAGGGCGGGGGGGGGATTCGAGAACAGCCATTGCCGTCGACCGGGGGCTCAAATGGCTCCGCTACCACCAGGAAAAGGACGGTTCCTGGGATCCCGAGTCTTACTCGGGCGGGGGCCGCGATTTCGGCGGCGATCCCCGGGCGCGTGTCGGGCTTTCGGCTCTTGCCGTGGCCGCCTTCCTCTCCGACGGCCACACGGAAGTCTCGGGGCGGTACAGCGACACCGTCTCGAAGGGCATCCGCTTCATTCTGGCTTCACAGGACGGTTCGGGCCGGTTCGGCGGGGTCGACGAGAGCCCGGCCGTATCTCTCTTTAACCAGAGCGTTTCCGTTCTCGTGCTGGCCGAGAATTTCATCCTCACGGGAGGGCTGAACGGAGGCGCCCTCGATGCGGGCACGAAAAGGCTTGCCCGCATGATGCGTTCCTATCCGCCTGAAGAGACGCACGATGCGTACAGCGACACATGGGCGTCCATGGCGCTCCATACGGTACTCATGACGGGACAGACCGGTCTGGAAACGGCCGAGGTCGTTCGCGATATCGAAAGCCGCGTTGCCCTTCTGGCCCGACAGGAGGACCACACGATGCCGTTCTCCAAGACCCTGCCTTTCTATTCCGCCGGCGCCGTTGCGGTCTGCAGGCTCTTCCCGGCCGAAGAGGGAGAGGAGGAAGCGCTCGATCCCGATTTTGTTCCCTTTCCCGACAGGGATCGTCCCGAGACGATGCTCGTCCTTCTCGACGATCCCGACCTCAGGGAACCGTCCTTCCTTTTCTTTATCTCCACGGCGCTGGTCGAGGATTCGAACCCGTTCTGGCCGGTCTGGAACAGGAGGGTGAAGAGCCTTCTCATGCAGCAGCAGAAGCGCGAGGGCTACTGGCCGGCCGGTGGTGACTGGCCCTGGATCGATGGAGGCGACATCTACCAAACATCGCTCAGTATCCTGACCCTCCAGATCTATTACCGTTTCATCAAGCTCGACGAGAACGGGAAGTAGAGCGTTTTCCGATCCCTCCGTTGCGAGGACTGTTTGATCCCTCCATTCTCAGCAAGTAAAATTCCCATAGATGTGGTTGACTGAAGTGGTCCTGGGAGAAACCGGGATGATGAAGACTCTGCAAGCGGGAATGACCCTCGCCGTGATGCTTGCCTGCTCTCTCCAGGCTTATTCCGCCCGGGGCAATGACGAGGAAAGGACAAAATACCTGACTTCTTTTGGGAAGCGCTATCTTGCCGGCATCCATGTCGTGGCCGAAGTGAGGGTGGAAAAGGTCAGTTTTTTGGGCCGGGGCGTCGCCGTGGTTCGTTTGAAGCCCGTGGAAATTTTTCTCGATTATCTCACCCCGAGACAGAGAGAGGAAAGGCCCCTTATCGTAATTTCAATGATGAAGGATTACGTGGAGGGAGCGGGCTATCTCGTGTTCCTCGCACAATATTCATCGGGGCGGCGTTACATCACGAAGCAGTGTCTTTCCGTGAAAGACTCCGACTACGGCGCCAAGTTGCGGCTCGTCAGGGAATACATCTCCATCGAAAAGATCAAGGACCGCCGGAAGCGGGGCGGGGCATTAAAAACGCTCCTGCTCAAGAACATCGGCGACGCCTCGTCCTGGGTGAGATGGAACAGCTGCTACGAGCTCCGGATGCTCGTGAGGAATGGAACCGTTCTTTTCACGCGCCGGGACGCCGATGTCGTCGCGTCGAATGCCAAGAGGAAGGCGGCCGAGTCGGATGAAGAAATTTCGTCCTCTTACAGGGAGTCGCTCACACGTATCAGAGACGAAATCCTGCTGAAAATCGACGAACAGGAGAAGAAACAGAAAGAACAGGAGGACCAATCTCATGCTCTCTCCCCTTTTCTTCGGCATGGCGTTTTGCTGCGCCCTCTCCATGCCGGAGCTCTCTTTTCAGGTTGATTCCCAACCCGCAGACCTCCCGCCCGATGTGATCTCGATGACGCTGAAGGAATCGGTTCTGAGGGCGGTGACAAACAACGTGACCCTTCGGAAAGGGCGCGATGCCGCTTCTTCGGCGGCCACGGGATACGATGAAGCGCGGGGTGTTTTCGATCCCGAAATCTTCACCGATATCCAGGGAGGAGAATCTGTCCGGCCCACGGGATCCCGCCTCATCGGCGGCCTGACGGTGTCAAAGTACGACGAAGACAGCCTGAGCCTTCTGTCGGGCGTCCGGGGGCTTCTCTTCACCGGGACCACTTACCAGGTCGATGTCTCCGTCGCCAGAACTTACGCGAGCGAGAGCGATTGGCTCACCCTCAACCCGCAGGTCTACACGAACGCCGGTTTACAGATCAAGCAGCCCCTTCTCAGGGACGGGTGGGCGTCTTACAACAGGGCCGAAAGCGTCAAGGCCGCCGTTGCTTCGCTTCAGGAGGATTTCAATCTGGAGACGACTCTCAACGAAATCGTGCTGGGCACGATCGAGGCGTACTGGAACCTGGTCTATGCCCTCGAAGACCTGGAAACGACGAAGAAATCGCTCGTGCTGGCCGAAAATCTTCTCGACATCAATACGAGAAAAATGAAAAGAGGGGTGTTCACCAAGATGGAGGTCCTCGAAGCGCGCGTCGACGTGGCGTCCAAGAAGGAGCTGCTCATTACGGCGCGGAACGCCGTTAAATCCGCCGAGGACGTCCTCAAGAAATTCGTTTTGAGCTCCGTCGATCCCGGCGAGTGGAGGGCTTCCATTCTTCCCGTTACCAAGCCCAAGCCCGTGATCGATCCGGAGGAAGACGCCGGCGGCGCGTTGCTGCTGAAAGCCCTGATCGAGGAGGCGCTGGAAAAGCGCTGCGATTATCTCACCCTGAAAGCTGCGAAGAAATCCCTCGAAGCGGAATCGACGGCGGCCCGGAACCAGGCGCTTCCCCGGCTCGACCTGACGGGCGATTATCATCTCAACTCCCTGGGCTCGAACATGGGGAACTCCTTCGATGATATCCAGCCGAATAGATTCAGGTCCTTTTCCTTTGCATTGAATTTTGCGCTCCCCATCGGGAACCGGACGGCCAAGAGCCGGCTGAAAAGAAGCCTGATCGAACTGAGGAAAGCGGAATCGGCGCTGAGGGAAAAAGAGATCGAGATCATGTACGAGCTCAGGGAGGCTGTTCGCGATATCGCGCTCCAGAGAGAGAAGCTTGTTGCAGCGGCCGAATCGAAGAAGCTTTCCGAGGAACGCTACTACGGCGAGGTGAAGCGCCTCGAGGCGGGGCGTTCCATCACCTATCAGGTGCGCGAAGCGGAGAGCACTTATCTGGGTGAGATGGTCACCGAAAACAGGGCGCGCCTCGATTACCAGATCGCCCTGGCGAAGCTGGAGAAGATCAAGGGAACTCTTCTCTCGGCCTACGGAATCAAAAGCGAAAAAAGCCTGAAACAGGTCTTCGGGCTGATCGGAATGTAACCGGCGCCGGGCGGGCCCCGTCCGGACTAACGGTAGAGGTTGTTTTTCCGGATGTGGTCTTCCACTTCTTTCGGGACCAGCCCTTTAATCGATTCTCCCCGTGCGACGCGGGCGCGGATATCGGTGGACGACACGATCAGGGGCTCGCCTTCGAGGAGAATTGTTCTGAAGGGTGTTGATCCCAGCGCCTTTTCGAGCTCGGCGGGCGTTGCCAAGCGAAACCTCTTTTCCCGGCGCAGTACGACGAAAACCACCTCTTCGGCGATCCGGTCGATTCGGTGCCACGTGGCGAGCTCTGCAACCGAATCCGATCCAATGAGAAAGTAAAAGGTCGAATCGGGGTGGGTTTTCGCCAAGATCTTCAGTGTGTCCAGGGTGAATGAGATGCCGCCCCGGGCGATTTCCATGTCGTTGATCCGGAACCGGCTCTCATGGGACAAAGCCAGTTTGAGCATATCGAGGCGGTCTTGAGCGGACGCGAGATTGCGTCCCTGTTTGTGGGGAGGGGTCGCGGCGGGAATGAAAAGGACCTTTTCGAGCGGAACGCCGTCAAGGGCCGCAGCGGCGAGCCGGACATGGCCGTTGTGCACGGGATCGAAGCTCCCGCCGAGAATTCCCCACTTCCTGATTGCTGTCCCTGTGGCCACGCATATTCTCCTTGGAACCTGTCCCGGCCGCGCTGCAGTCCATAGGCTAGAGCCTCTTCTTCTCATTTTCAATCCTCTATCACCGTAACCTTCGGCTCATCGGGGCGACAATAAAAGCGAAAGGCGGTGGGGAGGGGGAGGAGAGTCGATGCAGGGAATATGGTTGTTGTTACTGATTCTGGCGGGTCCGGCGTCGAGCGTGGAGATCGACGTGGGGGACCGGTCGCTGAGCGGCAGCGAGCCGGTGCTGGTGAAGACCTTTCTCTCTCTGAAAAAGGGAGAGCTGAGGAGGGCTCGGGAGGTGCGTTTTTGTGACGCCGGCGGCCGCCCGATCGTATCGGATTGCCTGGCGGCGGCGAAATGGGAAGACGGTTCGATCAGGATCCTCTTTGTCAAAGGGGTCGTTCCCGCACATCGCGCACGGGGGTGTTTCAGGCTTTTTCTGAACAAGAAGCCGGGGCCTGAGAGCCGGCGCGGCATCGAGGTCTCACGATCACGACGCGTCGTCGTGGACACCGGGGTGGTGAGCTTGAGCCTCGATCGATATTCACCTCGCTTTGTGGCAGGCGGGCGTATTCTCGGCAAAAAAATCAAGGGGCTCGAGAAGGGCTTCGATCTTTTTCTCATGCTCGACGGCGCGGTCTTCAGGCCGAAGGACATCGTGCTCGCCATCGAAGAGGGGAGAGCGGAAACAAAGGCATTCTTCCGTGGAATGATGCGCGATCCGGCGATGGGGCCCGGTCCCGCCTTCGAGCTGGTCCTCACCTTTACGGCCGGTTCGGGACGGGTCGGCGTGAGGATCGTATTGGAGGGCGGACCCCTGTCGGGATCATCGACAGGGGCTTTTCTGGAAATGTTTCCTCCCTGGGCCGGATCTCCCGGCCCCGTAGTTGTCCGTGCAGGCGGGATTTCGTCGGTCAGGGCGCCGCAGAGATGCGAGGAGATTCTTTTACGGGCTCTGCCGAAGCAGATCGAAGTCTCTGAAAAAGGCGATGTCGAAAGCCTTAGAAAAACGGGAGACTCGGGTGTGCTGCTGAAAGGATGCCGTCCCCGGTTCTCCATCGACTTTCCCTGTTTTGGAGCTCTTCATCCCTGGAGCGTCCGGGTTCGCCAGGGAGGGATGCTGTCGATCTCGCTCCTCAACGATCGGTTTCTCTGGGAGCCCTTCTTTTCGTTTCAAAGGGATTTTGCCGTCACCTTTCGGGAGAAGCGGCTCTCCCGTGCAGAACCTGCCGAGTGCCCAAGGGGCGTTCTCTACGCCCTGCCGAAGAACCGGGATTACAGAATGGTTCTCTTCGAGGAGGGGCCCGGCCCGGATAGGGATGAGACGGAGTCGGCCCTCCTCTTCGATGTCTGTACGGCCCTGGTCAAGCGTCTCGACAACGAATGGAAGAGATGGGACGGTTTCATGGATTTCGGGGATTACAGAAAGAGCTATGGGATCTGGGCTAACCAGGAGTACGACCCCGCCTTCGGCCTGATCAAGCGCTATCTCAGGACAGGGAAGGAGAACGACTTGGACAGGGCGCTCATCTCTTTGAGGCATTGGCTCCGCTTCGACAGGGCCGGGCAAAACGACCCCCTTGCAGCGGCCGGCGTTCCCTGGATGCACGGCCGCTCGCACCGATCGGGCAGGACCGAACCGGGGCACGCATGGCTCGACGGCGCGCTTCTGGCCTATTTTTTGACCGGTGAAAGGGAATACCTCGATGCCGCGCTCGGCGTTGGAGATTACCTGGTCGATTCCGTGCCGCGCCTGAAAGAGACGTCGCTGGAACGGTCGGTTTCCTGGTCCTTGGCAGCCCTGGCCGCTCTTGTCGGCGCCGGGCACGAGAAGTACCGCGGGCCGATGAACAAGATCGCCCGGATTCTCAGGTCGCGCCAGGACGATGAGGGATTTATGACGTTCAAAGAATCACTCTGCGATGAGAAAGCCTGCTATGTCGTCAATAGTTGGGTCACTTCCGGCATCACGGTTGAAGCTCTTTATCGGCATTACATGGTGACCGGCGATCTCAGGTCGGCCGAGTCCGCCCTGCGTGCGGCCGACGCGATCATGAGCTGCTGCGGCGGCAAAGAGGAAAATCTTTTCTTTCAAAGAGTATTCATCAACAAAGGGAAGGGAGAGCTCGTTTCGCGAAGCGGCAGGGTCGAAGGGGGGCGGGCGGCGCTCCTCGCGCTCGGTGCCGTGAGAGCGTGGCAGCTCGGCGGGGGAGAGCGCTTTCGGAAGAAGGCCGGCCTTTTGATGCGCAAGGCTGCGGCCGATCTTTCCAGAGATCCGCCGTCCTATCCCGGAGAAGACCTGGCGATGCTATTCAGGTCCATCGTGGCTTGGTGAGCCGGACTCGATCCGGCCTACTCGAGGATTCCGGCCAGGGCTTTCCGATCGGCGGCCAAGCCTTCGGCGCATTTTTCGAGATGGGATAATTCACCATTTTTTTCGACCGGACCGAGCGCTGTCCCGCCTCCGGTGGCAAGAACAAAGCGCCTGATGCGGGCCGCGGTTTTGAGCACGGCCTCCTTGGCACAGATCCTGGCGGTGAGCGTGTTCTGTTCCTCGGGATCCTGCTCCTCGAGACGGGCGACCGCTTTGGAATAGGAATGGGCCGTCTCGATGTCGATCAGCATGTCGGCCAGGAGGAAACGGAGGTATTGGTCCATTGTGTGAGATTGGTCGATGGCGTATTTCAGACAGGCGTCGAAAGCCCTTCTCATCGAAACGCCGCATTCCGCTCCGCAGTGGGGAGTGCGGCTCAGCGCTTCTTCGCATTCCCGGACCGCGGCTTCGCCTTTCTCCTTGCCGAGGTATTCCTTGACGATCTGAAGCGAGATCTGCTCTCTCTGGATCTGGTTCGTGCCTTCGAAGATCTCGAAGATCTTGAAATCGCGCACGAACTTGGGGAAGGGGGTCTCGTTCATGTAGCCGTATCCGCCGGTGGTCTGGAGCGCATCGAGGGTGATGCGGCCCGCTTCCGATCCCACGACCTTGGCAACACCCGAGAGAAGCGTCACGTCCTCCCTGCTCGTTCCCTTCATCCTGGCGTCCACCTTGCGGGCCACGTCGAGGCACAGGGCGCGGGCTGCTTCAACGGTCACGGCCATGTCAACGAACATTTCCTGGAGTCCGCGGAAAGAGATGATCGTCTTTCCGAACTGGATTCTTTCGTGGGCGTACCGCAGGGCTTCCTCGAAAGCCGCGCGCGCCAGGCCCACGCCGATGATGCCGATCATGGGCCGCGTGGCGTCGAAGGTTCCCATGGAATGAAGGAACCCGCGCCCCTCCTTGCCGCCGATCAGGTCGTCGGCCGTGACTGGGAAGTTGTCGAAGATGATCTCCCGGGTTTCAGAGGCATTGATCCCCATCTTGTCGAATTTCGTCGGAAACTGGATTTCTGGGGGCGGGTTGTGGGGATCCACCTCGAAAATGAATCCCGTGACGCCGCGGGGGCCTCTCGTCTTGTCCGTCACGGCGAAGACCGTGTAGATCGAGGCCACGCCACCGTTCGTGATGTAGGTTTTCTGCCCCCGCATTTTGTAAGAACCGTCCTCCCCGCGTTCGGCAATGGTTTTCACTCCGCCCGCATCGCTCCCGGCATCGGGTTCGGTCAGGGCGAAGGCCGCCACCTCGCCGGCCACGATGCGGGGCATGTATTTTTTCTTCTGCTCATCCGTGCCGAAATAAAGAATCGGGTCGGCCCCGAGAAACGTCGCTCCCAGCGAGGTGGCTGCGCCGGCGCAGCCGCGGGCGATCTCCTCGATGACGAGACCCACGTCGAAGAGCCCGAATCCGAGGCCGTCGTACTCTTCGGGTATGATGATTGCAGTGATTCCCATTTCCACCATGTCGTTGTAAAACGCGGTGGGGAACTTCTTTTCCTTGTCCAATTCCTCGCGCCGGGGGATGAGTTTCTCATCAACATAGTCCGCTATTGTTTCGCGAAACATCTCCTGCTCGTCATTGAGGTCGTAGATCGTGCGAAAGGCTTCTTTTTTGCTTCTGGCCATGACGAAATCTCCCGAACAGCATCAGCCGGGCAGGGTGCCGCGCCGGAATCGGCCGGAGCCCGCGACCAGCAGGTGGATGAATGATGCGGGATAAAAAATGGTGGGCGATACTGGACTTGAACCAGTGACCCCCAGCTTGTCGAGCTGGTGCTCTAGCCAACTGAGCTAATCGCCCACTTCTCAAAAAACCTGGGTGCCAATACCCGGGCTTCATCAAATGGTTAGTGTTTCGGACTGGCAGAATATAATGAGACCTTGCCGGAAGGGTCAAGGGCTTTCTTGCGTATTTTCGGATCTCGGCTTTCGCGCCACGGCGGCGACTGTCCTCGCAAAGTCGATATCGAGAAGACGGTACACTCCGCCCAGTAAAAACCTCTGTGTCGTTTTCTTGATAAAAGATGCGTTGTGGATCCTGTAGAGCGCTTCGATTTCGAAGCCGGCCGTTTCGAGCAGGGCGCCCAGACTGTCGAATTTGAACGAGGTGAGGTGGTGCGGCTCCCGCGGCCTGTGGGGATGATGTCCGTTGGGGGTGGACAGTATCAGCTTGCCGCCCGGCTTGAGGATGTCGATGATCTTCTTCAGCATGTCAAATGCCGCGGCGAGCTCCATATGTTCGATGACTTCGAACATCCAGACCATCTGAAAATTCCTGTTCACATCGTCGAGGTTTCGGTAATCGTGAGGAAGGGAGGGATCGGTGTCGAGAGACTTGTAGTTCAGTTCGAAAGACGCAATCGCGGCTTTCTGAATCATGTTTCTGTTGTATGCACCCACCTCGAGGACCGAAAGTCCCGATTCGAGATATTGAACAACCAGATCGGTATGTCGTTTCTGCAATGGAACATTCCAGACCGGCCCGAAGCGCTTGGAGACCGCGGCCTGGTGCTCGAAAAAGATGCTCCAATCCCTCGATATATCTATTTTCATTTTTATAACATCGCCTCCTTTTTGAGGTTAAGTATAAACTGGGAGGTGTTTAAAAAGTCAAGGAAGTCGTAATGAGTGAAATTTTACAATTTACGGTGGAGTTCACAAAAGGCTCAGGTATAATACCTATGAAACGTATAGATGTTCACAAGTATATAAATTATCCAAGCGTTGTTGGTCGATATATGTAATCCATGAAAGAAGTTTATACTACAGGGGAAGTTGCACGTATTTGCGGTGTCACCATTCGAACGGTGATCAAATGGTTCGAATCGGGTGCGCTCAAAGGCTTCAAGATTCCAAACTCACGCGATAGACGGATCCCGAGAGAAAACCTGATCAGCTTCATGAAAGAACACGGATTTCCACTCGATCGACTCGAAACATCGAATCGCAAGAGAATTCTTATCGCCGATGACGAAGAAGGCATTCTTTATGTGCTGGACAGGTTTCTGAAAGACATCGGGATCTTTGATGTCGAAACAGCGACTTCGGGATACGAGGCCGGAGTCAAGACGGTTTCTTTCAAACCCCATGTTCTGCTTCTCGATCATCTCCTTGGGGATACAACGAGCCGCGAGGTTGCCAATTCCATCAGGGCCAATTCCGATTTCAAGGACCTGAAGATTATTGTCATGTCCGGCTATTTGACGGATACAGAGGTCGAGGAAATGCTCAAGAATGGCGTCCAGGATTTCGTGCGCAAGCCTTTCGATCTCAAAGAGGTGAAGGAAAAGATCTTCAAGGCTCTCGACTTGGCTTGAGAGCAGGCAAGAATCATCGGCTCAATCCGCTTTCTGGGACGACTTTGGCTGTCAGGGACGGCTTCGATTCCTCAGCTGTGAAATAAATTTTTGGAGATTGGACCCGGGGCAGGCAGTGCTCTTGAGCTCCTGGTGTGTATAAATTTTGCGGGGCGGGATTCCATTCCTCCGGCAGAGGTTTGCCAGCAGGATCTCAAGGGTCTCCTTTTGGTCTTCATTCAGGAGTTGGCTGTTGTAATTTCCAAGCACACTGATGCCGATATTTCCGCGGTTCAGTTGAAAAGTTCCGGCGTGCGCGCCTTGGTATTTCAAGCTCCGGCCCTCCCAGACCCGGCCCGCCCGGTCGACGAGGAAATGGTAAGCAATGTCGGCGTATCCTCTCTCCTCATTTTCCTGATGGTATTTTTGATAAGAGAGGATTTTATCGGCCGTGGCGCTGAATCCGGTGTTCTCCCAGGCATCGGATGTGTGGTGTACGGTGATGCAGGTGATTTTCGTCATGCGATTGATGTTGGATTTTACGGGAGAGGCGTTCCAGCTGGAACGGGGAATGAGGACGAAACGGCTGCTTTTCCAGGAATCCGGGCTTGGAGGGGAGAATGGGGGAGAAGCGCCCGCTTGGCCGAGGAGCTCCTGTTTGAGTTTTGCTGCGTTGAAGCTCTGCATGTTCGAAATCTGTTTGAGATATTGCTCGGGATCGGAATTCGGGATTTTGAGAGCGCAGAGATAGCGGCGATAAAGAAGGGCGTCCCTGAATTCTTGGGGAGGATCGCTTGTGATGAGCGAAGCGTATTCTCTGTCCGCTGTTCTGTACGATTCCTCCATCATATAGGCGTCGCCGATTTTCATTGAACACTCGAGGATAAGGCTTGGCCCCTCCGGAAATAACGCGCCCAGCGGCTCGGCGGTTTTGCAGGCGTCTTGCAGGTCAAAGCGGGCCAGGGAAAATCTTCTGAGCAGGAAGTAACATTCCCCGCGAAACTGGTAGCACCGCGCTAGAAGATCGGCTGGAACGGATTCGGGAGGGCTTCCGATGATCGAGTTAAAATCGACGAGGGCTTCGTCGTAGCGCTCGCCGAGAAAATGCCAGTGCGCGGAATCGAAGCGGGCCCTCGAATCATCAGGTATTACGCAACCGCTTGAAGAGAGGATGGCCAGCAGCAGGGCGAAACAGGGCAGCGCTTTGAAAGTCCGGTTCATCTTTTAGGTTCGCAAGGGGAAATAAAACCGCCTTCGGCTGGCTTACTGAAACATAAGGACAGAGGATGCGTCAACGGAGATAAAAAAATGCAACGCCGACTCTGCGAGCGGCGTTGCATGCGGAGATGGGAGCCGGCGGCTGAGCGCCGCGGCTCAATCTCCAATATGTATCTGCTATATGATTTTGCCGAAAACTTGCCGTCTCTTCTCAAAAGTTTCCTTGAAAGAGTGACGATAGGCCTGGATAAAATGCATTCAACAACAATGCAACCTTATGGAGTTTCCATGTACGCACTGTTTAAAACTTTTAGAGTTCACCAGTGGTCCAAAAACTTCCTTCTCTTTGCGGCCCTGATCTTCTCAAAGAATCTCCTCGATTTTCATCTTGGCACGCAGGTCCTGCTGGGATTCTTCTCTTTCTGCCTGCTCTCTTCAGCGGTGTACCTGATCAACGATGTCATCGATGCCGAAAAGGACAAGCTTCACCCCGTTAAGAGGGATAGGCCGATCGCTTCGGGGAAAGTTTCCAAGAGAATGGCGATGACGGCCTTTGGAGGTCTTGTCCTCGGATCTTTCTTGTCGGCTCTTTTACTAGAAAAAACAGGCGAGTTCCTCTGTCTCCTCCTTGCCTATCTGGCCCTGAATGTTGTTTACACTTTTTTTCTCAAGAGGATGGTCGTCGCAGACGTGGTGAGCCTTGCCGTCGGTTTTCTGATTCGTGTCCAGGCCGGTGGTACAGTGATTGCCATGCCCATATCCCCCTGGCTTGTCCTCTGTACTTTTTTTACGGCCAGTTTCCTGGCCTGCTGCAAACGCCGCTCCGAGCTTGCTCTGGCTGAAGGATCTCCCGAAGCGAGGGAAGTCCTTTCGGATTACTCCTTTCAGCTTCTCGATATTCTTGTTGCCGTGACGGCTTCGGCGTCCCTGCTCACTTACGCCCTTTACAGCGTTGCCGAAAAAACGATCGAGTATTTCGGCTCGTCGGGATTGATCTATACCCTGCCCGTTGTTCTCTTTGGAATCGGACGTTACATTTTTCTCGTTTATCACCGGCAGGCCGGCGAAGATCCGGCAGCAGTCATTCCAAAGGATATTGGAGTGGTCATGGCGGTTCTGCTCTGGATAAGCATCATTTTCATTGTGGTTTATGGAAGAGTTGTCGCGTCCTGATCAAGAAAATATCCTTTCATCTCCGGGACGCAATTGTGCTCTGAATCGATCCAAATAATAAATAATCCTAATCAGTGATGTCCGGTCTTTTTAGCACCTTTTGAAAGGCTGCGATCCACCTATGA
>CAZWHE010000002.1:0-83955 GCA_964633825.1 uncultured Phycisphaerales bacterium | reverse complement strand
ACATTGCTTTGGATGCGGTTGTCGTTGAGTGTGACGTAATCGCAGTAGTAGGTGAAGATCCCGCCGCCGTATCCGCCGAATCCGTTTATCGTGTCGCCCACGAGGTTGTCCTTGATGATGTTTTTGGTCAGTGTGGGCGAATAACCCTGGCAGTAGATGCCGCCGCCGTATCCGTAGCCCCAGCCGATCAGGTCTGCGGCGATGTTATTCCTCACGATGTTGTTCGTGATCAGGGGCGAGGAGTCGATGCAGTAAATGCCGCCGCCCAAGTAATCGGTCCCATCGTAGAATCCGGTGCCGTTCGTGATGGTGAATCCGTCGAGAACGACGCTCGACCCGAAGTTGCCCATGAAGATGACGCCCGGCCCGACCTGGTTGGCGTCGATGATGGTCACCGTCGGCCCCAGTTAGCTCAGTACGATGACGTCGTTCCAGAAATCGATGTTTTCTGGATAGGTGCCGGGCATGATGAGTACGGTGTCCCCGGCAGCGGCGGCATCGATGCCGTCCTGGATATACTGGAAGGGATCGGCCTGCGTCCCGCTCCAGGGGGGTGTGGTGTTGCTTATATCGACGTACCACGTGGCCGCCATACCAGCGGTGGAGAGCAAGAGAATCGTGATCGATGTTATCAAGAGTTTCATGATATTTTCCTTTCATCCGTCTGTGTCTTGTGTGATTTTTTCATGTAACAGGTTTTCAAATAATCGGTTAAAGGTTTATTCCATATCCGTTCAGGCGGTTGAGCGTTTTTGATCAATGTCTGTCACCATTACTCAGTGCGGAAATGGGGCGGCCGGGCTCATGAAATCCTAAATTATATTGAGTGTTGCCGGTTCCGGCACGAGTTCCCATCGGCCATCCTCCTCGAAAACCGGTTGAAACGGCTGAAAACGGGCCTATTAGTATTACGGTTCGAGTGTGGTGGGTCGCATTGAATGCTCGAAAAAAAACCGGATTCCGAGACCGATCTCTCCCTGGAGCTCATTCGCTGCATCCGGGAGGGTGACCAGACCGCCTGGGAGAGGCTCTATCTCCGGTACCGCGATCGTCTCCTCTTCTCCATCCGCTGCCGGCTGGGACCGGGCCTGCGGTCTCACCTGCAGACCGAGGACATTTTCCACAGTGTTGTCAAGGACGTGATGAAGGATCTCCTGAGCTTCGAGCCGAAGGGTCCCGGATCGCTCGAGCATTATCTGCACGCCTGCGTCCTGAACAAGATCCGCAACAAGGCGCATTACTTTTCCGCGCTCAAGCGGGGGGGAACGGTTCCGCTCTCCGATTCGATCATGGAAAAGATTCCGAACCCGGGGGATTCCAAGCCGGGGTACATCGATGCGGCCCGCTACGAAAAACTGGAGAAATCCCTCTCCCTTCTTCCGGAGAATATGCGCGAGGTCGTTCTCCTGAGGCGGATCGAGAACATCTCCAACAGGGAGACGGCGCGCTTGCTCGGCAAGACGCCCGAGGCGGCTTCCAAGCTCTACAACCGCGCCCTGGCCCGTCTCGGTTCTCTCATGGGGGGGGTCGAGGCTGAAAATGATTGATCCGAGCCTGGAAGAACTCGTCGCCGCTTTTCTGGAACAGAGGGAAAAAGAACCAAAGCTCGCTCCGTCCGAGTTCGCCGCCAGCCACCCCGAGGTCGAGGAAAACCTTCTTCACGCCATCGGCGCGGCGCTGGGCGTCGAGGATCTCTTACCCGGACCGATCCTGGAGAAGACTCCGCGCTCGATCGGCCCCTACCGGATCGTCCGCGAGATCGGCCGGGGCGGAATGGGGATCGTGTACGAGGTGGAACGGGAGGGAGAGCGTTTCGCGCTGAAGAACCTCCCCCTGGCGCCTCTCCTCGGACAACGTGTGCTCGAGCGGTTCCGCCGGGAGACGGACATTCTCTACAGGCTTTCTCATCCCAATATCGTCAAGGTGTTCGACTCGGGCGAGGAGGAGGAAATCCCCTTCATCGTTATGGAGCTGGTACGGGGATCGCCCCTCTCCGAGATTGCCGGGGACATCTCCCTCCGGGAGGGAGCGGAGCTGGTCCAATCGCTTGCCGCAACGGTGCAGGCGGCCCACGACCAGGGCGTCCTTCACCGGGACCTCAAGCCGCAGAACGTCGTGGTGCGGGAGGACAAAACGCCCGTTCTCCTCGATTTCGGGCTCGTGGCGGCCGAGGATTTCGCTTCAGTCACCTCGACGGGGGACCTGCTCGGAACTCCGCGCTACATGGCCCCGGAACAGGTCATGGGCAAGGACGCCGACTCCCGGACGGATGTCCACGCCCTCGGCATGATCCTCTACGAAATAACGACGGGCCGGCCGGTTCACGGCGAGGACACGCGGGAGAAGGTCTTCGAGGCGATCCGGTCCGGGCGTATCGAGAAGCCGCGCCGGCTCCTTCCCGGGATTCCTCGGGAGCTGGAAAGGATCATCATGACGGCCCTGGCCTGGAATCCGCGGCGCCGCTTCCGGACCGCGGTGGATCTGGCCGCTGATCTGGGCCGGTTCCTGGAAGGTGTTCCCGTCCGCGCCCGCCCGCCCGGCCCACTCGTGCGAACCTGGGAAAATTGCCGCCGGAACCGTTCGCGCGCCGCTGCGGCGGCCCTTGCCTTCCTCCTGTTCGGAGCCGCTCTCTGGATCGTGCTGGATCCCGCCGCGGGCCCGGCGCCGCAGGAGCTGGCCCTGTCGCGGAAGCACGCCGACGCCGGCGCCGGCGCATGGCTCGACGGGGCGCTCGACACCGCCCGCGTCGAGCTCGCCGAAGCTCTCGAGATCGACCCCCGTAATCCCACGGCGCTGGCCCTGCTGGACGGAATAGACGGGACGGGCCGGGATATGGTTGATCGTCCTATCGCCGCTCTCCTTCAGGAAGGGCTCGAGCTGCGTTTCAAGAGAAAGCACGGCCGGGCCCTGGAGTGTTTCCGGAAAGCCGTCGCCCTGGGCCACGAATCCGCTCTCACCGCCGCCATGTCCGGATATACGGCTTTCCGGGTTGGAAAAAGCGATCTGGCGGAAAAGGAGCTCACCGCCGCCGCCGAGCTCGCTCCCGGATCATGGTGGATCGCCATGAACCTGGGTGAAGTCTATATCAAGCGCGGCAAGCTCGAATCGGCCGGCGCGGAGCTGAAGCGCGCCGTCCGGAGCAACCCCGGCGAAGCCGGGATCTGGCGCCTCCTGGCCCGTGTCCACGAAAAACAGAAAAACCCGGAAGACGGGATCCGCGCGGTGCGCAAGGCGCTGTCGCTCGCCAAGAAAGACGACCCCAAGCTCCTCGTTCTCCTGGGGGCGCTTTTCAACGAGAAGGGAGATCAGGAACAGGCCCGCGAGGTTTTCTGGAAGGTTCTGAAACAAGATCCCGAGAACGTGGATGCCCTGTTCGGCATTGCGCTCTCTCATGACAACGACCACCATATCTCCGAGACGGAGGCCGCCTACCGGAAGGTCTTGGAGATCGATCCCGACCATGCCGGCGCCATGATCTGCCTGGCGAATCTCTATTCGGGAGCGGAGCGGGGGAGCTGTCTCGGCTGCGACCGGGCCTACGCCGCCCATCCCGAGCTCCTCGATCCCGAAAGGGCGGAGAGCTATCTCCTGCAAGCCATCGAGACCAGCCGGGGGTCCACGGAAGCGGTGACGGAATCAGGGCTGTCCATCGCTTTGAGGCTGCAAAACAGGGACCGCGTGATCCGACTCCTCGAGCGGCTCACCTCGGGCCGGGAGAAGACCTTGCCCGTTCTGCGCCTCGAGCGCCTGCTGCGCCGGATTCGCCTCGCCGAGGAGGGATAGGAGACCGGGATTTACGCCGATCCCCGCCTGAGTCAATAAAATCCAAAAAAATGTCCTCCACGCCCCGCCAAAACTTCTTACCTGAATGACCGGCCATTCAGGCCTGATTAACCGAATCATCAGACTCGGAAGAAACACCCGGGGTAGGGAAAAAGGAGAACAACCTTAAAGGAGAGAACGATCATGTGGAAAAAAGTAATTGTCCGGGCGGCGTGCTGCGCTCTGTTTGTTCTTGGCGCCTGGCAACGGGCAAACGCCGGTGAAGAGATTCTTTTCGTTTCGGATATGATGGAACCGGGAAACATGGACATCTACAGCATGGACGTGGACACGTTGGCCGTTCGCCGGCTGACCACCGATCCGGCGATCGACAACCACCCCGACCGTTCGCCCGATGGGGCCATGGTTGCATGGAGCTCGACCCGAAATCCCGGGGGCGGCAACCCCGAGGAGGAATTCGAGCTTTTCCTGGCCACAGATGACGGGAGCTCGGGCGGCCTGGAGAACGGAACGCTTTCCCAGCTCACAACGAACGACTACGATGACCGCCATCCCCATTTCAACCATGATCCGCTCGACATGAAGATCATCTACACGGCCAAGTACTACTGCGTGGCCACGATCGAGGTGATTGTTGTGTCCGTATGCAGCATCACCCACACCATCGAAATCATCGATCCCTGCGGGCGCCGCTGCGAGGCGATCCGCATCCTTGACATCGACACCTCCGCCACGATCGATTTGGATCACGACATGCTGACCGCGGCCGATCCCGTGGTCTGGCCGCTGCGTCCCGCGACCGACGCGCGCTGGGTCGGGCATCCGAGCTTCAACGAAGACGGGACCCAGATCATCTTCTCCGGCGCCGTGGACGGCGAAGGGCGCAACTGGGAGGTCTACGTGGCGGACTGGGACGGCGCGTCCGTTACCGGCTTGCGCCAGGTCACGGACGGTTCCACCTATCCGGACAACCCGAACCCGACCAAGATGAACGCCGGCGCGATCTTCAGCCACGACGGTTCGTCGATCCTCTTCACTTCGACGCGCACCGCGTTCGGCAACTCCCAGCTCTTCGAGGTGGCGGCTTCGTCCGACAAGGTGCCCGCCTCCCCGGCGGTCCGCCATACGGCGTCGAGCGACATGGCCAACGACTATGTTCCCCACCACCTGGAAGACGGACGGATCGTGCTCACTTCCGACCGCGAGGATTTATGGGGCCTCAAGTCGTGCGTTGATCCGGTGGAATACACGGCCGGCTTGAATCCCCTGTCCGGTCACACGATCCGCGTGGAAGCGAGCGGCGAAAAGGATCCGGGATCGAGCGGGTTCCGCGTCCATCTCGACGGGTACTCGCTGGACGGTGTCATCATGGAAGAGGGCAGCGGTACGACCTACAGCGGGATCTGGTCGAGCGATTCATCCCCCAACGCAAGCTCGGGCTACTTTTCCATGGCCGACGACGGAACGAGCGGTGAATACGTGGATATCGCCGTCCCCGCCGGGACATCGGCAGTCGAGCTCTATCTGGGGCGCACGCCGTCGTCGGGCGCGGTCCGCATCTCCATCGACGGGACGCCGATCACGGACGGCAACTTCGAGCTGGCCGGGGATCCGCTCGGCGATCCGAGCGGCTGGAATCTGTACACTCCGTTCATGGGAACCGGAAACGATCTCGACCTGATCGTGATCGACGCCGACGGAGTCACGCAGACCAATGTGACCGACGACGACACGTCGGACGAGATGCTTCTCATCGGCGACGAGGTGAGCTGGTTCTGCGGCCTCAGCCCCAACGTGAGCCTCTGCACGTACATACCCAAAGCTTTCAAGGTCGAAAGCCTGCGCTGGATGATGGAGGCAGGCGGGTTCAACCTGCCGAACTACTACCCCAACAGGGACCTCTACCCGATCGCCTACCAGGCGCTCGACGATTTCATGACTTCCGGCGGCAACGGGCTGAGACCCAACAACGTCCCCTACTGGCAGAACGTCCTGAACATGATGAACGATCCTTTTCAGCAGTTCGACGACGTGATAATCGTCCTTCCCACGCCGGTGAACTTCCACGTCGACAACGACGCGCCGAGCGCGCCGGGCAATCCCTTTCCCCCCGACGGTTCTCACATCCCGCCGGGCGTTGTTGAGGTGGCGGCCGATCCGTCCGTCGATCCGAACGGGGATCCGATCACTTACGACATCTACCTGGCCGGGGGCAACGGGCCCCTGCTGAACGTGGCCGCCGACGTTTTCCAACCCCAGGCCACGCTGCAGAATGTGATAGGAAACAACTTCCGGTGGCGCGTTGTTGCCAAGGATTCGATGGGCGGGCTCCAATACGGACCGGAGTGGACGTTCACGACCCAGGCTGCCGGCCTGACGGCACTGAACGAGGAGATCTCGGCTGGCACGGGAGGGATCGTCGATTTCGACCTGACCGCCGGGCCGGCTTACTCCAATCGGGACTACGCCCTTGTCGGTACCATGTCGGGCACCTCGCCCGGCACGCCCCTGCCGGGCGGCGGCCACCTGCCCCTCAACCAGGATTTCATGTTCAACTACATCATTTCCCACTTCGGCAGTCCCGCGTTTTTCAATTTCCTCGGCACCTTCGATGCCTCCGGCAATGCCGCTGCGACGCTCGACACCATGGGTCCCATTCCTCCGCTGGCTCCGCCCGGCACGATTTTCAATTTCGCTTACACGACGCTGGGCCCCATGGATTACCAGTCGAATGCGGTGGCTGTCCTGGTCCTGCCGTGACATAAAGGTCGGAACGATCTCAAATAAGGGGCCGGTTGTATTGACCGGCCCCTTTTTTGAAAATCATCGCCTCGATCCGACTCGATGACGAGCTTCAGCAGGTTTTTGAGCTCGCTGCTCGGGACGCCCGTGGGGCCGTGCAGCGCCTGGAAGGGCCTTGTACTAATCAGCGTTATTTGATATTCTATCTCGTCCATTCCGCGTCTTTCACGGGTCCGTCCAAAGGAGTCATCCATGCGACTGGGGTGGGTATTCATTGCCGCGATCTTTCCGGTAATATTCTGTCCCAATGCCGGCCGAGCCGCGCCCCAGGTCGCCAAAATCGATCTCAATCACCAATCCAGACACAACCTGCTGCGCAACCCGGGATTCGAGGACGGAACCCTCCACTGGTTTCCCAAGGGCTGTGCGCTCTCGGTGGTTCCGAAACCGGTCTTCAAGGGAGCTCTCTGCGGCTGGTCGAGCCAGCGCTCCGCTACGTGGAGCGGTCCGGCACAGGACATTTTGCCCATCCTCGATGAGGGGGAGAGCTATTTCATCTCCGCCTGGGTCCGGCTGCAGGGCTCGCAGAGCGATCGCGTGAAGCTGACGGTGAAGCAGGTCGACTCGGCGACCCAGTATCACTTCATCGACGACGCCACGGTGTCGGACAGCGAGTGGAAGCACCTGGGCGGCATGTTCACCCTCGAAGCGAACGGACCGCTCCAGGAGCTGACTTTCTATGCCGAAGGCCCGGCTCCGGGCGTCGATCTCCTGGTCGATGCCGCGGCGATCTGGACCGCCGGGAGCTGGCGTATCAGATCGAAGGCCCGCATAGAGCGAATTCGCAAGCGCGACGTGCGTGTGAGCGTGATCGATTTCTCGGGGGTCCCCGTCCCGAACGCCGCAATCGACGTGGATCAGACCCGCCGCCTCTTCGCTTTTGGGACGGCGGTCTGCGACAAGCTGCCCTCCAATGCCGACTACCGGCAGTTTTTTCTCGATAACTTCGAGTGGGCCGTTTTCGAGAGCGAATCGAAGTGGTGGTACAACGAGCCCGTGCAGGGCCAGGTCGACTACAGCGACGCCGATGCCATGATGGCCGTCTGCGAACAGGCCGGCATCCCCGTGCGCGGCCACTGCATCTTCTGGGCCAAGGAGAGCAAGGTGCAGGACTGGGTGAAAGCCCTGCCCGATCCCGAGCTCCGGGCCGCCGTGGATGGGCGCCTTTCGAGCGCGGTGAATCACTTCGCCGGCCGGTTCGTGCACTGGGACGTGAACAACGAGATGCTTCACGGGTCGTTCTACAAGGACCGCCTCGGCGAGGCGGTGCGGATCGACATGTTTCAGCAGGCCGCGCTGATCGATCCCGGGGCGCTTCTTTTCGTGAACGACTACAGCGTGGTGACCGGCTCGCAGGCGGACGATTACGTGGAGCACGTCCTGGCGCTGCAGCAGGCCGGTGCGCCGGTGCAGGGCGTGGGCGCCCAGTGCCATTTCTCCGCTACTCCCGAGCCTTGGCTGATCTGGCACCGCCTGGACAAGCTGGCGGCCCTGGATCTGCCCGTCTGGTGCACCGAGTTCCATGTTGTCGACAGCGACGAAATAGCGCGCGCCGACAAGCTGGAGAGGTTCTACCGGGCCGCTTTCAGCCATCCGGCGGTTGAGGGGATTCTCATGTGGGGGTTCTGGGCCGGCGCGCACTACATGGGGCCCGACGCCGCCATCGTGAATCTCGACTGGACACTGAACGAGGCCGGGCGGCGCTACCGGGAACTGATGGAAGAGTGGACCACCCATGAGAGCGGCACTGCCGACAGCCAAGGCGTCTACCTCTTCCGCGGATTCCACGGGGAATACACCATCCTTCTCAGCGGCTCCGGCGGAGCGAACGCGTGGTACGACATCACGCTCGCACCCGGAATCGGCCCGCTGGAGCTGATCCTGACCCTTTGACGTGAAAGGGTTCTGCTCGGAAATTTTTGACGGATTGAGGTTAACAATCGGTGATAATAATCAGTGCGTAAACGTCCCGGGCTAGGCGGAGTTGATCCCGGATGCCGAAGATGCCTCAAAACGCGACCGAGCTGCTCGAAGCCGTCTCCTCGGGGGATCAGAACGCGAAGAACAGGCTCTTTTCGGTTGTTTACAAGGAACTCCACGCCATGGCCCACAGGGCGATGCGGAAGGAGAGCCCCAGGCACACGCTGCAGACCACGGCCCTTGTCCACGAAGCCTATATCCGCCTCATTCCCAGCAAGGATGTCCGGTGGCGCGACCGCACGCACTTCTTCCGCGTGGCGGCCAAGGCGATGCGCCGCATTCTGGCCGGTGAAGCGCGGAAAAAAGGGGCGATCAAGCGCGGATCGGGCCGGCGTCCCGCGGCTCTCGACAACCGCTTGGAGCCCGGCCATGACCCGGCCGCGGCGGGAGTCCCCTTCGAGGATCTGGATGCACTCGACAAGGCGCTCGACAAGCTGGGAGAGGAAGAGGGTCGTTCCCGGCTTTGTGAGATGGTGGAGCTCCGCTTCTTCGTGGGCCTCACCCTCGACCAGACCGCCGAGGTTCTCCGTATCTCCAAGGCGACGGTCAAGCGGGACTGGGAGTTCACGCGCGCCTGGCTCTACAAAGAGATGAAAAGTCAGGAGACCGATGACGGCTGACCGGCTCGAGAAAATCAGATCGCTCTTCGACGCCGCCCTGGAGCGCAAGCCTGTGGAGAGGGCTGCTTTCCTGGCCGAGGCGTGCGCCGGCGATCAATCCCTCGAGGCGGAAGTGAAAGCCCTTCTCGAAGCCCACGATGAGGCGCCCGATTTTCTCGACGAACCGGCGTGGGTGAAGCTCCGCGACTCTTCCGCGGAAACAGGCGCCGATTCGGCCTCGCTCGACGTTGAGCCCGACCTTCCTTTCGAGCGGCTCGGAGAGTTCAGGGTAATCCGCCGCATCGGCGAAGGCGGCATGGGCATCGTCTACCTCGCCGTGCAGGAGTCGCTCGGCAGGCAGGTGGCCCTCAAAGTCATCCGGCCGGAGCGGATGGGCTCCTTCGAGGCGGAGGAACGCTTCTGGCGCGAAGGGGAAGCCGTCTCCACGCTGCGCCACCCCAATATCGTCACCGTGATCGCGAGCGGCGAGGAGCAGGGAGTCCGCTACTTCGCCATGGAGCTCGTGCCCGGAAGGGGCCTCGACGAGGTGCTGCACGAGGCGGCGTCGCGGGGGGAACGGATCGCCACGCCCCAGGCGATCGGCTGGATCAGGGAGATCGCTCTCGCCCTCGACAGCGCCCACGGCGCCGGTGTCGTTCACCGGGACGTGAAACCATCGAACATCCAGATCACGCCCGAAGAGCGCGCCATGCTCATGGATTTCGGTGTGGCCCGGCATGTCAACCTCTCCACGCTGACGCTGACCGGCGACTTCCGGGGCACGCCGAACTATGCCTCTCCCGAGCAGGTAAAAGCAAAGAGGGAGCAGATCGATTCGCGGACCGACATCTACTCACTCGGCGTGACCCTCTACGAGGCCGTGACCGGCCACGTTCCTTTTGCGGGCGAAACGACCGAGCAGGTTTTCCACCAGATCTTGGAGAAGGATCCCAGGGCGCCGCGCAGCCTGAACCCCGCGATCTCGCGCGACCTTGAGACCGTGATCATAACCACCATGGAAAAGGAGCGCGGCCGCAGGTATCAGAGCATGGCCGTTTTTGCCGGTGATCTCCAGCGTCTCCTCAACGGCGAGATGATCCTGGCCAAGCCGGCCGGGCTGGCGACGCGAACCTGGAAGCAGGTCAAGCGCCATCCCGTTTCGAGCACGGCCGTGGGAGTCGCCGTGACGGCGCTTGTCGGGTTTGTTCTCTATGTGATGCTCTGGTCCTATCCCCAGATCATCGAGGCCAGAAACAAGACCGATGAGCAGTACAGGAAGACACTCGCCGCCAAGGCCGAGACTGATAAACAGTACAAGGCCACTCTCGCCGCCAAGGCCGAGACGGAGAAGGAGGCGGAAAAGACGAATGTGATCAACGAGTTTCTGCGGAACATGTTCCTGTCCCCCGATCCCGACGTGGACGGTCGGGACGTCAAGGTCGTGGACGTGCTCGACAAGGCGGCGGACAGGATCGGCAGGGACTTCACCGAACAGCCCGAGATCGAAGCGGCACTCAGGCTCACGATCGGACACACCTACCATCTTCTCGGTCTTTACAAGGCCGAGGAGCCGCACCAGAAGAAGGCGCTGGAGATTTACGAGCGCCTGAAAGGCAGCGATCACCCCGACACTCTCGCCGCGATGATCGCTCTCGCGAATGCATATATGAACCAGGGCCGGCTTTCCAAAGCGGAGGATCTCTACCGCAGGGTCCGGGAGACAAGCCTTGCTTCCTTCGGCGAGGAGCACGAGCTCGTGCTCAAATCGATGCAGAACCTCGGTCTTGTGCTCAAGGAACAGGGCGATATCGCCGGGGCGGAGAAGATCCAGAGGAAGCTCCTCGAGATCCATCTCCGCAACAAGGGGGAGGAGCATCCCGATACGATCAAGGTAATGAACAACCTGGCCTCGGCGCTCTGGAGATTGGGCCGGCTTGCCGAGGCCGAAGGGCTTCACAAAAAAGGGCTCGCCATCAAGCGCCGTGTCCTGGGCGATGAGCACACGAGCACGATCGCGTCGATGTTCAATCTAGCCGTTGTCCTCAAATATCAAGGGAAACTGGGCGAGGCGGAGGAGCTCCAGCGCGAGGTACTCGAAATCCAGGAACGCCGCCTCGGCGGGGAGCATCCCCACACGCTCCTGGCGATCTATAACCTGGCCCTCACGTTCATGTCTCAGGGCCGGTTTCCCGAGGCGGAGGTGCTCCAAAAGAAAGCTCTGGAAGGCCAGCGCCGTGTCCTGAGCGAAGAGCACCCGAACACGATCAATACGATGGGCTGCCTCGCCTTCAACTTGATCAACCAGGAGAGATTCGTTGAAGCGGAGGAGATCCTGCGCGAGACCCTCGATCTGAGCATTCGCGTCCGGGGGGAAGAGCATCCCGATACGCTGATGACTATGGGCAACCTTGTCGCCGTGCTTCAGAGCTTGAAGAACTTATCCGAAGCCGAAGCCTTTTCCAAACGGTTGATAGAAATCTCGCTCGGCATGGGGCCCCGGTACAAGCCCAAGACAGCCGAGTACCGGGCGGATTATGCGGGAGGTCTGATCATCATGAAACGGTACGGCGATGCCGAAGCGCAGCTACTGACCGCCCTCGAGGAAGCGAAAGCATCGGTCGGTGAAGGGCACGCCGTCACGAATAAAGTCATGGAAGTCTTCGTCAAGCTCTACGACGTCTGGGACCGGCCCGGGAAAGCGCAGGAGTATCGCGCCCTGATCTCTTCGTCCCGGGATCCGGCGCCGGAGGAGTGACGATGATCGGATGGGTGATTCTTCTCGTCCTTTTTCCCTTCCAGGAGCCGGGCGCGGAAGAGCGTTCCCCTCTCTCGACAAAAGACCTCCCTTCGGTTCTCGTTGAAGCGGCGCGGCGAAGCAGCGAAGACCTGGACAGCCTGGTTCGGGCCGAGAAACCCCGGATCTCCGGGGCGCTCCAGACCATTCTTCTCTCATACGTCACCGCCGAGCTCAGAGAGGAGAAAGAGAGGAGCGGGATCCTACTCCGAGCGGCCCGTTCCGTAGCGCTTTCCTACGAACGGATTTCGGGGAGCAGGGTCCTCGGCGAGCGGTATCGCCTTTTTGTCTCCTGGACAGGGGAAGAGATCGCACAGAGAGGGCGCGCCAAAACAGCCGGGATCGAGGGCCTCGCCGCCCGGGAAGCGGGCGAGCTGAAACGGGCCGCCCATCTCTTCGAGGAATCATGCCGGCTCGTGAAAGGCCTCGGTGACCGGTTCGGCACGGCCCGGGCTCTCATGGATCTGTCGAATCTGAAGTACCGGCTGGGGCGGCTCGAGGAGTGGCTGGGCCTGGCCCGGGAAGCCCGACTTCTCTTCGAGGTGGAAGAGAACGTTCCCGGGATATGCGACACCTATTTCGTCGAGTCGGATTACTATCACATTCGCGGCGAGTACGACAAAGCGATTGCCGCCCTGGAAAGAGTGGAGATCCTGTCGGAAGGTTTGGCCGATCCCGTGACCGAGGCCAAGATCCAGACCACCCATGGAGAGCTCGACTACGGTTCGAGCCGGTTCGAGAGCGCTTTGAAGGCGTTCAAGAACGCTCTCGCCGTTTACGAGCGCATCGAGAGATGGGACGGACAATCGAGCTGCCTGAACAACATGGGCGCCGTCTGCCTCAAGCTGGGGCGCTACCAGGAAGCCCTTCTCCATTTTCATCGTTCCCTGGCATTGGATGAGGAAGCGGGCAGAAGGATCAATGCCGCCACGAGGCGGGCCAATCTCGGCATCATCTACGGGATCCTCAATGATTACGACCGCGCCCTCGATTGTTTTGTTCGTGCAAGAAGAACCCTGGACGAGACGGGGAGCTCGTCGAGCATGGAGATCACCCATATCCTCCACAACATCGCCACGTGCCGCCGGCACATGGGTGACCTCGCGGAATCCCTGGCGGCCTATGGAGAGCTCGTCGAAATGTGGCGTGCCCTGGGGGACAAGGCGAGCGAAGCCCTGGCCCTGCAGGGGATGGGGCATGTTCTCATCGGACTGGGCAGGTACGATGAGGCCGGCAAGGTTCTGGGTCAATCCCTGGCTATTCATGAAACCCTGGAGGATGAGCTCGGGATCTGCAGCGTGCTGAGGCTTCTCGGAATCCTTGACCGGAACCGGGGTCGGCTTGCGGAAGCGGGTGAGCGCTTTGAGCGGGCCGTCTCTCTGGCACGGAAGTGCGGAGCCGTCCACCACGAGGCCGAAGCTCTGATGAGCCGGGCCTCCATGGATTATTCGAAGGGGGATTATGCTTCCTGTGTTCGGGTCTGCGAGGATGCTTTCGCTCTTCTGGAAACGGTTGGGACGGGAATGACCGCTGTAGGGCTGAAGATCGGGCTTCAATCCGAAGTCGAGGACGCTGTGGCGCCCTATCTCCATTCCCTTTTCGAGCTTCACGGGAAAAACCCGAAAGCGGAATACCCCCGGAGGGCCTTCGCCTGGATCGAGAAGTGGAAGAGCCGGGCCCTGCTCGATGTTCTCGGGGAGGAAAAGAGGCTGTTGACGCGGAACGCTCGGCCCGGGGAGCTGGAAGAGGAGGAGAAGCTTCTTAAAGGTCTGGGCCGCGAGCTGGGAAGGATGAGAAGCCTCCCCGCCTCTTCACCCGAGCACGGGAAGGCCGAGGAGTCGGTCACCCGTCTCAAATACGAAATCGAGGCGATCCGCGAGAAGATCGCCCTGTCCAGTCCGACCTATGCCGCCCTCAATAGGGCCGTGTCGTTCGAGATCGACGGCATCCGAAAAAAGGCGCTCGACGGCGAGACCCTGCTCCTTGAATACAAGCTCACTCGGGATCGATCCTATCTGTTCGCTTTGTCCGACAAGGCTTTCAGAATGTTCGTGCTTCCGGGTAAGGAGGAGATCGAAAAAAGAGTGCGCTATTTCCATCAGCTTCTGTCGCATTCCCGGCCCGGTGCGTTTCCGCCTGCCGAGCTCGCGGAAGTTTCGCACGAGCTCTACATGATGCTCGTGGCTCCGGCTCTCGGCGATCCCGCCCTCGACCGGCCCTCGCTTGTCGTCGTGCCTGACGGGATCCTGGCCCTTCTCCCCTTCGAAGCGCTTGTGACGCGCATCGAAAAAGAGCCCGCCGCCTTTTCCCGCATGCGGTTTCTCCTTCTCGAGAAGCGCCTTGTCGTCTCTCCCTCGGCGGCGGTCTGTGTGGAGCTCGCAGGAGATTCCGATGGGGAGAAGGGGAAGATGCGGGACCTTCTTCCCATTCTGGCTCTCGGCAATCCGGCGCCCGGACGGGTCTTGCTCGACACTCCCGCCGATCAATTTCGAAGCCCGGAGCTCCGCGAGATCCCGGCCGCTCTCCGCGAGGTGAAAACGATCGCCGCCCTCTTTCCCGGATGCGACCTCTACGTGAACGAGGCGGCCACCGAAGAGGTCCTGAAACAGCCGGGCGCAATGGATGGGCATCGGATCGTCCACATTGCTGCACACGGCATCTTCGATGCCCGGGAGCCGCGCCTCTCGGGGCTTCAGCTCGCTTCCGATCCCGAAGGAAACGAGGACGGTCTCCTGATGATGATCGAGGTTCTCGGCCTTCAGATCAAAGCCGACCTGGTCGTTCTCTCGGGGTGCAGGACTGCTCTGGGGAAGAGGGTTCTGGGCGAAGGCGTGATCGGCCTTCCCTGGGCCTTTCTCTACGCCGGCGCGCGGAGCGTCATCGTTTCCCTCTGGGCCGTGAACGACGCTTCGACGGCCCGGCTCATGGAAAATTTTTACCGGAACCTCGTTTCGAAAGGGCTCGATAAAGCCGAATCACTCAGGCAGGCCAAAATCGAGCTTCTTCAGGGTGATTACCCTGCTCCTCAGCACTGGGCTCCCTTTATCCTGATCGGAGACGGAGGGGGACACAATACGGATTAATCCGGGGCCAGTTCTCACCCCAATCAGCCAAAAAACGGAGGGGATAAGCACCGGTTCTCCCGGGCCACAAGGGGGCTCGGAGGTCCTTTGCTTACCCCCCGCGCTCGCAAAGCCTCACTTGAAGGGGGGTGCGCAAAGAACACTCCGGCCCGTGGCCCGGGCAAGACGTTCCTTAAAGAACCCATCCGTTTTTTGGCTGATTGGGACCGGTTCCGGTTAATACGTTTTATGTCCCCACCGACTCCCCTCCGTCTCCTCACATTTTTTTCGTTTTTTCGTGAAAGCTTTTTTACGGCCGTGCCCGGTGCTTGTAGAGAGCTTGCGTTTTTGATCCTTTGTTTTTAAGAGGAGGTTCATCATGAATACGAAATATTTGAGCATCGCGGTTGCGGCGGTCGGGCTTCTCCTTTTCGCGGCGGTCGCGGGCAGCATCCAAGCCGCGGGCGGTGCCCAGTCCTGGTCGGCCGGCAAGGAGGGCTCATTCGACAACCTTCCATTCCAGGTCCCGCGCACGGGGATCAAGGTGTTCAGCACCAATGTGCCGGGTCAGTTTCCGGCCACGGACAGGAAGGTGATCGTTTTCCACACCGACGAAGGGGCGGCCAACATGGATCTCAACGGCGACACCTTCATCACCCCGGGGATGTACGTCATCCAGTACTGGGATCTCGCGACCGGGGTTCTCGTCAACACGAGCGAGGAGGGGCTCTACCCGAGCATTTCGAAGGGATCGAACAATCTCTTCGCCTTTGTCCGCTGGGAGCAAAACGGCGGGATGAACATTGACTGGAATTCCGACGGAGATTTCCAGGACGACCTGATCGCCTACCACGATATTTCCACGGGAACCACGACGGACACGCTCGTTGACGGCCGCTATCCCGACATCGACGGGGATGTCATCGCCTTCTACACGTGGGAATCGAGCGTCGGTCCTCTGCCGGGCACCGACCTCAACGGCGACCTCGACATGCAGGACCCCGTGGTCCGCTATCACACAATTTCCACCGGTGTCACCACCTCGACCTGGGCGGCCGGATTCAGCCCCTCCGTATCAGGGGACACCATCGCCTTTTCCACGTGGGAAACCTATTGCTGGAACGGCGCCGGGGCGACCGAGCCCTTTGTTCCCAATCCCCCCGACCTGAATGGAGATGGAGACCTGACCGATTACATTCTCCGTTACCACACGATCAGCACGGGGATGAACACCTTCACCACAAGAGACTGCATCAAGCCGACGATCGACGGGAACGGCGTGGCTTACGGGTTCGACGAGAACGATGACGACGGTCCTCTTGACGCCGATTCCGACATGGACACGATCGATCTCGTTCTCCAGATTTTCGACGTCAATCTCTGGACCTGGACGCGGCCCATGCTTCCCATCACCTCCACACCCACGATCAAGGGGCGCTACATCGCCTTCGATCTGGAGGAGATCTACCTCGGCTTCTCGCTCGCTCCGGCCCAGGGCACCGAACTGAACGGGAACGGCTTTCCCGGCGACCACATCGTCTGCTACTACGACACGAAAACAGGGGCTTTCACCTCCACGGGGGTGGCCGGATTTTGCGACTCGGGCGACAGCCTCGAAAAGAACATTATCGTCTACGACGACCAGAACACGGGCTTTGTGGGATATATTCTTTTCCCGTGATGTCAGTGCGATTCCTTGACCGGTTTATGATCGCATGACCGGTTTCAACCCGCAAGCGGGGGTCGGGAAATGGATTCCGGCTCCCGCTTTTTGGGATGGGGCGGTCGGCGGACCATGGTCGATGTTGAAAGTCGGTGAGAATAAGACAATATGGTTTTACAACAAAACTGTTGTAGAAAATTTGGGACTGTACAAACCGCTGCACCGACTCCGGCACAGACGCCCAAAGACTTGTTTCTCACGGTTCGATAAACCATGATCTGATCAAGAGACATGCCGGACACCGCGGAGAAATGCGTGATCAATAGGATCCTTATCATCCCGATTCTTGTTTTGCTTTCCTGCGGGGAGAAAGAATCCGTCCTCTCCAAGACAAGGGTGATGATCATCGGAGTGGACGGCGCGGACTGGAACGTCGTCGATTCCCTGATCGAGCGGGGGAGCTTCCCCACTTCGCCGAGCTCCGGAAATCGGGCGTGAGAGCCCGCATGCAAATCCAAACCCCTCTCCGCTCGCCCCTCATCTGGACCAGCATCGCCACGGGAAAGAGGAGGGAGAAGCACGGCATTTTCGACTTCGTCGTCGATCGGATTGACGACAGAAGAATTCCGGTGACGAGAAACCTGAGAAGGGTGAAGGCTTTCTGGAACATCCTCTCCGAGCAGGGCATTCCCGTCGGAATCGTGGGGTAGCTCGTCACGTGGCCCGTGGAGGAGGTCAACGGATACATGGTCTCGTCCTACCTCCCATTTGTTCACGACAAGAAGAGCTCGTCCAAGTCCGCCGGCGTTGCGGCGGGCACTCCCAAAAAAGGCACCATCGAGAAAGACATTCCCTTCCCGCGATGCGGCCGTTCTCCTCGACGATCTTCGCTGGATCGTGTCCGCCGACGAAGCGTACTCCCACATGGGGCTCTATCTTTTGGAGAAGTACGACCCCCGGGTCTCGGCCGTTTATTTTGCCGTGACCGATGTGTGCGGCCACCGGTTCTGGAAGTATTACGATCCCGGAAGCCCCTTCCGCGATGCCGACCCATGGCCCGAGGCGGAATAGGAGCTTTTCGGCGGCGTGCTCGAGGGGAGTTATCGCACCATCGACGGGCTGCTCGGAAAATACATGGAATTCGCCGGGGACGACACCCTGCTGATCGTTCTCTCCGATCACGGCATGAAGGGGATGGAGTACGAGGGGAAGCCCGCTCCTTCGGGCGAGCACCGCGGTGAGGGCCTCCTCCTCATCAAGGGGCCGGGTGTCAGGAAAGGCACCTCGATCGAGGCGGGCGTGCTCGATATCACACCAACGCTCCTCTATTGCCTCGGCCTTCCCGTTGCGGAAGACATGGACGGACGGATTCTGAAAAACGCCTTTGACGAGGAATTCTTGAGCGCCCGCAGGGAGACCTTCGTCTCGACCTATGAAGAGAAGGGATCGCTTTCCGGGGAAGGGGAGGCTTTAAAATCCCCGGCGGACAGGCAGATAGAAGAGCACCTCCGTTCCCTCGGCTATATCAGGTGAGCGGGTCGCGGCGCGGAGACCTGAGCCCCACGGCGTTCTTCCCGAAGCGGGCCACGATCCTGTCCTTGGCTTCGGCCAGCCGCCTCTCTTTATCGCTCTTTTCGGAAAAGAGCTCGAGCTGGCTCTTTTTTTCGAGGTTGGAGATCCCGATGCCGATGAGGCGCACGGGCCGGTTCGTGAAGCCGCTCTTTTGGTAGAGCGTCCATCCCTGCCTGAAGATCTCGCCGTCCAGGTTGGTCGCTTTTTCGAACGTCCTGCTGCGCGTGTGCGTTTCGAATCCGGCGAGCCGGATCTTGACATTGACGGTGCGGCCCGCCGTCCCTTCCCGCCGCGCAATGGAGCCGACGGCGGTGGCCTGGGACCGCATCGTTTCGCGGACCACGTCGCGGTCCCTCACGTCCTCGTTGAAGGTGGTTTCCTTTGAAATCGATTTCCGGGTCCCCGTACCTCCCACCAGATCCGAGGCGATTCCGCGCGCCTGGGCGAAAAGCTTTTTGCCGGCAGCGGCGCCGAATCGGCGGGCCAGTTCCGGCTCTGTCCGTTTCCGCAGATCGAGCACGGTGCGGATGCCGGCGCCTTCGAGCTGTTGCCCGAGCTTTTTTCCCACGCCGCGCAGGACGGAAACGCTCAGCGGGGCGAGGAAATCGAGAACAGCCCCGGGCCGGACAACGGTCAGGCCATCCGGTTTTTCGAAGTCGGAAGCGATCTTGGCGATCAGGCGGTTGGGCCCGATGCCGACCGAGCAGGTGAGTCCCGTCTCCTTGAAGACAGCGTCCTTGGTGCGGCGCCCCGTTTCCTCGAGCCCCCCGGAGTGGCGGTCGAGGCCGGTGACGTCGACGAAAGCCTCGTCGATCGACGTGGGCTCCACATGGGGCGAGACCATGGCCAGCGCCGCCATCACGCGGCGCGACACATGGGCATAGCGTTTCATTCTGGGGCGGATGTACACCCCGTGGGGACAGAGCTTGTATGCCGTCGAGATCGGCATGGCCGAGTGGAGGCCGAAGCGGCGCGCTTCGTAGCTGCACGCGGCCACGACACCGCGAGAACCGGGCCGGGCGCCGACGATCACGGGCCGGCCTTCGAGGTCGGGATTGTCGTGCTTCTCGACGGCGGCGAAAAAAGCGTCCATGTCGACGTGCATGATCATGTGGGAAGACAAAGGTTCTTCAGCCATGGACCCGTCCCGATTACGAGAGGCATTGCCAGAAACCGGAATGATATCAAAAGTCGTCCTGCAGCGGATCTCCCTGCTGCGGGGTTTCCGATTTTCTTGAGCCTTTTCTTCTACTATGATGTTTCTTCCAGGTGTGTGCAATACCGCCGAAAGCGGGTTGAATCGTAGGGGGACAGCAGTGGAATCGGAAAAAATCAACAAGGTTCGGGCCCTCTATCAGGCGGCGCTGGAGCGCGATCCCGAGGAGCGACGGGCATACCTGGACGAAGCCTGCGCCAATGATCCGGAATTGAAGGAAAAAGTCGCCTCCCTCCTTTCCGCCGGGGCCGAAGCTTCCAGGCTGTTCGAGCAGCCCGCCTGGAGATCCTTCGTTGAGTCCGAGAAAAGCGACAGCGCCGGCAACTCTGGTCTGGAAGCGGAGCCGGGCCTGCCTTTCGAGCGCTTGGGCGAATTCCGGCTGATCCGGCGGTTGGGGAAAGGCGGCATGGGCGTGGTCTATCTGGCCGTCCAGGAGCGGCTCGGCCGACAGGTGGCTTTAAAGGTTCTGCGCACGGACCAGGCGGCGTCGTTCGAAGCGGAAAAACGGTTCTGGCGTGAAATCGAGGCGGTCTCCAAGCTGCGGCATCCCAACATCGTCACCCTCTTCGGCAGCGGCGAGGAGAAGGGAGTCCGCTACTTCGCCATGGAGCTCGTGCCCGGACAAGACCTGAACGAGGTGTTGGCCGAAGCGGCGTCCCGAGGGGAGCGGATCGCCCCTTCCAGGTCGCTGGCCTGGATCCGCGAGATCGCCCGGGCTCTCGCCGCCGCTCATCAGGCGGGAATCATTCACCGGGACGTGAAGCCCACGAATATCCGGATCGATCCCGAGGACCGGGTCAAGCTCATGGACTTCGGTGTTGCGCGAAACATGAAGCTGTCGAAGATGACGCTCACCGGCGAGTTCCGCGGCACACCGCACTATGCCGCGCCGGAACAGGTCGACGCCAAGGCGCGCACCATCGACGCGCGCACCGATGTGTACGCTCTCGGGGTGACGCTGTACGAAGCCGTCACGGGCCGCGTGCCCTTCGAGGGAGAGACCTACGAGCAGGTGTTCCGCCAGATCCTGGAAAGGGATCCTGCGCCGCCGCGACGCTTGAACAGGGCCATCTCCCGCGATCTGGAAACGGTGATCCTCACCGCCCTGGAAAAGGATCCCGGCCGGCGTTACCCGACCATGGCCGATTTCGCCGATGACATCGACCGGCTCCTCCAGGGTGAAATGATCCACGCCAGGCCGATCGGCGCCGCCGGCCGGCTGTGGAAGCGGGTTAGACGCAATCCCGCCCTGAGCGCCGCCCTGACCGTCACCCTTCTGGCCGTGGGCGCTCTGATTCTGTCCATACCCTGGTATATCATCCAGATAAGGGGGGAGAGAGACGAGGCGGAGACGGAAGCAAAGAAAGCCAATATGGTCAATGAGTTTCTCGAGACCATGTTCTCCTCTCCCGATCCCGGCGAAGACGGCCGGGAGGTGAAGGTCGTCGATGTTCTGGGGAAAGCCGCCGCCGAGATCGATACCGCTTTTCCCGATGAGCCCGAAATCCAGGCTTTTTTGCTGAGGACGATCGGCAGTACCTATTACAGGCTCGGCTTGTACGATGAAGCCGGACGCCGGCACAAGGCGGCATTGGAAATTCGCGCTCGTGAGCTGGGAGAGGAGCATCCCGATACGCTCCAATCGATGAACGACCTCGGCATGGTGCTGCGGAAACAGAGCCTCTATTCCGATGCCGAAGGGCTCTATCGCCGCGCCCTTGGCATTCAGCGGTCCGTTCTGGGAGAGGAGCACCCCGACACGCTGACCACGATGAACAACATCGCCAATGCGCTCAGGACCCAGGGCAGGATCTCCGAGGCCGAACCGATTTACCGCAAGGTCCTCGAGATTCGCCGCCGGGCTCTGGGCAGGGAGGACCCGGACACGCTCACGTCGCTGAGCAACCTCGCCTTGGTGCAGATAAGAAAGGGATTGTTCTCCGAAGCCGAGGTTTTTCTGCGCGAAGTCCTGGAGGCCCGCCGCCGCCTCCTGGGCGAAGAACATCCCGATACCATCACATCGATAGCCAACCTCGGTCTCGTGCTGTACAAACAGGACCGGCTTCCCGAAGCGGAGCAGCTCCTTCGAGAAACGCTCGAGATCCAGCACCGCGTTCTGGGAGACGAACACTCGGACATGCTTCTGGTGATGTACAACCTGGCGGAACTGCTCAAGACCAAGGGTGAGCTCGCCGAGGCGGAGGAGCTCTTCCGAAAAGCGCTCGATATTCAACGCCGAATCCTGGGAGACGAACACCGCGATACGCTTCTGATGATGCGCAACCTGGCGAAACTGCTTTACGGCCGTGGCCGGCTCGACGAAGCCGGAACCCTGTTGAAAGAAGGCCTTGACCTCGCCGAGAAAAACCTGCCCCCCGAAAATCCCATCGTCCTCTCCTTTCGCAAGGCTTTGAACGAAGTGGAAGGGAAGAAGGCCCCCAAACAGTGACCAGGGGTGAGCCGCCGCCTGTCCCTCAGTTCCCAACGGCTCTCGGGCTTGCTATTGCGATGCAACAAAGAATTATGATATAATACCCTGCGAGCCGAGAGGAGGCCTCCCATGTTCCGCAGAAAACATCTTTTCCCTACCACTATATATATAGCAGTGGTGGGGGCTGTCCTGCTTTGTCCGCCGATTTCGGTTGCAGCCGGCCGGCAGGCGGGCCGGGCGATTTCCGGCCAGAATGGCCGGGCGATTTCCGGCCAGACGGGCCGGGCGGCCGCCGCCGTACCCGAGGTTTTCGAGAGCCCTGTCTGCTATTACATCGATAACAGCGGCGGCGACGACTCGAACAGCGGCCTCACGCCCCGCTCTCCCTGGAAAACGCTCGCAAACGTGGATGGCGTGCTCGGCCCCGGTATCGTGATCCGCTTCAAGAGGGGCGAGGTTTGGCGCCTCACCGGCATGGCGGGCACTGAGGATAACTGTTGGGAGATCGATGGAAAAAACGGTACGGCGGCACACAGGATCGTGATCACCGATTACGGCACGGCGCCCGAACCGCCGCTCCTGACGACCCTCGAGCTGTGGGAGAGCGGGTGGGAGGAATACATTCATCCCACGGTCAAGCATGCCTGGAAGCGGACCGGTGTGGAGAACAGGGTGAACCGCTGCTTTTTCGACGGCGTGGGGCAGGGGAGAGCGGACACCATCTTCGACCTGAACAGCGTTGACACATGGTGCTACGACGATACAGCGGGTAATCTCTATGTCTTCAGCATGGACGATCCCAACGGATCGAAGATCGAGACGCTCCCCGGGAACACAGACATATACGGCCAGCCCACGGGAGGCTGGGTGGTCATCCTGCAAGACGCTAATTACATTACCTTGAGAAACCTGGCCCTCTACGGCGGGTTCCACAGCGCCTTGAGGATCAATGGTTCGGGAACGGGTTTTACGATCCGGAACTGTGTGATCAAGTACCCGGTCAAGGCCGGAATTGTCCTCCGCGACTACACGGGCGTGGGCATCACCGACGTGCTGATCGAGAACAATCATGTCGATTACATGCTCGATCCCGACGAGATCGTTTATATTCCTTCTTCCGGCTACACCTTTCCCAACACGGGCCTGTCCGACGGCATCGAGATCGACCGCGCCGCTTCCAACGTGATCGTCAGGGGCAACTTCGTCAAGAACTTCAGCCACTCGTCGATCCAGGTCAACGGCAAGTACAGCAGCGCTTTCGGCGTTTCTAATATTATTGTCGAATCGAACGAAATGACGGCGCCCGATGCGTTGCATGGCTACCCCTGGACGTGCGTCGGAGCGGAGGGGAAAAACACGAACAACGTGTTCCGCTGGAATTACGGCCACGACATGCCGACGGCCAGCCACTGCAACGGCAGCCGCAACAAGTTTTACGGCAATATCATCGAGAACATGAGGGACGACTACAAATATCCTTCCCGCGGGCTGAACATGAGCACGTGGGTCAGCAAAAACAGCGGGGAGGACATGGTCTGCCACCACAACGAGGTTTTCAACAACACGATCATCAACACGCAGGCTCCGGGCATCATCCTCAACGACTCGTGGAGCGCGGCCCTCGATATTCACGACAACATCATTGCCAACAACATCATCATCGACTGCGATTACGAGCTCGGGGAGTATTACCAGATCGCCGTCGAAGACGACCAGGGAAACACCACGTCGCCCCGGGACAATCTCTTTCTCAACAACTGTCTCTACAGGAGCGGTGTGACGAAGCTGATCTGGTACAAGGACGCGGCGTACACTGTTTCCGAGGCGAACAACAACGCCGCGTTCGACGATGTTTTCCAGGACAACATCGCGGCTGATCCCCTCTGCGTGAATTACGCCGGCGGCGATTACCACATCACCATCGGATCGCCCTGCCTCTATGCCGGTTTCTACATGGGCGAGCAGTATCTCGACTTCGACGGTGTGTTGTTCAACAATCCGCCCAGCATCGGTGCTTTCGAGTATCGGCCCTGAGCCGGGCGGGTCACCGCGAAAGCATTTCACCGCCCAGCCGCGAGAGCATCATTTCCCTGTACTCTTCGGCCATTCCGGCCTGCATGTTTTGAAGGGGATTGAAATCATCGGTGATGACGGGACCTTGTCCCGGCTGGAGTGTTCGTTCGAGGCTGCTCAGGCTGTGGAGCATCCTGCGAGCGCTTTTGGAGAGTGCGTGATCCTTCGAATCGGCATCGACTGTGATCGGTTTCATGGATGCGAGGTAGATGTTGTCGATGAGGTTCTCGCCCGCGGCGGAGACAAAAGCCTTCTGGTAGGTGAAAACGGACTTCAACGTCCTGTCGACGGCGGCCAGCGCCTCGGCGCGATGTCCTTCTGTGAAGCCGACAAAGTTGAGAGCGAAAAGACCGTCGTCCTTGAGAAGCGACTTGAGCTCCTGGATCATTTCAACGCTCAAAAGGTGGGGGGGAATGGCACCTCCGCTGAAGCAGTCGTGGATGATGAAATCGTATTTCTTTTTGATTTTTTTGATCTCGTACCGGGCATCTCCCACGATCAGCCTCCCCGGAGGATCGAAGGCGAAATACTTTTTTGCGGCATGCTCGACAGCCGGATCGATCTCGATCACGTCGGTCTCGACGCCGAGCTCGCTCAGTCTCGTCGGAAGATGCCCGGCGCCCAGGCCGATCATGAGGGCGCTGCGCCCCTCGGGGTGAAAGCACGGGAGCGTTTCGAGAAGGGCGAGGTAGGAAAAGATCGGTTCCCCCGTACTCGTGTACACGGCGCTGATGGCGGACATGTCGGACAGAAGCCATCGGATTCCGTTTTCCTCGTCGTCGATGACGCGGACCTTCCCGTATATGCTTTCAGACTCGCCCACAACCCGGAATCGATCCGTTCCTGTTTGTGAAGGTCCGCTGCCCGTTGCGACGGGAATCCCCGCCGCGGCCGCAAGGACGAGAATAAAAAGAGGGAGTACGATTTTCTTTGGATAGATTTCAAATCGATTCACCTGTGGCCGTTCCATGATCCAGAGAACAAAAGCGAGCGCGAAGAGCGAGGCGCTGATGCTGCAGAGGATGAAGCGCGTGCCCAGGAGCGGGAGCAGGAAAAAACCGAGCAGCAGCGTTCCCAGAACACTACCCACCGTGCTGAAGGCGAAGACCGAGCCCGAAGCGAGTCCGACTTTCTCCAGCTTGTGGGTGAAGAGCTTGATGACCCGGGGACCGATCATGGCCAGCAGCGTCAGCGGAATGCTGAAGAGGGCGAGGGCGCTCACAAAGGAACCCATGCGTATGCCGAGCGGGTTCGTCAGGGAAAGGATCGGGCCCTTGATCGCGGGGGTCAGCGCGGTAAAAAAACCGGCCAGGGCCACGATCCTGTAAAGACGGAACGAATCGAGCTTGTCCGCCGTCAGCCCGCCCAGGTAGTAGCCGATGGCGAGCGAGATCAGCGTGACCGATATGAGCGAAGACCAGACAAAGAGGCTGACGCCGTAAAAGGATCCTATGATTCGGGTTCCCAGGATCTCGAGCATCATGATCACCCCGCCGGTGACGAAGACGGTGAAGTAGAGTGTCAGCCGGATGTTGAGCGGCGCTGTTTCGGGGGTGGTTTCGGGGTGCCTGCTGGGGGCGGGCTTGCCTTTTCTCTTCCGGCGTTTGTTTTGGCGGGTCGAACTCATTGTTAAAAATCCTGCCGAACTTTCTGTCGACGAAACCCGGCAATCCATTCTCTGCTTCTTCTGAGAACTTCGCCCTGCACCTCTTTTAAGCGAATAGAGTGCCGGGAGTAACGCGCTTCGAGTTGTTTTCTCTTAATTCTTTTGTGGCAAGGGATTGCCCGATTAATCGAGAGACCGGCGCGGGTGAGTTTGCCCATCTCTTACCGCCGGGGGTTACCACAGATAAACATCACAGGAGGGTTCGCTTATTTAGTGGGAAGAGATTTGTTTCCCCGGGAGCCGGTCGGGCACACCTACCATGAATCGATGTCGTGCTTTCCGGATAGGGCCACGCCCTTCTCTTTGAGAAGGTCGGTCAGCGCGATGTAGCAGTCGCGGGTACCGGCCGGGTCGAACGCCGAGTACATGTTGTACCTGCCGAAATCGAAGATCTCCCACAAGAGGAGGCCCGTCTCGGATTCGTCGTCAGGTTCCTTGACCACGTCTTGAAAGGCGTGTTCCCAGGGAGAGAGATTCCATATCTCGCTGTAAAGAGGCATGAGCTTGAGAATATCCACCTGCAGTCGGTGGCGGGGTTCCAGGGGTGCTTTCGCTTTTGAGACCGCTTCCGCCAGGCTCGCGACGGTGCTGCAGATACCCATTCTTTCTCCTCTTCTGCTCTGAAATCAACGAGAGCCAAAGACCCCATATCCGAGAAGTGACCGGCAATAGGGGCACATGATAATTTGTTTTTGCTCCAAGATTCCAATGCCCTTCTTTTGGATCCAGACCTTATCGAGCTCCTTGCCGCAATAGGGGCATTTCGGAACCGTTCCCTCGGGAGCTTCTTCGACTGTGACGTCGTTTGTTTTGTTAGAGCTCATGTTTATCCTTTCTTTAGCGATGGGACCGGGGCCGCTGCATCTTTCAAGATCGCTTCACCCTTTGTGAGCCATGATGCGCCGAAGGCGACCGTAGCGGCGGACTCGAGCCAAAAAACGGGATCGAGCTTCTTCACGGGCGAGTCGCCTGGAATCAGCGCCGAAAGGGCGACCAAGGCAAGACAGGCGAGAATGGAATATCCGCATATCGTGTAGACCACATTTCTTTGCAGTTTCCTTCGAGTCGGGGTCTTGTTCGGATCGGTTTTCCTGAACAGCACAAGGGAGAAAAAGGCCAGCGTAAGGAAGAAGCCGGCCGCAGAGATCAGGTGCAGAGCGCCGATGGTTTTTTCCAGAGAAGAGGGATTCACCTCCGGCGTGGTGGGGAACAGCGCGACGCCGAGCGCGAAGATGCAAGCGAAATCACCGGCCATGTCGTCTTTGCGCTCGTAACCTCGATATGACATGAGGAACACGGCGATTGCGCACAGGCTTCCAACGAAAACGTCTCTCATCCCCGTGTAGTAGTAGTCGCTGATCGAGCTTTGTATCCCCGGGCTTTCGAGAAGGATCTTGCCGAACGCCAGAACAAAGGGGAGCGAGATCCCGATAATTCCGATGGCTTTACGCATGCCGAGATAGGAAAGGACGAGCGGGTTGTCGGCGCCTGGCTGTTGGGTCATGGTCCTCCTCCGTTCGTGGTCTGAGCGGCTGCGATTTACGGCTTGATCGATGAGCGCCCCAGCTCGGCCATGGCTTTGGCGTGCCCCTCCAGGCCGAGCTCCTTGATCTGCAAAACGCACGCGCGGCGATCCGATCTGAGGAGCCAGCCGATGAGCTTCGAGAAAAAGTTATGAAACTTGCCGCAACCCCTGGGATCGTCGAACTCTTCGCACACGGCGCAGGACGAATACTCGTTTTCCAAGCAGCATTTCCGTATCTTGCACCAGGTTGCTTTTTCGTTTTCGTGGCAGCCCGGACAGCCGCCCTTGATGTACCGCTTGCAAGCGCCGCAATAAAGGCCGCAGAAGGCTACAAGCTTCGGATTCGCAACGATTTCGTTCATTGGTTTCTCCTGACGAGCCGGCGCTCTGCGAAAGAAAGCAATTGCGAGCCGATCCCGTGCTTTCGGCGGTCCGGATGCACGGCGATCGAGTAGATCCATCCCCCTCGGGAGCGTTGTGCGGTGCTTTGTATGCAAAGACACGCTCCCACAGGCCGACCGCCTGGTCTCGATGGCTCATGTTATCGAACGCAACGATTTCGATCGCCATGGTGTTCATTCGATTTAGCGGCCATGAGTTTATCTTTGTGATAGAGTGAAGATGCCAGGTATAGAGTTGTTGCGAAGCCTACGCATGAAATTATCAATATAATCAACAGATTGCGTGATTCCGACTCATCTGCAAAACGGCCCCCCATGGGGTGTCCTTCTTCCATAAGCCTTGCATTGTTCAAGTTTTCGTTTTTTATGTCATCCAACTTGAGCTTGGCTAAAATTCCGACAACCAGCAACCCAATGGAGATGATGAAAAAAATGAGGGATAGTTTTATGTAACCTTGCTTGTTCATGTTCAATTCCCGTTAGTATCCGTTGTTGATGCGAATAACCGCCGGATTATACCAGATATTGGAGCCGACGGCTGTACGCCGCTGCTCAATCTCCGGTTCCGGGCTAGAGATATCCCAGGGATTCGAGACGCTCGCGCAGTGTTTCGTCCATATCGTCCGTGTCCACTTCGATCTTGCCCTGGCTGCCCGGTTCTTTTGTTTGAGTCAGAATCTCGTGCATCCGGCGGACGATGTCGGGTTTCGCTCCGGCGAGGTTTTTCTGTTCCTGGGGGGCGGCCTGGAGGTCGTAGAGCTGGACCGCGGGGGGAAGTGGATTGATCGGATACATGATCGGCGCGGGACCGGTTGTCTTGATGTACTTGTAACCCATCCAGCGCAGGAAGATTCTTCGAGGACCTTTTTTTGCGGCCCCGCCGTAGGCGAGGCGGTTCGTTTTTTCCGTCTCTTCCATGAGGCCAAGGAGGCTCCGGCCCGATGTGGGCTGTTCCGGTTGCACCCCCAGGATCTCGACGATTGTGGGCATCACGTCCATGAGCCTGGCCTGGTGGGCGACTCTTTTCATTGAGTAGGACTTTAAGGGATTATGGATGATCAGGGGCACGAGAACGAGGTCGTCGCGCAGGGAATGGCCGTGGCTGCCGCAGTGCGGGGGATAGTGGGCGCCCAGCTCCTCGCCGTGGTCGCTCGTCACCACGACAAGCGTTTGCTCCCCGAGACCGATGGCGTCGAGGAAATCGAGAAAAAGGCCCACCCGGCGGTCGCTCTCCCGGATTCCGCCGTCGTAAAGGGCTTCGAGGTACTCCAGTTCGCTGTCATTGAAAGCGAGCTCGCCGCTGCGGAGGAGCGGGGCCGTCTCTCCGGTGAAGATCTCGCCCACCGCTCCCGGATCGAGGCCTTCCGTGAAAGTCCTTTGCGTGTAGGGCGTGTGCGGCTCGTAGGTCTGGATGAAAAGGAAGAACTTCTCGTCTTTGTGCTTCTCGATCCATTCCCCGGCCCGGCGGAAGGTGTTTTCGATGCCGCCCGCTGATGTCGAGTCCTTTGGGCCACCGGGAAGATTGAGCTTCACCTTCCCTTCTTCTTCGTAGTACTCCGAAAAGCCGCGATCGAAGCCAAAGTGGCGCGAGACGAATCCCCCTTCCGTCACGGCCGCCGTTGTGTACCCGGCGTTCTGGATCGATTGGACGATCGATTGCTTCAGACCCCCCGAGCTCTGGTCGAAGACGTGGAGATCATCGGGCGGGCAACCCGAAAGGATGTTCACCACGGAGGGGAGTGTCCAGGGCGCGTAGGCGACCACCTTTTCGAAGAGAACGCCCTCTTTGGCAAGTTCGGTCAGGACGGGCGTTGTCTCGCGCTCGTATCCGTAGCAGGAGAGGTGGTCGGCCCGGACCGTGTCGAGGAGGATGAGAACCGCTCCGCGCAGGTCGCGGCTTTCGTCGGGCCGGGTTTCTTCCTTGAGAAGCCAGAGAGCGGTCAGAACGATCAGCACGACCGCCGTGATCACGAGAGATTTATGCTGCGCTGTCATGCCGGAACGGTCTCCGCGAACGGCTTGTCAGACAAAAAACGCCATCAGAAGGTAGATGAGAAAAACCATGGAGAGGGGGATGAGGGCGAGGATGATGAGGCAGACGCCGTCGGTCGTTCTCACGCCGAGCTTCTTTCCCGCCAGGGAGCTTTCGAGATCCTTCATCGCTTTCCCGAAGGCGGGCACATCTTTGCAGCCGACAAGAGCGAATGTGATGAGCGAATTGGAAAAACGCTCGCCGGCGAGGATACGGGCATCCGTGTTTTTGATGTTCATCGAAAAGAGAGCGCGCTGTCCCCTATAGAAGGGCTTGTCCTCTTCGTCGAATTCGATCCCGTTGTCAGTGAGGGCTTTGCGCAGGCTCTCCCGGAGAATGTCCTTGGTGATGTTGCCGGCCGTGATCATGGGAGGGGCTTTCGCCATGATAAAAATGAAGAAAAGGACAAAAACCGCTCCCACCAGGAGAGTGATCTCGCCGAATCTCCAGGAGTCGAGTGTATCGGGGAGAAAAAGAGAGTAAAGAATACTGGGTGAGAAGACCACCAGGATCGTCAGGAAGCTCCAGAGTTTTGTTCGGAAAAAGAAAACCTTACCCGCCAGGAGCTTGAAGCTCTCGTAGGCCATGAATAAAAAAAGAACCAGCGCGCTCACGATCGTGACAGTCATTTTGACTCCCGGTTGTCATGGTCGATGTCGTTGTCAATCCCGGCTCCCGTCACGTCTCTTTTTTATTCGTTTTGACGATCCTGGCAAGCCTCAGGAGCTTAGAGCTGATCTTGAGGCGGGCTTTTTCCGCGGCTCCGGAGTTGATCTCGAAACGGACTTTCTTGTCGACGTAAAAGTTTACAATACCGCCGAGCCGAGCAAAACCCTCTGTATCCGCCACGGTCAGTGTCCATGTCTTCTCGAGTTTTTTCAGTATCTGTCGAAAGCGCGGTTTTTCCGACGAGGAAACAAAGAGAATGTGACATGGTTTCAGGTCCTTGAACCGCTTGAAGCGGACCACAACGAGATCCCGTTTGCCGATCCTTTCTCCTTTGACGAGATCGTCGAGATAGGCGCCGAAGGGATCTTTGCCGAGAATGCCGATCACAATGGGGCTTGGTTTCTCTTTGAGTGCCTCCTCGTTCTCTTTGAACGCCTCCTCGGGCCATTTCACGAAGTTGCAGAATTTGAAAAGACATGCCGCCTTGATCTTGTACTCAGTGGTGATTTTTTCTTTCCCGGGACCTGGTTGTCCGACCCGCAGGAGCTCCGTGTCGGGAAGCGGACCGGAGGCTTCGGCGAAACCGCTCTGAGACATGGCGGGGGACGGCAGCATGATCGCGGCAAGGAATACAAGACAGGCTGTCTTGTCCCTTTTAGGTATGCGCCTGATTTTTTTCCGGCCCGGTCTCATTGCAAAAAGGCGTTCCTCGATTTATTAGAAACGGTACGTCAATCTCACGTAAATGCTCTGCTCCACTTCCGTTGTTTCCGTGGTGTTGAAAAAGGGCTCGAACTCCGTGTGCTTTCTTCTGGTCAGGTTTTGGCCGACCAGCGAGATTTCAAGATCCTCGACAGGCTTCCAGCCCAGGCGGAGATCGAGGCCGACATAGTTCCCCACGTCGAGGCTGGAAAGGCGGCCTACATAACGGATTCCCGTGTCGAATTCAAGGGTCTCCGAGATATCCATGAGAGATCGGAGGGAGACCTGGTTGTGCGGGCTCTCGCCTTCGGCGTCTTCCGAGGGCACATCGCGGCTGCTCGTGGCCGGGTCGAGCTGAATCTGCAGAAAGGTATAGGCCCCTCGCAGGCGCCACCACTCCGCCGCCTGCCAGTCCGCGGCGAGCTCCGCTCCGTATGTGCGCCCCGTCATCTTGTTGTCGGCGTTCAGGGTCATTGTGTAGAAGGTCGGCGGAATGGCGTCGGGCGCCGTACCGACGAGCTCCAGGGTCCGGAGGTCATCGTAGTTGTTGTAAAAAGCGGCCGCGTCGAGGGAGAGGCGCTCCGTCGGCTGGACGCGGTAGCCGAGCTCGTAGGCCATGAGATCTTCCGAATCGAGATCCCTGTTGCCCGTCATGGTGGAGACAACGGGAAGGAGATTGAAAGGAGGAAGGAAGTTGGGCGCATATCCGACGAGGCCCACATTGGCCCGGTCTCCGCTTTCGATGATCGACGGGGTTCTGACGGCGTGTGAAACGGACGCCCAAACAGAGTGCTTCTCATGGGGTGTCCAGAGACACCGCAGCGTGGGCTGAACCTCGAATCCCGTGTAGTCGTTGTGTTCCACCTTCGATCCGACGGTCACGTGCATCAGGTCCTCGGCCATGGTGATGTCGTCCTGGACGAAGGCGCTGATCAGGCTGTCGTGGCGGCTGTCCGGCGTGATGGCGAAAAAGATCGTGTTGTCCACGCTTTCTCTCAGGGTGCGGTATCCGATCCCCCAGACGATATCGTGGCTTTCGCCGCAGGAAAACTCGTGCTGGAGCTCCAAATCGATCGTGTCGTGCACCCGTGGAAAGACGGGCTTGTTGATATCGACCCGGTCGTAGTAGATCTGGGCCGTCATAACTGAGCTGTCGGAGAGCGTGCGTCTCCATCGCCCCAGAATGTTGCTGCCCCGCGTTTCCGTGTCATTGTCGAAGAGGGTGAAGGGCGGCGTCGGCGCGGTGTACATGCTGTCGCCGTCGAACTCATAGGAATCCCCCTGGAACGTGAAGGTGTCGGTCTCGGACAGGTCCCAGTCGATGTGGAACCCCCCCTGGAGCACTTTCCATCCGTCGTCCGTGTGGCGGCCGTCGGCGAGATCGGAATTGTCGTTCCTTTTGAACTTCGCGTAGACCCGGTACCAGGCGTTGTCATTGATGGCCCCGCCGTAGCGGATTCCGTCGTATATCAGTTCTTCGTTTCCGGCCTGGGTGGTGAACAGCCCGCCCTGGGTGTCGCGGGCGTGCTTGGTGATGATATTGATCACACCGTTGACGGCGTTGGCCCCCCAGACGGAAGCCCCGGGTCCGCGGATCACCTCGATCCGTTCGATGTCCTCGATCATCGTGTCCTGGAGCTCCCAGTTGACCCCGGAGAAGAGCGGCGTATAAACGCTCCGGCCGTCCATCAGGACGAGAAGCTTGTTGGCATACTGGGAGTTGAAGCCGCGCGCCGAAATCGCCCAAGTGCTGGAATCGATCCGGGCGACCTGGACGCCGGGCGCCATGCGGAGGGCTTCGGCGATCGACGTGGCGCCCGATCGCCTGATGTCTTCCTGGGTAATGACGTAAACAGCCGCCGCCGTCTCGGAGAGCTTCTCCGCTTTCTTGGAGACCGACGTGATCTCGATGTTGATCAGCTCTTCCAGGCTGAGCTGTTTGAGAGCGGTCGGGGATTCTTCCTGTTCTTCCGGGAAAGCCCGGGCCGTTGGCGGGGCTTGAATGAATAAAAGAAGAACCACGATCACCGCCAGGGCAAGGGGGAGCATTCTGTAGAAGGTTTGTCTTTCACCGATCACAGGCGGTTCGGCGGTGACCGAGAAATTGGGGGGACTGCTTTCGTTTAAACGAACGAAGACACGACTCCAAATCTTCATGGAACTCTCCTTTCGTGAGGATCGGCCGGTTATCAAGGAGAAATCGCGGGCAACAGCCCGGGAGCAGTGTGCCCGATCCTGCGATAGCGCATCATTGGAATTCAACGAAAGTTTTTTCGGCTGGAACCCCCCAATTTGTTTACCGAAAAATTAAATAAATGGTGGCGTGTAATGCTTTTGATCGCAATGAGTTAGGGGTGGGTGTGGCCGGGATTCATTCCCCTTTGCAGCGCCTCTCCTCGAGGATGAGCTCTCCCAGCCTCTTCAGGCCCCGGCCGCAGAGCTTGCGCACCGCTACGGATGATTTGCCCATGATTTTTCCGATTTCGTTGAAATCCTTCTTATCCCTCATTCGGAGAACCACGGCCCGGCGCTGCGAGTCGGGGAGCCTGTCGAGCAGCCGGAGGAGGCGGTCCAGGTCCTCGTCGGCCATGACGGCCTGGCTCGGCGTCGGACCGGAGGCGTTGGGCAGGCGGACGCCGGCTTTGGAGCCGTTGCCGAGCCTCTTTTCCTTGTCGACGTTTCGTTTTTCCGCGCTGAAATATCTCGCTTTGTCCTGGATCTTCCTGATGACGCGAACAAGAATCCAGCGGAAGAACGAGTCGGGTCCCCTGTACTCGAAGCCGTCCAGGCCGGAGAGGACGTCCTTCCAGACCGACTGTACGGGGTCTGCCGTTTCGATCTTTCCGCGCAGCTTTTGTCCGATCCGGGTTCGGACCGCCGCTTTCAGCCGTTTTTCGTACAGCTTGTAAAGAGCGCCGAAGGCTTCGCGGTCGCCCTTTCGGGCCCGGGAAACCATGTCTCTCGTTTTGTCGTCGAGACGGTCTCCGTGATCGTCCATCCGGTTTCGATCTCCATTGACATGGTTCGCGCCGGAAAAATACGGCATGCATCCGGTCGATAGTGCGGATGAGTCCGATGTTTGCGCTCTTTTATAATATCATCTTGTTGCGGATCTTGTATCGCTTGGAGCGGAAAGATTATCGACCCTTTTTCTCAGATCCATGATCACGGTCTTCAGTTCCTGCATCTCGCACCGCAGGCCATGAACCATCTCGGCCAGTTCTTCGAAACGGATCGGCAGCTCTTCGAGGTGGCGGTGCATGGCGCGCTTGTTCAGCTCCCGTTCAAACCCCTCGGCTTCCCTCTCTAGCTCTTCGGCATGATCGTGCAAGCCGGCGGCATGGAGGTTTTCGGCGGCTTCGACGACGTGGTGGATCCGGCGCTCCAGCTCTGCGAATTCCTCTTCAAGAGCATCCTCGCCATGGCGGAGGCTTTCAAGCTTTCCCATTGCGTCATCGATTTTCATTTTGATGAGCTTCGCCGCTTCATACTCGCCGACGGCGTGAAGGGTTTCGGCCTTATGCTGCATTTGCCGGACCTGCTCCTCGAACTCGCGGGCTTTGCGGTCGCGGTCTTCTTCCCTGTTGCGGTGGAGGCGATCCAGTATTCTTTCCACTTCGTGGGCTTTCCGCTCGACCTCTTCCGCATCATCGTGCCGGCCCACCTCGTGGAGGGTGCCGGCCTTGCGCTTCAGGTCGTTAAAGTATATCTCGATTTCGTGGATCTCCTTGTCCATGATCCGGCCATGGTCCGGCTCTTCGAAGGGGCCTTCTTCGCGAAACAGATCGGCCGTGCGCTTGGCTTTTTTGTAGTCCTCGATGGCTTTTTGATATTGGAGCTTTTTCTGTTTCTGCTGAAGAAGTTCTTCCAGTAATGAAATCTTGACTTTCACAACAGCCACTTCTTCGAAACGCTCGAGTGCGATGAGCTTGGCCAGCTTTTCCTTGAGTTGGGTAATTTCCACTGCGGTCTCGTGTTGTTGCAGCGCCATCTTGTGCTTTCGCAAAGCCTCTTCGTGCGCTTGCAAAGCGTCTTGCTGTGTTTTTTCTTCGTCCGGCCGCGGCGGCGGCTCCTGGGCTTCTCCCGTTCCGCCGGCCCCGTAGAGCACGGCCGTGCAGATAATGAGAGCCGGGATGGTGAGTAGGTATTTGATCATGGCTGTTCCTCCATTGAGTGTTCGGTTGCGGAAACGAAGGGAACGCTCCCAGGGTCGTTCAATATTTCGTCAACAAGGGCTTTCGCGGAATCCCGCCTCCGGCGCAGGTCGGCGATTTCTTGTTCGAGGAGCGGAAGCAGGTCGGCCCAGTTATTTCGGTGAGGCGATATATCCATAGCCTCGTAAAGCGAAGCGGCTTCTTGTTCCAAACTGTGCAGTTCTTTCTGTAGAGCCTCGAATGATTCCGGGATCGGGAGGGGGGAAGGAGCGCCGGCGACCGGCCCGATGGATGTCGCGCCGGAGTCGAGCCCTTGCCACGCGGCTGATTCCTCCGGCCGAATCTCCGTTTTCGGCCTCCCGGCCGCCGAAATCCCGGGCGCAGCAAGTGTGATGCCGGTCAGAAGAGCGGCGGTGCAGAAGAGACGCAACGAAGGGCTCAGTTCGGTTTCCGTGGACGCATTGTCTTCGAGCAGCCGCGTGACCCGGCGCGCCAAGGCGGACCGGTTTGCCACCATTACCGCCGGCGCCGGACAGGCTGCGCGAAGCGGTGGAAGGGAAGCCCATTCGGCCACTTCGGTGAGGCATCGAGCCAGGATCAGGGGCTCGCCCACCTGCCGGGCGGCCCAGCCGTCGCAGGAATATTCGGCGATCTCCTGCAGGCGCCGCCGTGCGATTCGGTTGAGCGGCTGAAAGAAGAAGAGACGTTCAATGCAGTGAGCCAGGCCGAGCCAGGCCGGATCGTGCCGTTTGAGATGGGCCAGCTCGTGGGCGAGCATGCTCGTCTGTTCCGAGGGATTCAGGTCGGTCAGGGCGCGCCGGGGCAGGCAGATTTCGGGCCGGAAGAAACCGAGAGCGACAGGGATGCGGATCCGCTTGGTCCATGTCAGTTTCACGGGCCTGCGCAGGCCGGCTCGAAGGCGGAGCCCGTCGAGGACGTTTCGCACGGAATCGTCGGTGACGATGTTCCGGCCGGAGAAGCGCCTGAAGAGGCGTGTCCGGTCCAGAACGATAAAACCGAGCCCAACGAGCAGCGCCGCCAGGACGGTGGAGGCGAGCAGGCGTTTCCAATCCGTCTGCCGCCCGGCCGGGGGGTGGTCCGTTCCGGTTAATGAAGCCGTCACCTCCGACGAAACTGTCACCTCCGACGAAGTCGCCGTCTCCGACGAAACCATCGTCTCCGAAAAATCCGACTCTCCCGTTGGAAGAGCTTCCATTGTTCCATCAGGAAGGGACGACCGGTCAACGGCCGGCGTGGCTCCGGCGGTTTTTCTTGAGGGCCGGGTCTCTTCAGAAACCGTGCTGTCCAAAAGGTCGATCCTGCCGCTCCAGGGCTCGTGTCCGCTTGATATCTGAATCGTTGCCGTGACGAATCCCCCGACGAGAGCCAGCTTCCACAGCGTCTCCTTGAGCTGCCCCCGGGAGTGAGACATTCCGCTCGTAATCGCAAAGACACCCAGGAGAAGGAGTGTGCTGTGGAGCATGTAGGTTCCGATCCATGCTCCGGCGATCATGAGCCAACTGTCCGAAATCATGGCATTATCGACCATGGCGGGTCCCCGTCTTTTTTTCCTTCTTTCTGATCAGGGATTTGAGGCGGTTGAGCTCGCTTCGATCAATATCGCGTTCATTGAGCAGATGACTGACCAGGGCGGCGGCGTCGCCCTCGAAGAGGCGGTTCGTTAGCTCGGCCACCATGGAACGCCGGACTTCTTTCTCGGTGACCAGGGAGCTGTAGACGAACTGGCGCCCCTCGGTTCGGTGAGTCACAACGCGCTTGTCTTCCATCTTGCGCAGCATGGTGGCGATCGTAGTGGGCGCAAGGCCCCGTTCGGGCAGCAGGGCGGCGTGGACTTCGGCTGCCGTTGCCTCCTTGCGCTCCCAAAGGACGCGCATAATGGCGAGCTGCAGGTCTCCGAGGCGGTGTGGGTGTTTCATGAGGATCGTCACTCCAAAAGATATGATCTCGGCCCGGCCGGGACACCAACTACCCTTATAGTACTACCATGGTAGTTGATTACAATGGGCTTTTTCACTTTTTTTATTCCCCATTCAATGGGAAGGGGGCGCTCATGCATTGCATATGAGCGCCCCCTTTGTGTGAGAACCCCTTTTTTTTCCCCGAACAGCTCGGCCCCTTGTTCTTCGACTGCGCGGTCAATCGGAGCCGAAGGTCAGAAACCAGAGCAGACGGACTCTGCCGTAGTCCGGCCCCCAACGGTATTTGAAGAGCCCGATAATACAGGATACTCTCCGCCGGTAATTCGCATCACGCGATTTCGAGCGGCAATATCGTCCGTCGTATTCGACGATCCAGCCGAAGGGGCCGAAGTCCCATTCGGTTTCGATCGCATCGTGATCGAGCTCGAACAGAAATGGGATGTCCATATCGGTGCTGCCGTCGTATTCTTCGAGGTCGACTTCGGCGCTGAACTTGCCTCCCTGTCTCTGGAAAACTTCGAAGAGAACCGTTTCACCCTGGGGGCCGTGTTCCATGATCCATTCTTTCAGCTCGGTTGCCGTTTCGAAGTGGGCGCCGTTCACCGAGAGGATGCGGTCTCCGCTGCGGAGGCCGCCGAGATAGGCGGGGGAGCCGATCACGACGCCGCTGATGAGCACGGTGGACCGGTCCTCTCCGTATATTTTTTGGGTCCACTCGGCGGGCAGGGTTCCGATCACGATTCCCGCGTAGGACGGCCCCTCGATCCCGGGCGGTTCGAGCCGGATGGCCCGGGTGGACGGAATGGTGACTTTTATCGAATCAGGAACCACCTTCAGAACGAGCTCTTCTTTGTTCTCGAAGCCGCGCAGCAGGACGAGCTCCACCTCGCTCTCCGGGGCCGTGGCGTTTTTCAGGATGTAGTTGTACTGGTCCAGGTACATGATCTCGATTCCGTTGACCATGGTCAGAATATCGCCCGGCAGAATGCCGGCCCGAGCCGCTGCGCCGCCGTCCTTCACTTCCTTCACGTAAAGCCCCCGGTAGGGCGAAAGCATCTTTGTCTGGCCCAGATCCTTGGTAACCTCGTTGAGAGTCAAGCCCAGGTCTCTGCGGTCGCTGTTGCGCTCCGATCGAACGACGAGGGTCATGTTCATCTTGCTTCCCGTCCGCTTCAGTTCGTAGATGTCGACGCCCTTTTCGTTCTCCACACGGGCGAGCTCAACGGAACCGTCGCTGTACACGGACGTCTTGCATACGGAAACACAGCCCGCAAGCATCAGAAAAGGCAGGAATATGATCATCCATTTGAGCTGTTTCATCTCTCGTCTCCTTTTGTTAATCCTCCTTCATCGGGAAGGAGGGATATGCCGGTTCCGTCGATGCGGAAAGGCGATCACGTCCTGAGCTTCCCGGCGTAACACAGAATCGATTCCTGGTTGGCCGTCCACCACTTTTGCCAGAGCTCGGACGGCGGGGACTCCTGCGCCGGCTCCTCTATCTTTTCTCCCTGGAAGATTTTTTTTATCGCCTCCAAGCCGCCGGGGCTCTCTTTTACAGGAACCGGTTCCCGCGGCGCATGGATGCCGTGTTCGCGATGCAGCCGGTTCTGAATGCTTTCCAGCCTTCCCTGGGCGGCGGCTCTGATCTGGGGATCGTCGCTGTCGAGCAGGCCGAGGAGCTCGGGTATCACTTCGTGGTCCGGGCCGGCTGTTTCCAGGGAAAGAGCTCCGTTCGGTTCCCACACGAGGGCCACGGCCGGCGCCGGGATCTGCCGTCCGAATCTTTCGTGCCGCAGGAAAGCGGGTTTCAACATGTCGCGCTGCGACGGGTGCGGGATCGGTTCCGGTCTTGTTGTCTCCCGTTTTGGCGTCGCTTTCGCCAGCGGATAAAACCCTTTCGCCGGACCGATTCGGATCACGTCGCCCTTCTTGAATACAAAGCTCTCCCCGGCAGCCACTTTGATGGTCGTGTTCTCGCGGATCACCTCGAAGAAGCCTTCCTGTTTGATGATCGTGTCCGCACCGACCACTTCGAGATAGCTCTCCTGAACGGGAACGGGCACCTTGACCAGCATGGGTCCGGGCTGCCACAGGTAGATCAGGAGCGCCGCCGCTGCGGCCGCCGCCGCCGCGCCCCAGCCCAGAATGAGAAAGAAACCTCTTCGCTTGTTTTCTTTTTCGGCTGCGGCGGTTTGGCCGATCGCTTCCCGGGCGAGAGCGGCCCGGTTCACCGAATCGAGAAAGCTTTCGGAAACCGGCCGGGCGCTGTAGGACCAGAGCGCTTTCAGGGCTTTCTGAAAGCGCCCGAACCCGGCCTCGCAGGTGGGGCAGGCTTTCAGGTGAGCGTCGAAGGATGCCGTCTCTTTTTCCGGGAGCTCGCCTTCCAGAAAGGCCGAGAAACGCGCTTCCATTTCTTTGCATGTCAAATCTTGTTTGTCAGGGGGCATAGCGTCCTCCCTTTGGAAGTTCTCCTTTTGGACTTTCTCCTTTGGACCGGAAGTTGTTGTCTTTTGTCAGGCTCAAATAGATGTCGCGGAAAGCGAGCCGCCCGCGATTGACCCGTGATTTTACGGTGCCCAGGCTGCATCCGAGTGTTTCGGCCGCTTCGCTGTAAGAGAGGCCGGCCACGTCGCGGAGATAGAGGGCCTGCCGAAAGGGATCGGGCACCTTGTCGAGGGCTTCCTCGATGAGGGTTCGCAGGTCGTGCTTCTCTGCGGGATCCGGGACGAGCGCTTCGTCCCGGTGTTTCCGGGAATCGCCGAGAAACACGGTGCGGGATCGTTTCTTTTTCCTCAGTGCGTCGCGCGCCCGGTTCAGTGCCATGGAATAAAGCATCGATCTGAAGCGTCCCTCGAATCTGTACCGCGGAAGCATGCCGTGCAGCTTGATGAAAACCTCCTGGGTGATATCGAGAGCCAGGTGGTGGTCATTGAGCATGCGCTCCAGGAGGGAGACGAGCTCGGGCGCATGGCGCTCGAGCAGTCTCTTGAAGGCCTCTGCGGACCCGTTCAGATGGGCCCGGATCAGCTCTTCGTTGCAGGTCTCCTCCATGGGATTCACGGTATGCGCACCTTTTCAATCATTGGGGTAACGCTAGAGACGATGGAAATGTTCCCGGATTATAGAGCTTTTTTTAAATTAACAGGTCGATGATGATATTTTTGGCGGACAGGGGCTATGTCACCGACGTGTCGGGCGTCAGCTTCCGGACGACAATCAGGGGAGCCTGGATCGCTTTCCACGGCAGGAGGTTTACGGCCGCGCGCAGCGGCCGGGCCGCCATGAGGCGGAGGAGGAAAGTGGGGATGAACCGCCTCAGCCGGCGGCGGTGGAGGAAGATGAAGAAAAAGATCAGGAAGGTCTCGTAGTTTTTCTGGTACGTGATCTTGTCGTCGAGGGAGCGGAACGTCTTGTCGCTGAAGGGCTCGATGATGCCGTCCTTGAGCGCCCTGTCGTAGATCGGCGTTCCCGGCGAGAAGTAGAGGGTGTAGAACTGGATCCTCGAATGCCGGGGCAGGTCGAGGATGTACTTGTACGTGTCGGCGAGATCTTCCCGCGTCTCGTAGGGGACGTCGGTGATGAAGTCGAGCGACATCCGCAGGTCGTGTTTTTTGTAATAGGGCTCCAGCTCGCGGACGATCTCCTTGATCTTGGTGAGCGGGATCGGCCGGTCGAAAACCTCTTCCAGGGTCCGGTCGCTTCCCGACTGGACGCCGATGACGACGAACTTGATCCCCGCGTCGAGGAGAACGTCGATCTTCTCCTTCCGGTAGGTCTTGGCGCTCATGCAGACGAGAAAGGGGAATTCGATGTTCTTCTTGTATCGCTCGGCGAACTGTTCGAGCTCCCTCACCGGGCGGATGAGAAAGTCGTCGTCCGAGAGGCAGATACCCTTCACCGATTCCACGATGCCGAGGTGGTGCTCCAGCTCGTCCATGAACCGGTCAACGCTCTGTTTGCGGATGGCGTTTCTGCCGAACATGGCGATGTAACGGCAGTTGTTGCAGTACGAGCAGCGGTGGGGGCAGCCGCGGGACGTGACGGTGTGGAACGTGGGCCCGCCGTAGGGAAAGGTGGAGAGGTAGGTCTGCATCAGCTCCTTGGAGAGCGGTTTCAGCGTTTTGTCGAGGATGAAGTTCCCGTCAAGGGTGAAGTCGCAGAAAGGGAGGCTGTTGAGGTCCTTGAAAGGGGGCAGGATCTCGTTCACGATGTTGGATCCGTTCACCCTGAAAGCCATGTTCGGCGTCTCGAGGTAGCTTTCGTCGTTGGCCTCGAGCTTTTTGACGAACTCGGGGACGCAGATATCGCCTTCGGAGAAGCAGACGCCGTCGGCGATGTCGAGGCTGAGCTCGGGCGAGGCGACGCAGTGGGGTCCGCCCCAGATCACTTTCATGCCGGGATAGTGCTTGTGAATGAACTCGGTGACCTGCACCGCCCTGTAGGAGAACTGGCTGTAGACGGCCACCATGGCGAGATCGACGTTCTTCAGGATCTCGTGAAGCTGTTCGAGCTCCTCTCTCTCGTACTGGATCGGGAAGCCCCGGGCCAGGAAGATGTTTGTGATCGAATGACCGTCCTTCTTCAGGAGGGACGAGATGAGCCGGGAGCCTTCGGATGAGAGCCGTCCGGAGACATTGAGCATGGCGATCTTCATTGCGATTTATCTCATTTCTCGGATCGAAAAGACGCGAAGGTATGAATAGCCCTGTAAAAAGGATATTCAAGGGGATGTTAGCATTAATGCCGAATTCGGGGAACCCCTTTTCTCTCCTGCACCGGAACCCGGAAAGGTGTATGGTGCGGGTGCATGAAGGCGGCTAATCAGTAGGTCAGGATCAGCTTGGTGCCGGCCGTCATGGAATATCCGCCCACCGCCCCCCCGTCGAACAGAATCGCCTGGAGGTAATATTCGGTCCCGTAGAGCAGGGGATTGGACGGAATCCGGGTCGACAGGGTCTCCGTGCCCGCTCCGGGCGCGCCGGGTGTTCCGTCGAGATGAAGAGGCACGTTGTGCGTGAGCTGCGCCGTGTCCACGAGGAGCGTCCCGCCTCCGAAGGGCTGGCTGTCCGCAGCCCGCGAAGCGAGCAGCCGGCCCGCTGCGCCGCCCAGGCCGTCGAGCAGTGAGAGCTGGAAGGCGCCGCCGATCACGGGCGTGTCGGCCTCGAGCCGCGGAACGAACCCGCCGCTTCCGGCCAGACCCGAGCCGTATTCGCCCACCTCGTCCGATTTGTCGGAGACGTAGAGGTCGAAGTAGCCGTAGCCCGACGGGTCCTTGCTCGTATAGTGAAGCTGCCGCCCGTCCGTCGTGACCGAGGGATTGGCGTCGTGATGCTCCGTGTTGATGCCGGGCCCGAGGTTGATCGGCGTCTGCCAACGGCCGTTTTCATAGCGCGACACGTAAATGTCGAAATCGCCGTAGCCGCCGCTCGTATAGCGGGCCGAGAAATAGAGCAGCGTGCCGTCGTCGGAGATGTTGGGGTTGTCTTCGATCTCGGACGTGTTCTGTTCCCAGGGCTGCGCCTGTGTCCACGAGCCCCCGGTGTATTCGGACCAGTAAATGTTTTCGTCAGAAGATCCTCCCTGGGGCGGCCAGCCCCGGGCGAAGAAGAGGACCGCGCCGTCGGGGCGGATGTCCTGGCCGAGCTCGCCCTCGCTCGTGTTGATGGAGGGCCCGAGGTTGACCGGCGTCTGCCAGACGCCGCCCGCGTTGGTGCTGGAATAGATGTCGTAACTGCCGTACCCTCCCGGCCGGTCGGAACCGAAGTAAAGCGTCATGCCGTCTCCGGAGATCGAAGGCCCCCAGTCGTTGTGGATGGAGTTGACCGGGGGGCCGAGGTCGACAGGGGTGCTCCATTCGGCGCCGGTCCAGGTGGACATGTAGATGTTGATGTCGCCCGACAGGGTCTGGCTGCTGAAATAGAGGGTTTGGCCGTCGGCCGAGATGTCCGACGCTTTTTCCGTGCCGGCCGTGTTGATGTTCGGGCCGAGGTTGGTTCCCGGCTCCCATTGGGGAAATGCCAGAATCAGAGGGATGAGGATCGCAATCATGGGGACTCCCTTGTGACCGAAGCGGTCACAACATTTGACTTTTTCAAACCGTCCGCAGTGAGCTGGATCGATTGGAACGAAACATCGATCAGCGGCGCGCCGGGGGGAACGTTCCGGCTGAGAATGGCTTCTCCCTGGGCATCGACAAAAGCGCTTCCCGGATTGTAGAGGGGCGAGGCGAGGTCGACGAAATCGTCGAGCTGGGGCACCCAGGTGGAGCCGGGGCCGGCGAGGCTGTATATGAAGTGCACCGTGCCGCCCGGCTCGCCGTTGGTCGCCCTGAAGAAGGCCGGCTGCCCGAGCTGAAGAGGCGACACCTCGAGGCCCGGCATCGGTTCCACGACGAGCGGTGCCGAACCGATGATGAGATCGTCGACGCGCGCCGTGCTCCAGCCGCCGTTGACCACGTCGTACGAGCGGGCGAAGGGGCCGTAGATGCCCTGGCTCGCGAGAATGGGTCCGAGGTCGATGGGATCGCTTCCGTCGTTCTCCCGAAAGACGAGATAGAGGCGGGGCGGGTCTCCGGCGGGCGGGTTGTCTGCCGAGTCCCGCTCCATCTCGAAGAGACGGACGCCGGGCAGACCGAGATCGCCCGTCAGGTCGACGGTGACGCCGGCATCGGCCAGGGCTTCGGCCATGTACGGGAACTGGTCGTTCACATTTGTCTGGGGCGACGGAAGAGGCTGTCCGCCGGCCTGTTCATAATCCTCGTAGGCGTCCTTGAGGCCGTGGTCGCCGGCGAACAGAGCGATCGTGTTTCCCCGCGGCGATGTTCTGTCGATGAATTCGCTCTCCAGCCAGTTAAGCATCTCCTCGATTTCGGCGGCGTAGAACTCCGTGCTATGGCCGCCGTGATTGCACCATCCCCAGGCCCAGACCTGGGGCTCCAGGCCGAGCCTCTCCCGTTCCAGCCATTCCATGAGGAGCATGAGGAACTCCTTTTTGAGCTGGGGAGTGCGCAGATCAAAGTAGATCTGGCTGCCCACGGGTCCGTGCCAGCCAGCCTGGCCGATCTGGGGGAAATGAGGGTAGGTGACAGTGCCCTGCTGATCGCGTTCCACAAGCCAGACAATGTGCTGGTCTGCGGGGAGGAGGGCCATGGCCTCGGTCGTTTTGAGACTGTAACCGAGCAGGGTCCACATGGTTTGACTAAAGTAGTGCGATTCGCCCACCCAGAGGTTCGAAGTCCCGACGAGGCTGCCGGCCAGATCATAGTTGTCCTGCCAGTGCTGGTTGATCTCCGGCTGAGCGGCGTTGGTTTCATAGGTCCAGAGGCGGGGTCCGGCGCGCAGAAACTTGTGTGTGTGAACGCCCACGGTGTGGCCCCGGTCGAGGCGGAAGCTCCAGACCGGTTTGTGGCCCATCAGATCGGCCATCTCGGCGAACGCCCCGCTCATGTGAAAGGAGATCACGGCGCCGACCGATTCGGTCCGAGCGATCTCCCAGTCGATCTGGCCCTGTGTGTAGGCGTAGCGGGAAGGCGTGGCGGTGTAGGTCGTTCCATTGACCAGAGGGCCGATATTGTCGATGACGCTCTCCACTTCCACGTGGTTGACATAGACCACGCGGATCGGCTGGCGGCCGGGCTGTCGGGATTGGTCCGGCTGTGCGGAAGCTGTCAGGAAAAGAAAGGACAGGCACAACAGGATTGCGGTAATTTGTTTCATGGAAAACGGCCTCCTTTCGAGATCTGGGAATGTCTGTTTTGTTTAGGCATGATGATGTTATTAACAGGCTTTCCGTGTCCCGGTTTCGGGCGAAGGCAATTAAAGAGTGTAATGCAAACAAAGCAACAATGCAAATAAATATAACATATTATTGTCCCGGCCGGAGCAGTCCCGCTCGAGGCCGACCCCTCTTCCCGCGGTCTCTCTATCCCGGTAGAATATTTCTTTCAGTCAGCCGCGGACTTTGGGCGAAAATACGGGAATGCGAGTCGTCATCATAACTCCCGTCAGAAACGAGGGGCGCCACATCGGAACGACCGTTCGATGCATGGTCGGGCAGACGCACAAGCCCGTCAAGTGGATCGTCGTTGACGACGGGAGCACCGACGAAACGGGAAGGATCGTCCAGGAGGGAACGGCCGGCCGTTCTTTCGTGGAATATGTCTCTCTTCCCGACAGGGGATGCCGGAAACCGGCCGAGGGCGTGATCGAGTCGTTCAACAGGGGGCTCGCCGAGATCGGCGATCTCGAGTACGACATCGTGTCCAAGTTCGACGGTGACCTGGAGTTTCCCGACGACACGATCGAAAGGATCTGCAAAGCCTTCCGCGACGATCCCGAGCTCGGCGTCACGGGGGGAACGCGGTTCGAGAGGATAAGGGATTCGGGGCCGCTCAAGGAGGTGATCGTTCCCGAGGGTTTTGTGAGCGGTGCGTGCAAGTTCTACAGGAAGAAGTGCTTCGAAGAGATCGGAGGTCTCATCAGCCGGTCGGGCTGGGACGGGGTCGACACGATCCGGGCAGGCATGAAGGGATGGAAAACAGGCCAGATCGACTCCCTGAAGATCATCCATCTGAAGCCCACGGGCCGGGCCGAGGGGGAGGGCCTGAAAAAAGCGGGGCTCAAGTACGGGAACACGAGTCGCTACATGGGCGGGTACTTCTGGCATTTCCTGCTCCACGCGGCGAAGCAGGTCGTGTTCAACAGGAGCCCGAGGATCGGCTATTATATGTTGAAGGGATATTTTCGCGCCCTGGCCGGGGGCGAAGAGACGGAATCCCCGGAATTCAGAAAAGCTTTGAAGAAACAACAGCGGAGAAACGCCGTTCAATGGCTGAAGCGCCTGTGGGGAAGGGGGCGCGGTTCATAAAATCGGCCGTTAGAGCTCGACGGGGTTCGCCCTGAGATATTCGGTGGTCCGCTTTTTCTGGATGATGTCGTTCTGAACCCTCTCGACCTGCTCGGCCGTCAGGCCCAGCACGTCGGCCGTTTTTTCCGCGGGGATTTCCTTATCCAAGGCGTACCAGATCAGGTCGAGCTTCTCGAAGTCGAGGCGGAAAAAAAACTCCTCCTGGGTGACCTCGGCCGAATAGGTGTCCGTCGTGGGCGTTCTCTTCAGTATCTCCTCGGTGACGCCGAGGTATTCGCCGAGCTGGTAGACCTGGGTCTTGAAATAGCGGGCGATCGGCTTGATGTCGGCGCCGCCGTCGCCGTACTTGACGAAGAACCCCTGGTCGTGCTCGTTCTTGTTCCCCGTGCCGATCACGGCATAGTTATTCTTCTCGGCGTGGTAGTAGAGGGTCATCATCCTCGTGCGCTGCTTGTAATTCGACGCGGCCACGATCTGGAGGTAGCTCTTGGGAGAGAGCCTCTTCGAGATGCTCTCACCGTCGGGCGATTCGACGACAACGGAAAAGATGTTCAGCCCGCCCTTTTCGAGAAGGTTCTGGGGCAGCACGATCTTGCACGTCCAGCCCGGTCCGTAGCTCGGAATCAGCTCACGGATCGCGTCGTCCCTCTTTCGATAGGTGCCGGCTCCTTCCAGGGTGGGCGTGATGTCTTCCACGATGTAGGTCGTTTCGAACCTGCGGGAGAGCTCTTCGGCCAGCGGGGACGAGACAGTGGACGTCTCCTTTTCGGGCATGGAGATCCCGATGACCTTCTCCGGGCCGAAGGCGCGGGCCGACAGGGCCAGCACCACGCTGGAGTCGATGCCGCCCGAGATCCCGATGACGGCTCCCCCGCGCTTGAACGCGCGGACGCTCTCTCTCATCTGCGTGACGAGGCGGCCGACTTCTTGTTCGCAATCCAGTTTGAGTGAGTCTTTGGAAAATTCCATTGTCAATCCTCTAAATAACCGGGTTAGGAAGATAGGTTCAACTCTCTGCGCAGGAGGTCCCTCTTGATCTTGCCCGAAGCCGTCTTGGGGAGCTCTTTTTTGAACTCGATCCTTTTCGGCATCTTGTAAAGGGGCAAGTGCCTGTTGCAGAGCCGGGAGAGGTCGTTGGCGTCCAGCCGGGCGCCTGCCTTCGAAACAACGAGGGCGACGATGGTTTCGCCCATCACGGGGTCGGGCTCGCCCACGACGGCGACTTCGTGGACCCGATCGTCCTCCATGATCACTTCTTCTATTTCCTTTGGGCTGATCCTGTGGGCGCCCGATTTGATCATGTCCGACTTTCTCGACACGATGTATATGAATCCCTCGTCGTCGACGGTGGCGAGATCGCCCGTGTGGAGGCCGTCTTCCCTGATCACTTTTTGAGTCTCCCGCGGATTTTTCCAGTAGCCCATCATGATGTTGTCGCCCCGGGCGACGATCTCGCCGGCCTCTCCCGGAACGACGGGGGCGCCCTTTTCGTTTTTCACGTCGAGGGTCACTCCCGGAATGGCCTTGCCGATGGTGCCCAGTTTGTCCGCCAGCCTCTCCGGTTCGAGGTAGGACAGGCGCGCCGAGGCTTCGGTCTGGCCGTACATGATGTAGATGTCGGCGCCCGGGACGGCGTCCCTCAGCTCCTTGGTCAGGGCCGGGGACATGGCGCCCCCCGCCTGGGTCACGTACCGGAGAGAGGGGAGGCCGAACCCGCCCAGCCCGGCCTTGTGCAGGAGGATGGCGAAGGTCGAGGGAACGCCGGCGAAACCGGTCGCTTCTTCCTCGGCCATGCGCTCGAGTATCTTTCGCGGGAAGGCGAAGCGGTTGTCGATGACCAGGCTCCCCGAGCAGGCGATGTGTGTGAGAAGGAGGCTGTTTCCGTAGGAATAGTAAAAAGGCATGACGACCATGGCGCGGTCGTCGGGGGTGAGCTTCAGGTATTCGATGATCGATTCCGTGTTGGCGCGGAGGTTTTTGTGGGAGAGCATGACTCCCTTGGGATTTCCCGTCGTTCCGGACGTGTATATGATCTGGGCCAGATCGTCCGGGCTTGTTGTCGTCCGGAACCCGTCGTCATACCGGCCGCCGTAGATGTCGCCCAGTTCCCGGCAGGTCATTCCTTGGAAAACCGTTTCCCTGGGAAACGATCCGTCGTAGAACAGGAATTTCAAGGACGGACACTCGGCAGCCACGTTGTGGAGTGTTCGTATGCTCCGGCCCGAGGTGACGACGCCGGCGGCCTCGCAGTGGTTGATGATGTTCTTGAGGTGCCGCTCTTTGTTGGCCGTCGACTGTCCCACGACCACGCCCCCGGCGAGGAGCACGCCGAAATAGGAGACAACGTATCCCACGGAGTTGTCGGTGAAGAGAACGACCCGGTCTCCTTGTCGGAGCCCGGCGGCCCTGGCGGCGCATGAAAATCTTCGCGCGCGGCTCAGAAGCGCGGCGTAGTCGATGCTTTCCGATTCGGACGAAACCGAGATCTTTGAGGGGTCTCTTTCGCACGATCTCGTGAGATAGTCGCAAATGATCATAGTTTGCCTTTCAACTTCCGCTACTGATATAAATGTTTATTGCCAAATGTCAACCGCTGCTATACTCTCTTGGCGGCGTTGGAATATTCATCACATCATGGACGACGTTGATCGCTTCCGGTGCTGCCTGAATCGTTGCGAATCCTCTGTTTTGTTGTTCCGTTTCTGAACGAATGAGGAAAGGGCAATGGCAGAACTCTTCAATCCGCCGACCGGCCCGAAACTCCCTTTTGTCACCAATAACTTCGTCAGGGGAATGATCAAGAAAACCGTTTTTATGGTGACGCGCAGGTACTATCGGTTCAAGTATTTGAAGCGCGGCAGGTTCGTTGATATCGGGCATCGTTTCAGGCTTTCCAGGAAAGAGCCTTTCTCCGCCCGCGTGGGCGACAATGTTTTTATCGAAGAGTTCAACGTTTGGAACGCCAAGAACGGCGACATCACCGCTGGAAACAACTGCCTCTTCGGGCTTCACAACATCCTCATGGGACCGCTCGAGATCGGCGATCACTTTTCCACGGGGCCGCATGTGAGCATTCTCGGTCCGAGGCACGCCGTCTTCGGGTACGACAGGGGCGAGTACAAGAAAACGGTCATCAAGAACAATGTCTGGGTGAGCACGGGCGCGATCATCCTGTCGGGGATCACGATCGGCGATAATGTTGTCATCGGGCCGGGCTCGGTCGTCACCAAGGATGTTCCCGACAACGCCTTCATGCTCGGCAATCCCGCCCGGGACATGTCGAAAGCTTTTCAGTTCCACCGGGAATAGCCAATGAACGGGAATGTCGAAAGCTCCGCTGCCCGAAGAGGCGCTGTCTGCCTCCTGGGGGCTTCGCTCGACACGGGAAACATGGGCGTGTCCGCCCTGGCGGCGTCATTGATCAAGCTCGTCCTCCGCTCCAGGCCGGAATCGAACATCTGCCTGCTCATTGGAAACAGGAGCTCCCGGCCCCAGGAGCTCCGCACAAGGGGCGGGACAATATCGGTCGATGTCGTGAACTACAGGCTCAGCCCGCGGTCGAAAATCCACGAGCACCTCGTCGTGATCTTTCTGCTCGCCTGCGCCTGCCGCGCCCTCCCCTTCAGGGCTTTCCGAAAGTGGGTCGCCCGAAGGAACAGGTGGATCGGAACGCTCGCTGCCGCTGATTTCGTCGGCGACATCAACGGCGGCGACAGCTTCAGCGATATCTACGGGCTGAGGCGCTTTATCGTCGGCTCCATGCCGGCCGTGACCGCCCTCGTCTTGAAAAAAGATCTCGTCCTTCTTCCCCAGACTTACGGCCCGTACAAATCGTTTGTCGCAAGGGCGGTTGCGCGGTTCATCCTGAAACGCTCCGCCCGCATCATCTCCCGCGACAGGGAAAGCGCCGAAATCGTCACAAAGCTTCTGGGGAAGCATTCCTCCCGGAAAAACATTCGATTCTGTCCCGACGTGGCGTTCACGCTCGAATCCGTCCTTCCCGACAAGATCGACATCCACCCTCCCGTAAGCCGCGGCGGCGAAAAGCCCGTGATCGGAATCAATGTCAACGGCCTCATGTACAACGGCGGGTATTCGAAGGACAACATGTTCGATCTCGAGCTCGATTACAGGGATTTCATCTCCCTCCTCCTGAAGAGGGTGCTCGAAAAGAGCCCGGGCGATGTCCTTCTCGTTCCCCACACCTTCGGCCCGCCCGGAAACATCAACAGCGATCCCGATGCCTGCAGAAGCGCTCTCGAATCTCTTCCGGACGGCCTCGAGAACAGGGTCCATCTCGTGATGGAAAAACATGATCAATGCGGCATGAAAGGGATCATCGGCCTTTGCGATTTCTTTATCGGGTCGCGCATGCATTCGTGCATCGCGGCGCTGTCCCAGGGAATTCCGACCGTCGGGGTGGCGTACAGCAAGAAGTTCGCCGGTGTTTTCAACTTGATCGGCCTGGGCGACATGGTGGTCGATGCGCGCCGCCTCGATTCGGAATCCGCTCTCGAGAAGGTGATGTCCTGTTATGAAAACCGGAAAGAAGCAAGCCTCCGCATGAAAGAGATCATCGCGTCTTCGAGGGAAACGGTGTTTCAAACTTTCAAAGAAATCCTGGCGAACGGGGAGGAGACGGTTGCCGGCACGTCGAATTAAGTCGATGCGCGATGTCGTGGAGTGGGGGCTCTGCGTCGGCTGCGGCGCCTGCCTTTATTATTGCGACAAGGACGCCGTCGCGCTCGCTGACGTGGAGTCCGCCGGCATCAGGCCCCGTTTCAGCGACACGGTCTGTTCGGGATGCGGGGAATGCCTCTCCATCTGCCCGGGCATCGTCGTTTGCAGCGAAAACGTCGTTTCCAGCGATACGGCCGGGCCGGGCCGCAGCGAGGGCGATCTCTTTCTCGGTCCGTATCTCGAAATCAGGGAGGGAAGCGCTGCCGACGGGGAGCTGAGGCACACCGCTTCGTCCGGCGGGTGCCTGTCGGCGCTCGCCCTCTATTGCCTTGAAAAAGAAGGAATGTCTTTTCTCCTTCATACGGGAATGAATCCCTCCAAGCCGTGGACCAACATGACGGTGCGGAGCCGGACGAGGGCCGAGGTCATAAAAAACGCGGGCTCCCGGTACGCCCCGGCCTCTCCCTGCGACGGCCTCGATCTCATCGAGAAGAGCGACGGGCCCTGCGTGTTCATCGGCAAGCCCTGCGACGTCGAGGCTGTTTCCTATCTGAGAAAAAAGCGCCCCGCTCTGGACAGGAACCTCGGCCTTGTGCTCAGCTTTTTCTGCGCCGGCACGCCGAGCACCTCGGGAACCCTCGATCTTCTTCGCCGGATGAACGTTCCCCTCGAAAAAATCAACACACTCCGCTACCGGGGCAACGGCTGGCCGGGGGAATTCAGGGCTCTCTTCAACGAAGAGTCGGACCAAAAATCGATGACCTATAAAGAGTCATGGGGAAGCCTTCAGAAGCACCGTCCCTTCCGGTGCCATCTCTGCCCCGACGGACTCGGCGAGACGGGCGACATCTCGTGCGGCGATGCTTGGCATCGCTATGGAAAAGAGCAAAACGCCGTTTCCAACGAAGACGCCGTTTCCAACGAAGACGCCGTTTCCAACGAAGACGCAGGGCGGTCCCTCGTCATCGTCCGCTCGCAGAGGGGCCGGGAGTACATCGATCGCGCCGAAAGCGCCGGTTATCTCGACCTGGCGCCGGCCGCAGCGCCGGACGTCATCGCCGCCCAGGGACTGGTTCGCAAGCGGATGCTCGTTTTCGGACGGCTCTGGGCAATGAGAATGCTTATGGCGCCCACGCCCTGCTATACGGGGTTTCGCCTCTTTGAGATCTGGAAGCGAAATCCCCTCCATGTGAGATGGAAAACAATCGCCGGAACGCTCAAACGCCTTGTTCTTCGGGGGCTCTGGCGCCGCAATCCCCTTTCAATCCGAAATCCCTAGCTCCCGCGATGGAAGCCACGAGGTTCCTATATCGCCTGCTTTGATTCTCCCACCTGTATTTATTGTAGACGGAGAAGCCCCTCTCGAGGACTTCCCGGCTTTCGGCCTTGTTCCCATAGACATGGAGAATCTTGCCGGCCAGGCTCTGCGCGTCTCCGGCTTCGAAAAAGTGAATGGAGCTCTCGTCAAAGTAGTCCGATATCCCCTTCGTCCTGGGAGCGATCACGGGTTTGCCCATGCAGATGTACTCGAATATTCACGTCGGGAAATTCAGGTCAGTGAACTCGCTTTTCCTGTTGGGGATCAGGCCGATGTGGCATTTCTCGATTTCGCCCGGTATCTCGTCGACGGGTATGTGGCCGTGGTAATGGACGATTTCACCGAGGCCGAGGCCGTCCCTTTTCTTCAGAAAGGCGCCGACGAAATCGCCCTTTCCGTATACGTTGAGCTCGACTCCTTCTATCCGCTCTTTCACCCTGTTCAACGCCTCGAGCGCGATGTCGATCCCGTGGCGTTCCACAATGGTCCCGTGGCACATCATGACGTATCTCTCCCGGACCGGACTCGTTCGCGGGTTCGGGCCGGCACGTTTCTGAAAAAGGGTCTCCTGCGGTGAGTTCATGACGATCCGAATCTTATCCCCTCCCCCGTTTCGCGAGGCGAAAATGTCGCGAAACGCCTTGTTCGGCGTGAGGACAAGGTCGGCGAACCGGATGCTCAGTTTTTCCGAGAGGCGGAGGATTTTCATAAACAAGCCGGTGCGGCTCACCCCGTATTTGGCCGCGAAAACTTCGGGCATGGGATCGTGGAGATCGAGTATCAGCTTTGCTCCCATCAGCCTGGGAATGATCGCCGTGAAGATGAGGAAGTCTGGCATGTTGTGAGCCTGAACCACGTGATATCTTCTTCTCAGCTGGAGGAGGCTCAGCTTGATGAACGCCAGGATGAAGAAGAGGATATATTCGAAAAGAAACCGCGCTTTCGATCCCCGTTTTTTTCTTACCGGAATCCTGTAGACGGAGACGTTGTTCACCGTCTCCCTGCGGGGTTCCTTCTCGCCTTTGAGACAGATCATGTCCACCGACATGCCGGCGCCGGTCAGCGCCTCGCATTCGCGGCGCGGCCTCGCGTCCCCCGGGTAATGGGAAAAGAGAACCATGCCGATTTTTAAGGGGGTCGTGTTCTTGTTTGCCATATCTCTTCTGTCTTCGAACGCGGAACGAGGTACATCAAAAACGGTTGCCTCGATCCGTCACGATCTCCATTCGGGGAGCTTCGCGCCGAGAAAGTCCTCCAGGTTTTTGTTCGGTTCCTCGAACAGGCGGAGCAGTTCTTCGCGGGTTTTGTCCGTCAGCGGAGGAAGCCGGTATTGGGCTTCGAGGCGTTTGCCGAAACAGGATTTTTTGAAAACGGAAAAAGCGCCTTTCCTGATCCCGGGCGGAATCCGGTCGGCCACCCAGGACAGGGCCTTGAATTTTTTGAGCTTCTCCGTTGTTTGCGACCTCAGGTAAAAGTCGGACCCGCTCACGTTTTTCGTCACGCGGCCTTCTGTGGTCAGGTCGATTTCGCTGAGCCCCAGGTGCCTTTCCACGCTGCCGAGGACCGTCTCGGGATCGTTCCTGAGCCGGTCCTGAAAGAGGATGAGGAAACGCTCCTTCGGAAAGAACCGGAGGTACCTTTCGATCTGTTTCATGTACATGCTGCAGTCGACGTATATGCCGTCCCTGTCGAGGGCTTCCTCGAATGTCATTGTGATCCCCCGGCGCATATGGTGTGCGTAGTGAGAATAGGTGCGTTCCACGGGGTGGCGCAGGATATAGATCAACCGGGCCCGGGGCGCGTCGTGATGGATGCGCGCCGCCGCGTCCGGTGTGTGGGGCCATCGCGAATAGGTCGTCGAGGCCTCTCCGCAGAGCTGGTTCTCTTCCGCATCAACGAAGAGGTTTTTGTACCAGCCTTCTCCCCGGGAGAATACGGAATCCCTGCTGTAATACTCGGTCTCCTTGACGGCGGGCATGAAAACCTGGGGGTGCTTGACAAGGTAATTGAACAAAGCGCTCGTGCCCGATTTGGCCGCGCCGATGATGAAGAAATCGGGCAGCCTTCCTGTGAGAGTTTTATTGAAGCTCATTGTTCGAAATCCTTTATGAACTCAGGGTCTGGTCGCCCAGGACGATCGCCTGGTAGTGATCGGTTCGGGCGGCAAAGCACCAGGCGCATAAGCAGAGAAGAACTCCGATGATGAGTGTCTGGAGATCGGAATAGGGAAGATAGGACCGGACGGCCAGGCCCGGGATAATCACGATACAGGAATAACCGGCCCCGCGTATGAGACACCCCGCGTATTCGGACAGGCGCAGCGCCACGAGCTTTCCCGCGCAGGCCAGCTGCATGGAATGCATGAACAGCATGCCGGCCAGGACGGTCATGGCGGCTCCGACCAGGCCGAATGTGTTGACGACCGGGTAGGCGACGGCGAGAACGAGGAGGGCCCTGATCAGGGCGAATCGCCTCTGCAGGTGGGGCGCTGCCAGCACATAGAAAAGCTGCATCAGGATGATGCCGAGGAGCCTGAACAGGACGTAGACAGCCAGGATGGAATACGAGGCGGATACGGTTCCGTACCTGGGTCCGTAAGCGAACGACAGGAGGGGCTCGGCGAAGACGACGCAAAAAGCCGTGAAGGGCATGCAGACGACACAGATCAGGTCCGTTATGTTGAGCAGGGCCATTTTCAGCGATTTCTTCGAGTCTTTGATCTTGGAAAGCGCGGGAAGGACCAGCGGCCTGACGATCTTGGAAAAGGCCAGTATGGAAACGAGCGCGAGCGATCTCGCGATCGAATAGAGCCCCAGCTCCTCTCTGGTGAGGAGCTTGCCGATGATGAAAATGTCGAACTGGAAAAATGTGAAAGTCAGTATGGGAAGGCCGAACATTCCTCGGGCGAACCGTAAGATCTCACCCATGTACGTTTTATTGATCCGCAGCTTCGGCCGGAAAGGTATCAGGACGTAGGAGAGGAGACAGATCCCGGCGTACTCGATGACGAGCCCGATCACGAGGGGCCAGACGCTCTTGATGAAGAGGCTCAGGACAACGGCCGTCACCACGTTGAGCACGGCCGAACCCTGTTTCATGGCGACGAATTTCAGGTATTTAAGCTCTTTTTCGAGGGCGTGTATTCTCGGGCTGACGATGCCGTTGAGCAGCAGGGCGGCAAAGGCCGCCCGAATGGGAAGAAGGAGCTCCCGCGCGCAGTAAAAATCGCAGACAAGGGGGGCGGCGAAAAAAGCCGCAACAAAAAGACATGCGCCGCGGATGCTGGAGAACCACCAAGCCACATTGAGAAACTCTTCCGATCCCCCCTTCTTGTTCTGGATAACGACGTGCCGGACCCCGACCTCGGTGAAGGCTTCGAAGAAAGCCATCACCGACATGATCATCGCCATGAGACCGAAATACTCGGGGACGAGCAGGCGGGTGAGGATGACGTTGCGCAGTAACCGGGCGCCGATCTCGAAGGCCGAGGCGCTCGTGAGAACGAGTCCGCCCCGTGCGAACTTCCCCTTCAGTTCGTTGGAATTAACCAGGTTTAATATCTTCGAAAACAAGATCAGGCTCCCTCGTCCGATCCGATCAACCGCCTGGAGAGAGTGGGTCCGGCGTCTATCAGCCGGCGGACTTGGTGGTGATGAATGCCGCCAGGTTCTTGATGGAATCGAGGTTTTCGGGTATGAGCTCGCTGTCTTCCACCTTGATGTCGTAGCCGTCTTCCAGAAAAACGACGATCTCGAGGACTCCCGTCGAATCAATGATGCCGGCCTGCAGGAGAGACGTGTCGCTTGCAAGCTGGTCGTCGTCCTGTCCAAAGAGGAAGTTGTCCACAACAAACTGCCGAATGTTCTTTTCAATCTTTTCCATGGTTTGAAATCTTCCCCAATCGAGTGACAAACTGTTCCAAGAGAAGCTGGGTGGAAAGAATTCCGACCAGGGCCATGTTGTCCTTGATGCCGATGGCCTTCCTTCTCTTGATCTTTCCAATCAACTTTTCCACTGCCGATGCATTGAATATTCCGGCCTCGTCGATGCGTTTCCGGGAGAGGAGCTCCTCCACATAATCCCGGCCGTTCGAACGTTCCCCCATACCGATGAAACTGACGGCCTCGGGCGCGCGGTAGGGCTGCTTCGGCCTCTTCCCGACCGATGCCGGTATCAGGTCCTCGGCGGCCCGCTTCAGGATGAATTTTTCGTTCAAAGCCTTCATCTTGAGGCGGGGAGGAAGGCTGGCCGCGAATTCGACGACGCGGTGGTCGAGAAAAGGGAACCTTCCCTCCACCGAGTGGGCCATGGCCATCCTGTCTCCCTGCGAAGAAAGGATGTAGCCGGGGAGAAGGGTCGTGCTTTCGAGAAACTGGGCCCTGCAGAAGCCGTCCCATTCGAAGTATTCATTCGGAATCAGGTTTTCGAGCTCTTCATATGCGTTGTATCCATTGAGCTCGGACTTCATCCGGTCGCTGAAGAAGATCTTGAGCTTCGATGTCATCTCCCAGCGGGGGAGGTGGGAGAAAAACGGGTGGGTCAGGTCGTCGGGCCTCACGTGGAAAAAGGCCTTGAGATAGGCTTCGGGCTGCGCCTGTATGTTCTGCAGGTAGGGGTAGAGTCTTTTCAGAAGGAGCGGGCGGATCTTCGAGTCGGGATATGCTCCCCAGAATCTCCTGATCTTGGCTTCCTTGTACAGATCGTAACCCCCCAGAATCTCGTCCGATCCCTCGCCGGTGAGGACGACCTTGTAGTCGCTGTCTCTCACGAGGCGGGAGAGGAGGTAGAGAGGCGCAGGGGCCGTTCTCACGACCGGTTTTTCGGAGTGCCATATTACATCGGGGAAAACCCCGCCGATGTCGGTCGCGGAACAACAAATCTCCCGGTGATCGGTTCGAAGCATGTCGATCACGTCCCGCTGGAAACCGCTCTCGTCGAACTCGGCGTCGTCGAAGACGATCGAAAAGGAGCTCAGGCGGGAGTCGCTGAATTTTCTGATCAGCGCGGTCGTGACGGACGAATCGAGCCCGCCGCTCAGGTAGGCGCCGACGGGCACGTCGGAGCGGAGCCTGAGGCGTGTCGAATCGATCAGGAGGGAGCGAAGCCTGTCGACGCATTCGTTGTCGTCCACCTTCCGGGGGATATGGGAAAAATCGGGCTTCCAGTAAGGCCGTACTTTTACGTCGCCGTCTTTCATGGTCATCGAGTGGCCGGGCGGGAGCTCCCGGATTCCCTTGAAAGCCGTCTTCGGCGGAATGGTGACCCAGAACGTAAATATCTGGTCGAGCGCCCGGGGATCGAGCTCCCGTCTCACTTCCGGGGCGGCGAACAGCGACTTGATCTCCGAGGAAAAAAGGAATGCCTTGTCTGAGACCGTGTAGAAGAGGGGCCGTATTCCCAGGCGGTCCCTCGAGAGGAAGATCTTTCTCTTCCGCGTGTCCCAGATCGCGAAGGCCCACTGGCCGTTGAAATCGTTGACGCAATCCTCTCCTTTTTCTTCGTAGAGATGGACGATCACTTCCGTGTCGGACTTTGTGGTGAAGCGGTGGCCCCGCTCCACGAGGGACTTTCTCAGCTCCACATAATTGTAGATCTCGCCGTTGAATACGATCCACAGGGTCTTGTCCTCGTTGTGAATGGGCTGGCTCCCCGTGGACAGGTCGATGATGCTGAGCCGCGCGTGAGCCATCCCGGCGTTCTCGTCGATGAAAAACCCTGTCTCGTCCGGTCCCCGGTACCTGATCCGGTCGATCATTCTTTCCAGAAGACCGCGGTCGGCTTTTTCCCCGTCAAGCCTGATTGTCCCGGCGATGCCGCACATTGTTCCGATTTGCCGATCCGACCACCTATTTTCGGAAAGAGCTTTCGGGTCGAATCAGTTTATTCCCCTTTCGTATACGCGTAACACCCGATATCCCACACCGATCTCGTCGCGCCTTCCATGTCGGTGGTGAAAAACTCGGAGAGATCGTCCCCCTTGCCCCTGCACGACTTGCTCTTGCCCGTGAGCCTGAAATCCTGGCCGTTCCCGTTGTAGTCCATTTCGGAGTAGTCGGCGAAAAAGGGATCGTCCGTCTGTCCGTGCTCCTGCCCGAATCCGATGGAGACGAAATCTGCGTAATCGTAGACATTCCCGTCCCATTTCATTCTCGTGCTGCCCAGCTTTCTGCCGTTGACGCAGTTGTAATCGATAAGCCCGTTGTCGTCGTTGGTTCCCATCACGAAGCCCTGCTTGCCGAGCAACCTGCAGTTATAGACGATGTTGTTCTTCACGATCACGTCCGATGTGGCGTCGCATTTGATCTCGATCGCGCCGTAACCGGTATCGACGACCGTGTTGTTGGCGATGAGGATGTTGCTGATCGAGTTCGTGCCGGTCTCTTTTTTCACCTTGATGCCGTGCATGCGAAGGGATTCGCTGGTCCTGTAGACGAGGTTATTCCAGATCCATATGTATTCGGCGTCGCCGCTTCTCAAAGGATCGGCGAATATGGCATGGGTGTGGCAGTCGTAGATCTTGTTGTTCCATATGCGGGTGAAGGAACCCTGCGCCTGGATGCCGTCGGGATGCCCCTCGCCCCCGTCGGGATGGCGAAAGCAGTCGGCGATGACATTGTTGTAGATGTCGTGCCCGCTCCGGCAGGCGATCCCGTCATCGGAATTATCCGTGATCTTGCAGTGGTGGACCTTGTTGTTGCCGAACGAATCACCGACGCTGCCGCTTGCGTTGTACCCGTCCTGGTGGTTGTGGTGGATGTGGCAGTGTGAGACCTCGCATCCATCCGCTTTGTTCAGGTGGATCCCGTGGTTGAAGCCGCCGGCAGCCGTTCCGTCGCCGCAATCATGGATTTCGACGTACCGGATGAAGTTCCCTACGGCTCTGCCAGACTTGATCCCGGCCCATTTGGAGTTCCTGCAGATGATGCGTATTTCGCCGTCGTATTTCCCGTCTATGGCGACGTGCTGGTTCAGGACAATGCAGTGGTTTCGGGTTTTCTGTCCGTCGATGATGATTTTGCCGCAATGGTTTCTGTCCTGTCCCACGCGAATCCTGATCCGGCTGCCCGGGCTCCCTGATGTTTTCACGTCGAGAGTTTCGAGATAAGTCCTGGAGGATTTTCCTCCGGAGATGAAGATCGTGTCGCCGGCCTTTACCGAATTCCAGTCGATATCGCCGAAGCTCGTCCAGGCGTTGTTCCAGGATGATCCGTCATTTGTTCCGCTCGCTTCGCTGTCCACGTAATACAGTTTCGCCCAGCTGCACGAGACGGCCGAGTGGCACAGGAAAAAAGCGAGAAGCATGGCTGAGAGGATGATTAGATGGCTTGTTCTTGTCATCGAAAGTCTCCTTGAACATAGATGCCCTTGTAAGGTCCGTCCTTCCATGTAGTTTAAGGGATTTGTCATCTATATCCTACAAGCCAATTTGATCGGTGCTTCCAGATCTTTTTCATTTCCGAGACGTTCCGCCTGTCGCCATGGGTGGGGAAGAGAGACGACAAGATCGTAAACAGATACCTACGCAGTACCCACAACCAGAGCATGGAGATGCCGAACCAGGAAGAACGGCCGGGCCAGTGTCTCCTGATGAATGTCGATTTAGCGGAAAGGAGACGGACCATCTTGTCGGCAAAGATCTTTTCGGACGCCCCGCCGTAATGGATGACCGTTGCGCCGGGGGTGTAGAAGCAGGGGAATCCTTTTTTCCGGGCGCGCGTGCAGAGATCGACTTCTTCTCCGTACATGAAAAAGGCGGGATCGAATCCTCCCAGCTCCTTCCAGAGCCCGCTCCCGATGAGGAGGAAGCTTCCGTGAATAATGTCCACTTCTTTAACGCTGTTCTGCTGAAACGCTCCGTAGGCCTCCGGATTGAACAGCCGGCTCTCCTTGAAGATGTGGGACAGGCCCGTGGCGATGCAGAACATGCTCCAGGGGGTGGGGCTGCGCCTGCAGCAGAGGGGATTGAGCGTTCCGTCCGGAAAAATCGACCTGCCCCCGCAGATCCCGGCGTTTCCGCGAGACTCGGCGAATGCATGGAGTCTCTGGACGGCGCCGTCGAGCACAAGGGTGTCGGGATTGAGCAGCAGGAGATATTTTCCGGCCGCGCGCTCGGCGGCGAGGTTGTTGGCCCTGGCAAAACCGATGTTGTCCTCGAGCTCGATAAGGTTCAGCTTGGGAAATTCGGACGCGATAGCCTCTCCGGAGCCGTCGCTCGATGCGTTGTCGACGACGATGACCTCGAAGCGAGTGTCCCTTGTCTGATCATACACCGAGCGCAGGCATTCGAGGGTCCGGCTCCTCGTGTTGAAGCTGACGATGATTATGGAAAGATCGACGTCCGTCATCGCAGCAAGCCTTTCCTGTTCACGAGCTCCGCTTCTCGTCCCAGTGCAAACGGACCCTGTTCGACCAGGGCTTCCTCTTTCACGACGAGGGGCGTCAGGCGCCCCACGATGGCGAGGGTGAGAAACCAGATCATCGTGTTCTGTTCGGAGTAATTCAGTGCGATGAAGGATGTGCAGTGAGCGAAAACCATCCCCCCCAGAAGCCATGCAAAGAGTGTTTTCATGGAATCGCCGCTGTTCAGACGGAGCGATCGCCCGATCCCCAGGAACGCAAATCCGATGATCGCCAGAAAGAAGACGAGTGCGATCAATCCGCCCCGGACCCCTTCCGAAACATAATTGTTGGCCACATCGAAGAGGAAATGTCCCCAGTGTGCCGTGGTCGTCGTTCCGATAAGCCACCATTCGTCGATCCGGGTGATCGCCTGCTGGATGAGCTGATATCTGTGGTAACCGGTGGAACCTCCCACGATGTCCGTTTTTGCGATCAGCGCCCAAACGGGCCCGTCCATTACGAGGTGGAGTCCCACGATCGAGCAGAGAGCTCCCCACCTGATCCATTTCATGAGCCTCCTGGCTGGAAAGAGGCAGGCCGCTCCGAGGCCGGCGAGGGCGGCGACGACCGGTGTCGAGGAGGCGCAGAAGAGAATGATCAGCGCGGAACAGCAGAGCCCGGCGATGGCCAGGATCTTTTCTTTTCCGCTGCGCCAGAGGAAGAACAACATCACCGGCATGAGCGAAGCCCAGAAACACCCCGCCGCGATGGGGTGTACGAAAGCGCCCTGGCATCGCAGATCATCCCCGCGGATCCTCGCGGCTTCGGGAACTCCTCCGAATATGGAAAAAAGATTGCGGCCGGTCCCGTTCTCGATCAGGAAGAAGAACGCCACCGGGATGCTGAGGATGATGAAAACCTTGACGATCCTGTAGGCATCGTCCCAGTCCTCGATCAGCATTCGGAACAGAAAGTACATGCCGAGGGCGTCGAACATCCCGCCGAGCCTGTATATGACGGCCGACATCGTGCCGTGGAGCAGGATATACGCGGCCGATCGGGACAAGACCCAGGCGATGATGAGAACGTCGATCGTTTTCCAGTGAAAGTCGCGGTTATCTTTCTTGAGAATGATTCTCGCCCAGCCGAAGAGAACCATGATTCTCAGCAGCGTGAAATCGAGTGTGAAAACCGCGATGCGCTGCCCGGCCGGTATGAAGCATGCGCCGACCAGCAGCGGAAGAAGAGCGTAGCGCCGCGGAAGGGTCAGCACGGCCAAGCCGAGGAGAACGATGACGGCCAGGCCGAGGGAAGAGAGGGATGTCTGGTTAAAGGTGAGCCCGACCCCTTCCCTGATCCTGTCGAACAATTGGTCAACGCTGTCCTGGTTCATCGGATTCCGCTGTAATGGAGTGTGTTGTTCCGAGTGCTCCGGCCGGCGATTTCGGCGCTCCGGCCGGCGAGGATTTCATCAGCTCCACGAAATGAGAGTGCCGCTTCTGCGCCAGCTGAAGCGACCGATCGTCTTGGCCGCGTATTTGACCTGATCCCGGGTCATTTCCGCGAACATGGGGAGCGAAACCTGTTCCTCGGCGCACTTTTCAGCGACTGGGAATGACCCCTTTTTCAGTTTCAGAAAGCCGTAGGCCTCTTGGAGGTGCACGGGAATGGGATAGTGAATCCCGCTGGCAACGCCCTCGGCGGCCAGAGCGCTCATGAACTCGTCGCGCTTTCTTGTTCGTACCGCGTAGATATGGAAGACGTGTTTTGCATAGTCCGCGACCTGGGGGAGAACGATGCCGTCCGTCTCGGCCAGGAGTTCGCCGTACATCTTGGCGATTTTTCTCCGCCCGGCGTTCCAGGCGGGGAGGTATTTGAGTTTCACACCGAGCACGGCGCCCTGGAAGCCGTCCATACGCGAGTTGCAGCCGATCTTCGAGTGGTAGTGCTTTTTCGACTGCCCGTGGTCGCGCAGCATGCGTATCTTTTCGGCCAGTTCGGTGTCGTTGGTCACGACCGCGCCTGCTTCGCCGTAGGCTCCCAGGTTCTTCCCCGGATAGAAGCTGAAACACCCCGCGTCGCCGATCGATCCCGCCGGCCGGCCTTTGTATTCGGCGCCGTGGGCCTGGCAGGCGTCTTCAACGACAAAGAGTCCTCTTTTGTCGGCGATTTCCATAATGGCGCCCATGTCGGCCGTCTGGCCGTAGAGGTGAACGGGAATGATGCATTTCGTCCGCGGCGTGACGGCGTCTTCGATCAGAGCGGGGTTCATCGTGTATGTCCGCTCGTCGACGTCGACAAAAACAGGCCGTGCGCCGCAGAAGCTGATCGCTTCGGCCGTGGCGATGAACGTGTTGGGAACGGTGATCACCTCGTCGCCCTCGCCAACGCCGAGCGCCTGGAGTGCCATCCAGAGAGAATCGGTGCCGCTCCCCACGCCGACGGCGTCTTCGCAGCGGCAGAACGCGGCGAATTCCTCTTCGAAGCGTGCCACGAAGGGGCCGCCGGCGAAAGCCGTGTTGTCCAGCACCTCCTGAAGCGCGGCCGAAATTTCGCCCTTGATCGATTCGTATTGAGCTTTCAGATCGAGAAATGGAACTTTCATTTGATTTCTACCTTGTTAATTTTTCTGAGCACCCGTGCGGGATTGCCGGCGACGATCGTGTCCGCCGGAACATTCCCCGTCACGACACTCCCCGCTCCGATGACGGCGTTTTCGCCGATCGTGATCCCGCAAAGCAAAGTGACGCTCGAACCGATCGAGGCGCCCTTCTTGACAAGTGTTTCGATGCAGACCCAGTCCTCTTCCGTCTGGAGGGAGCCGTCTTCTCTCGTCGCCCTTGGAAAAGCGTCGTTGATGAAAGTGACGTTGTGGCCCACGAAAACGTTATCTTCGATGGAAACGCCTTCGCAGATGAAGGTGTGGCTCGATATCTTGCAGTTCCTGCCGATCCGGGCGCCCTTCTGTATTTCAACGAAAGTGCCGATTTTCGTTCCGCCGCCGATCTCGCACCCGTAGAGGTTGACAAATTCGAATATCTTCACGCCGTCGCCGAGCTTGACATCGGACGCGATCTTGCATGTCGCCGGCACACCATCACTCATGAGAGAGCATCCCGTTTTTGTTACTTATCGGTTCTTCCGATTCATATCGGCATTTACCGGAAATGAGTTGAACAGAGGCTTTTACGAAATATCGACACTGCCGCCGCAGTTCCCGATCGACTTCTGCGCCGCTTCGAGGATCTGAATCACTTCGAGGCCCTCCCGCCCTCCCGATTCCGGCCGGGCGCCGGATTTGATGCAGTCGAGAAAGTGCCAGCATTCCACTTGAAGGGGTTCCGTCTGCTTGAGATAGGGTGAGTGTACGTCGCCGTAATGGTAAGAGTACTGGAACTCGGCGAACGAGTCGTAGTGGGGCGGGACCTCGACCCTTTTATCGTATATCTTGATCTTTTCCAGGGGTTCCGTGTCGTCGTAGACGATCATCATCTTGCTGCCCACAATCGTCATGATCCGGATCTTGTTGGGATCGAGCCAGCTGCTCTGGATCGTTGCGAATTCCCCGTTGTAGAAGTTGAGCGACATGTTGGTCACGTCTTCGATGCCGCGTGTCACGTGGGCTTTGCCCTGGCAGTTCACCGATTTAGGAGGCCGGCCCATGAGGTGGAGAATGATCGAAATGTCATGGGGTGCGAGGTCCCATGCCACATTGATGTCTTTCTGAAACAGGCCGAGGTTCAGGCGCCTCGCGCTGATGTAGTAGATCTCTCCGAAATCATCGCTGTTCACGATCTCTTTGATTTTTCTGACCGCCGAGGTGTAGATGAAGACGTGGCCGACCATGAGCGTCCGTTTCATTTCCTCGGCCAGATCGATCAGCTCACGTCCTTCGGCGGACGACGAGACCATCGGTTTTTCGATGAAGGTGTGTTTTCCGGCCCGCAGGCTCATCTTGGCCAGCTCGAAATGGAGCGAGACGGGTGTGGCAATGGCAACGGCGTCGAGATCGTCGTCGTTGATGAGAACCTCGAAATCCTCGACTGCCTTGATATCGGGATAGAGCCGGTTCATGTGCTCCAACCGGGCGGGATCGATATCGCAGATATACTTGACCCGGAATCCGGGTACGGCTCGAAAATTCCTGATCAGGTTCGGTCCCCAGTAGCCCGCACCCACAACTCCGATTGCCACCTGTTGAGACATCTCATAGTCCCCTTCAAACCCTTTTCGAAAAGTTTCCTCTCAGGATTTGTATCGGTAGAACGAGAAAATAACTTATCTGAGAATTTGACCGATGATGGCCGGCATGGTCATCACAAGGATCTTGAAATCGAGCCAGAGAGATGTCCGTCTCGAATAATTGATGTCCATGCGCATCATTTCCTTGAATGTGGTCCTGTTCTTTCCACTGACCTGCCAGAGACCGGTCAGGCCGGGAACAGCATCGAACCTCCTGGTGTGCCAGAGGCGATATTCTTCGTACTCGTATGGAAGGCAGGGGCGGGGTCCGACGAGGCTCATCTCGCCGCGCAGCACGTTGAAAAGCTGCGGCAGCTCGTCGAGACCGGTTTTGCGGATGAGCTTTCCCAAAGGAATGATCAGGGAACTGCCGGAATCGAGCTTGGTCATCGGTTTATTACCGCTTGATCCGGGATCGTCCTTGATCAGATTCCTGACATATTCTCTGTGCGTTGAATTGTCGGCGTTGACCTTCATGGTGCGGAATTTCCAGCAGGTGAACGGCCTCCCCCAGGCCCCGATCCTTTCCTGTTTGAAAAAGACGGGCCCCGGCGAGACGATCGCGATCCAAAGGGCCATGGCCGCGAGGATCGGGAGACACAGAATTACCAGGAGCGCCGCGGCCGTGCAGTCGAGGGCGCGTTTCCAGGCCGGCACGATACGGAAGGTGAACATGTCGCGTTTAGCCATCGGCTCCGCTTGACTCCCGGCGGAATCGGAAGCGCCGGCGCGACGACCGGGACGGCGCTGCGAGGGGTAGGTCGATATGGTGTATTTCGGCGGAATCAGCGACAGGGATGCGATCCTGTCGATCACGTCGTCGGCGAATTTCCGCGCACCCTCTGCGGGAGTGTCGGGAAGGATGACGCCGATCCGTCCTCCGGCGATCCATCCGGCTTCGTCGATACAGCGAATCCGTCCGGTGATGGCTTTCGATATCCGCTTCACCGACGAGCTCCCGGCACGGGCCGCGTCGACTGCGTCGGAGACGTCGACTGCGTCGAAAACGTCGAAGACTACGAGTGTTAAAAGATGTGAATTCCGTTCACAGCGTGTTCTCTCGCGATCGAGCAGTGTTTCGAACTCTTCGATGGAATGGATGCCGAATTCCTTCCGCGCCCGCGCCGGGCGGAAGATGGAACCCAGGATTTTCCAGATTTTACCGGTAACCATATCCATGACTCTTACTGATCAATAACTCCGAATTTCTGTTTGCTTGCGATAGAGATAGTTCGGAATGGGAAATCGTCTCTTGTTCAGCACGATTCCGAGTATGTTCGCTCTTACCTGAAGAAGCTGTTCCTTGGCTCGCCGCACCGTTTCCCGCCTTGTCCGCTCCGCCTCGATAACGAGAATCACGTCATCCACCAGGCTCGCCAGGCGGATCGCCGTGCTCTTTCCGTTGACGGGAGGCGAATCGAGTATGATGAACTTGTAGTCATTTTTGCACTCTGTCAGGAGCCGGTTGAGGCTCTGTTGGAATTCGAGCACGACCGGCGCGTAACCGTCGATGCGGCCGGCGCAAAGAACGTCGAGGTTCCAGGCAACATTGTTCAACGCGATCTTCTGCTCATCGGACTGCAGAATATCGACCAGCCCGGGAGAAGGATTCATCCCGAACGTGTTGTGTACCGAGGGGTTGTTCGTGTTTGCATCCACGAGAAGAACGTTTTCGTATTGGGCAAGGATCACGGCGAGGTTGGCGGCGACCGTGCTGACGCCTTCCCCGCTGTTGCAGCTCATGACGGCGACCAGGCGCGGCCTGTTCCGGGAGTCGCCGGCGGACATAAGAAGGCGGTCCCTGAGAGCGATATAATACTCCCTGATCTCGACGGGGAGGTTCAATACCGCTGCGGCATCCCCGGCTGCTTTCTCGTCATGCACTGGCATTTGTTTGTTCCTTCATCTCTGCCGGGATGGAAATTTTATTCACCCGTCCCCGTGGAATGGCTACCAGCACCGGTATCTGCAGGTTTTCTTCCACCTCTTCGAGCGTTTTGAACGTGTGGTCCATCGATTCGAAAACGAAAACGAGAACACCGGCGCCAACAAGGCCTCCGATGAATCCGACGAGCAGGACGACGATCTTCTTGGAATCCTCAGGCTGCAAAGGAAAGGTGGCGGGTTGAATGATGCTGACGCTCGAGATCCTCTTGTCTTCCAGCGTCTGTTCCATGCTGGCATGGTTCAGTTTCTTGGCGATTTGAGAAAAATTCTCCTTTTCTTTGCTCAGATCGAGCTCGAGCTGACAAAAGCGGTATTTCATGTCGAGCAGATCCCCCCGTTCCTTCTCTGCGAGGACCAGCTGTTTTTTCAGTTCTCCCGTCTTGGCCTCCATTGATATCAAAGCTGTTTCCTCTGCGCGCAGGGAGGATTCCACTTCCTGGTGGGCCATGTTGATCCCCCAGGTTTCCAACTTGATCTCTCTCGGTTTCTCGTTTTTCAGCAGTTCCCGGACCTCGGCGATCTTCCGGCGCACCACGCGGACCGGTTCCGAGTCGTCGGTGAATTTCGCGAGCGCTTCCTGTTCCTCGTTCCGGAGCGAATGAAGCCGTTCGAGAAGGCTGTCGATCGTCGAGAAATCCTTGCTCGTCGATTCGCCCGTCAGCTGCCTTTCCGGAAGCGCGGCCAGTTTCTTTTTCAGGTCCGCGATCTTGGCCGCCGATGAGGCCAGGTCGGCCGTGGCCTGGTTCAGCTCTTTCTTTATGGTCAGGGCGTGGGTTTCGACAAAATCGAGCCTCTGTTCCACCGACACAATGCCGTTTTCCTTTTTCAAATCCCTCAGATGTGATTCGATCCTGTCCACCTCGGCCCGGGACTTCTGGTATTGTTCGTTGAGAAACTCATAGGAGCCCGGATTGCGGTAGACGAGCTTGTGTTTTTCGAGGTAGAGGTCCGTCAGCACCTTGACAACGTCCTGGGCCAGCTCCGGGATCTGGGCCGTATAGGCGATGGAGATGATATGCGTGTTTCTCAGAAGCTGGGCTTCCGTGGAGTTCATCAGTATCCCGATTGCTTTTTCGCGGCGGCTCAGTTCCCGACCGCTTCCGATTCCGGTGATCAATCCTTTCACAAAATCACCGGCTTCGTCCTTCGCCTTCTTCAGGAAGTTACGGACCGTAACGAGGATCGGCTCGCTTTTTTCGGAGCCCGCGCCGCTGTTGTAGGGATTTTTGTATTCGAGGGGCCTGGAAAACGTTTCCGGCCCGATCCTGTCCACGATCTCTCCCGCCAGGGCCTGGCTTTTCAGGATATCGAGCACCGTGTTCAGCTGGATCGTTTGGGGTTGGTGAACGCTTCCGGCCCTTTCACCCGTTGTCGCCGTGGGATCGACGTTCACGCTTTCCCAGCCGAGCCGGACCAGGAGCTTGGCTTCAGACCTGTAGGTGTCGGTGGAAAGCAGAACGAAAGAAGTCGCGGCTGTAAAGATAACCGAGAAGATGAGGAGGGCTTTCCACTTGTGCCGGAAAACAACGTAGCAATAGTCCCTCAGCGAGGAATAGGTCGGCGGCTTCTTTTTGATCATCAATTGTTCAGCCATTCGTTTTCCATCCTGTTCCTCAACGCAGGTAAACGGTGCGGGGGCCTGTCCCCGTAGAGAGTCCGAATGTCGAATCGCCGCGGGATACAGTGGACACGAATCCGATTGGAATCACTTGGTTGATATGCTGATCGATCCACTTGGTGACTCGGGTGATCGTTGTTTCCGGCACATAGACGATGTCATAGGGTTCGAGCGAGAAGGGAAGGAATTCCTCTCCCTCCAGGGCCTTGCCGAAATCGAGAGCGCATCCATACCTCCGGCCGTCTTTGTGGCGGATAACCACCACATTGCACACCTCGGCGGTCTCGAGGTGAAACCCGCCGGCCTGCATGATGGCTTCGAGAACGGTCAGCCGGCCCGGCATCTCGATCAGGCCGGGCGCATTGACCTGCCCCCCGACAAAGACCCTGCGGTTGACGAGCGACCTGACGACCACGGCCGCGTCGGGATTTCTGAGATGCGGGGCGAAGAGGTCCATCAGTTTCTTGCGTAATTCGGCGGGATTCAGCCCTTGTACGAAGACGTCTCCCACGAGCTGAAGTGAGACGGCGCCGTCCGGGCGGACGGGCTGGCTCTCGTTGAGCTCCGGGGCGTAATAAAACTTGATATCGATCACATCGCCGGGGGCCAGGCTCACTTCTCGCGGCGCGCTCGACTGCAGCTCGATGACGGGCGTGATGTTGTTCTTGCGGTAAAGATCAAGGATGATTTCATGGGTGATTCTTCTGTTTTTGAAAACTGCATCGCCCACCTCAGAGAGTGCGGCCTCTTTAAAAGCGTCGAATATACGATAGGAAGAGGCGCGGGGTCTGCACGGGTGGAAAAAACACTCGAAGAGGCGAATATTAAGCTGAAGTTTTAAAACGTTAACCGGAGCAATGACCATGTTTATCGGCAACAGGTTTCTTTTTGTGCTGCTTCCGTTGCTGATTGTTGTGACGCTGTCTCCCCTTCCGACGATTCTGTCCTACTGTTCGACGAAGAGCAAGCTCGAAGACTCGAACAACAAACTGGACATGCTCGTGAACAGAAAGAGCGATCTCGATCAAAAAAAGAGGGTGATGAAGTGTGAAAGAGAAACCACAAAACACATTTTGAAAACGAAATTCGAAGGCATCAACAGCGCTCTCGTGCTGCGCAACATGGTCGCCAAATTTGCCGGAGGCTGCGCGATCGAATCACAGTCATGTGTGTTCACGAACATCAAGCAGTTAACGGGCAGCGGCGGCGGTACGGCCATCGGCAGGAAAGATTTGTTCAGCACTCAAATCGAAATGAAGGGAAACGCCGTTATCGAGGACTTGTTTCTTTTTATCACCCTTCTCGAAAGAATCGATATCGGTTTGCAAGTCACGGCGTTTTCGGTGATGGAGTCTAGAGAGAAACGAGGGTTATCCGCATTCACGCTCTCTCTGCAGGGATATTTCGTCGCCGATGTCAGAAACCAGAGGCGCGAAGGAATGGAGAGGGGAGGACCTTAGAAATGGTGAATATGGACAAAAAAACGATGGCCACTTTCGTGCTCGTTCCAGCGGCGCTGGCCTCTCTGTATTACACGTTCAGCTTCCTGAATAAAGACGATGGAGGCTCGCCGGAAGGCGGCGGGCAAGCGGAATACCGGGCCGAAGAACCGGTGGAAGAAAATTATCAGCAGCAGGACCAGGGTCCGGGACCGGGACCGGAGCCGATTGTGAGTCATGGAAGCGGTGATGGCAGTGAGGGAACAGCCGAACCTGACTTGAGCACCAAAACAATCGCGTGGGATAGCCAAGGAGAAGGAGAACAGGAGTCGATCATCAAAAGAATCGACGATATCATGACAAAGATCATGAAACAGAGAAATGAGCTTCCCCGGAACAATACCGTGAGGGCGGAAGACGAGAATACGGCAGCGGAAGCGGCGGCTCGGCCGGACGCGAAAACAAGCGAAGACGGGTTGGGACGAGAGAAGAAAACCCCCAAAAACCCGATAGAGAGCCTCAAGGTGAGGGGGATTCTCTTGGGGGAAGATCGTTCGAGTGTTCTTGCAGATGGTTACATCCTTAAAGAAGGGGACCTCCTTCCCGGAGGATATCGGGTCATTAAAATCGACAGAAAGTCGATTGTTCTCAAAAAAGAAGGCGAAGAAAACGAGATCGTCAAGCTGATCGAACCCCGGAGCAGCAATTCCGGCGGCGGCACAGGCGACAATTCCGATGCCGGCGCCAGCGAAGCCCCGGTCGAAGCAACGGAAGAGGCGAAGTAACGGAATAATCGCCGGCCGGACATCTTCTTTTTTCCTGCTGTCCTGACCGCAACAGATTCATCGGAATAGGTTTATATCAATTTTTGATGAATCGATGCTAATTATCCCGGGAATTAATGACGATAGACGGAGCAGTTATTTATGGGCGGGATCCGTCTGTACGGTGTTTGATCATCTCTTTTTTGAAGCGGTGATTTCATTTATGAATGCGGCGGTGATTCAATGGAGAAAATAGCGAAACGGATACTGGCGTTATCCGGTTTTCTGCTTCTCCTCCTGATGGGAGGAAGCTGCCGGAGCCTGTCCAGCGAGGATGACATTCTTTCTCGAAGGATCAACGAGTACCACGAGTCTTTCAAAGAAAACTGTGAATCCGAAAGCGAAAAGGGGATTGATGAACAGGCCGCGACAGGCCCGTTCGGCACAAGCGAGGAAGAGGAGGAAGCTCTCTCCTGGGATGAGATACCGATCGCGGGTGGAGAAGTCTTTTCTTTCGAACTGAGGGGGGCGACCCTGGCCAACGCGGTCAACATGATCGCCGATATGGCGGACATCAACCTGCTGCTGGACGGCGACTTCTCGGATAGGATCGAAGCATCATTCAATCAGGTCGATCTCAGTAAAGCGTTTTCGTCTCTCTGTTACGTGCACAAGTGCAATGTTCAGAAGGAGGAGGGGGTCTACGTCGTCTCCCGGTCCAGCACGACTGAAAGTCAGACCGAGCTCTTCCAGCTCGCATCGATTCCGGCAAAGGACATCGCCGAAGACCTCGCGAGCCTTGTCGGGGAGGATGGAACGGTCGTGGTCAACGAATCGAGCAACATCGTCGTTGTCACCGCACCCCGGAGCGTGGTGAAGAAGGTGAGAAAGTTCGTGAATTCGGTGGACACGAGCGAAAGGCAGGTCCTCATAGAGACTCAGATCCTGGAGTTCTCTTTGACCGACCTGTACGAGTTCGGCACCCAAATTAACCTCAACAATATCCACGTCGACGATGCAACGGCGACGCTCGTTTCTGGGCTGTTGACGACAACGCACGATGTGGATTTCACGATCGCCGGGGACAAAGCCAACATCGACGGAGCAATCAACACGCTGAGCAAGCTGACGAAGCTCAATATCATTTCCCGCCCCACGGTCATGGCCAAGAACGAGCATGAAGCCAAAATCGAGATTATCGAAGAGATACCCTATGTGGAATCGACGGTGACCACGACGGGAGACGTGGGCGCGGGAGTCGGTTCTTCCACTGTGGAACAGGTCGAATTCAAGGACGTGGGGATCACGCTGGTCGTGACCCCCACGATTATCAAGAGCGGAGTCGTTTCCCTGACCATCGACCAGGATGTGAGCGAGCACGTCGATACCTACAAGGAGATACCGGTCATCAACCACCGTCATATCATCACGACCCTTCAGGCCGAGAACGGCCAAACGATCATCATCGGTGGGTTGATCAAGGAGAATGTTTTCGAAGAGGAAAAGGGCATCCCCGTTTTGAAGGACATTCCCCTTCTCGGTGCTCTTTTTCGGGGCGTGACAAAGATCAAGGACAAGATCGAGCTTGTTGTCATGATCACTCCCAGAATCGTCGACTCCCAAGCCGTGGCGAATTTCAGTTCCCAATATCGCGCAAAACTCAAGAGGAATGAAAAGGGAGAGGCTCACGAAGAGAAGGGTGAAGAGTAGCCGATAAACCGTCTTCCCGGGCAACACAGGAAAAATTGCTCTCGAAACCAGCCAATATTTAACCCCTTACACCGAGAGCAATGGAACAATCGTCTCTCCATTCGGGTTCCGGATCGGATTTCCATAAATAACCTATTTGCAAATATAAAAAAAAATCACTTTGTCATTAAGTTTCTGTCCGCAAAGCCCCGAAAAGGATCGGGGAAGGAATCAATATTTGGGAAGTGCATGTCTCTATGGGGAAGCAGACGAAAGTGGGAAGGCAAATGAAGGACATGAAACGCGGAAATGAAGGGGGATTTTCGCTCATCGAACTGATCATCGTTGTGTCGGTTCTGTCGATTTTGGCCGCCATTGTCACTCCGCAGGTCACCAAGCTTGTTGATAAAGCGAAGATCAGCCGGATGGAGACCGATCTTCAGGCAATCAAGACCGCCGTCAGTGCGCTTTACGTCGACATGGGGGTTTTCCCCAACAATGCCCCGCAGAGCGCGGATCCGGGCCTCATGTCGAGCTCGAGAGTGCCTTACCAGCGCCGCGATGATTGGCAAGGCCCTTATCTCGACCGGTGGCCGGAAAGCCATCCCTATGGCGGATCTTACGATTTTGAGTACGGGAGCGAGTCGGCGTTCAATTACGATCGCCAGTACGGGAACGAGGTTTTCATCATTGCCAGAAACTACCTCACATCCAACGTGCTGGACGCAATTGACGAGGACCTCGACGACGGTAACCGGAACAGCGGCAACCTGAGGCACGACGGCGGTTCTTATTTGAGATACTACCTCGCCGAAGGTCCTTCGTGGTAACCCTCGAGCGCGTTCATTGTTCCTGAGAAGCCGGCGAGGATTCTGAAGTCAGCGAGCGGCCGTGTCCGAAAAAATGCCGGCAAACCGATTTTTAGATCAAGTCTTTCCTGCCGATGATTCGAATAAATGGAAAAGTGAAAGGTGCACGCATCGATTTTCAGGTGCTTTTTCGTAACGATCCGGAGGTGCTGAAAATGAGTGGGAAAGGGAAAACAAAGAAGAGCGGAAACCAGAAGGCATTCTCACTGATCGAGCTGATCATCGTTGTGTCGGTTCTGTCGATCCTGGCCGCTGTCATCAGCCCGCAGGTCACGAAACTCGTCGAGAAATCGAAAATCGGCCGCCTCGAGAACGATCTGAGTACGATCAAAACGGCTGTAGGCGCGATCTACGCCGACATAGGTCTCTTTCCCGCCGAGCGGGGATCGGGCCGGGACCCCGCGCTGGCTGAGGATTGCATCGTCCCCTACCCGCACAGGTACAAGTGGGACGGCCCTTATATCGACCGCTGGCCGGAAGAACACCCCTGGGGCGGGGAATACGATTACGAGTACTGGGGCAACTCGGACTTCAACTATGACGGCACCTGGGGCAACGAGGCTTTTGTCACCGTCAGAGACAATTTAACCGTCGAGACCCTGAACAGAATCGACAAGGATCTCGATGACGGCAACAGGTATTCAGGGACCATAAGGCACGACGGTTATTCCTATCTCAGAATGTTTATCGCTGAAGGTGAAAGCTGGTAAGTGATCCGTCAGAGACTCCGGATCCCGGACTTAAAAAAAAGCAGAAAATATGCATTTGTCGTCAAGTTTTGTTTTCAGAAATTCCGAAGAATGGGGAGCGAGACGCTAACAAGGAGCTTCTTGTCAGTTATTTTACAGTTGTATGGAGGTAATGAGATGAATAGATTGAAGAGGCGTAAGAGCGAAGGGGGCTTTTCATTGATCGAGCTGATCATCGTTGTGTCGGTTCTGTCGATCCTGGCCGCTGTCATCAGCCCGCAGGTCACCAAGCTTGTGGAGAAAGCCAAGATCAGCAGACTCGAAAACGAACTCGCCGCGCTCAAAACGGGTATTAGCTCGGTCTATGCGGACCTGGGCGTCTATCCCAGCGACGTGGGAACGTCCCAAGATCCGGGCCTCATGACCGACGGTCGCGTGCCCTATACTTATCGCGACGAGTGGAGCGGTCCCTATCTCGATCATTGGCCGACGACCCATCCCTGGGGCGGCACTTATGACTACGAGTACTGGGGCAACTCGGACTTCAACTACGACGGAACCTGGGGTAACGAAGTCTTCCTGACCGTCAGGAACTATTTCACCGCCGATATCCTGAACAGGATCGACGGGGATCTCGATGACGGCAACAGGTACACGGGAGTTATCAGGCACGACGGCTATTCCTATCTGAGGATGTTCGTTGGTGAAGGAGGACGCTGGTAATAGCTGAGGGGAAAGTCAGAAATTGCCGGGATTCTTCCGGCAAGCAGGACCGCCGGTGTCATTGCGACACCGGCGGTTTTTTTTAGATCGAGATCAATCGTTCCGGCCGGTGTGCGTCTAGGCTGTCTGTGGAAGGATCTTTTGCCGGAATGTGCAAATGTCGCGTGAATTCGGCTAAAGGGAGTCCTTTTCAAACGTCGATAAATAGAAGTGACGGATTGCCCGGAAAGGGGTTGTACCATTGTTGTCGAGGGGAGACTATGGGCACTGTTGAAAAGACCGCTGTAAAAAAAATGAGGATCGGCGACCGCCTGATTCAGGCGGGCTACATCACGAAAAGACAGCTCGACATCTCTCTCAAAGAGCAGAAGAGGGTCAAGGAACCTCTCGGTCAGATTCTGATCAATCTGGGCTTTATCGACGAGGAGAAGCTCAGCAGGACCATCGCAGAAGAGCTCGGAGTCGAGTTTGTCAAAATCAAGGATATCGATCTCGATGTCGGTTTGGTCAACGAGATCGATGAGGTTTTCGCCAGGCAGCACATGTTCATTCCCATCCGGAAAGAAGAGAGCGGCATCATCACAGTCGCCATGGCGGACCCATCCAATATCTTTACAATCGATGCCATTCAGGAGCGTTTCGGGAAGAGCATCAACATACTCGCCGCCACGAACGAAGATATCCTCAAAACGATCGGTACCGTCTTCAAGGCAAATGATGACGAACAGGATGGGACGGGGAAAGCCGACGATCCGGAGCTGATCGGTTTTTCGGCCGTCGACAAGGTCGACGAAATCATCGACAAGGCGATTGCGAGGCAGTCGACGGACATTCACATCGAGCCCGAGGAGAAACTGCTGCGCGTCCGATACAGAATGGACGGCATCCTCCAGCAGGGTGAAAGCCTGCCCAACGAAACGACATCCTCGGTTCTCACAAGGTTCAAGCTCATATCCGCCATGGACATCACCGAAAGGAGGAGGCCCCAGGACGGACGTTTTTCCAGAATGAAGGGGAAACAGAGGGTCGACTTCCGTGTCTCGACGATGCCGACGGCTTACGGCGAGAACATCGTTATACGCCTCCTCGACAGGGGGAGCGTCAATCTCAATTTGAGAAGCCTCGGCGTCGACGAAGATTCCGTCGAAAAAGTCTCGAAAATCGTCAACCTGTCGCACGGAATGCTGCTCGTGTCCGGACCCACGGGGTCGGGAAAGACGACAACGCTCTATTCCATGATTCTCATGATAGATTCCCTGGCCAGGAAAGTGATCACCGTCGAGGATCCCATCGAATACAAGCTCCCCCTCATCAGGCAGTCCCAGGTGGATCACGAGATCGGCTACACCTTTGCGGAAGGGCTGAGAACGATTCTGAGGCAGGACCCGGACGTTATCCTCGTGGGTGAGATCAGGGATCCCGAGACGGGTGATATCGCCGTCAAATCGTCCATGACCGGGCACATGGTCTTCTCCAGTATCCACACGAACAGTGCGATCGCGTCGATCAGGAGGCTCAACGATCTAGGAGTGGAAAAATACCTCATCTCGTCGACCCTGACGGCGGTCCTGGCGCAGCGTCTCGTCAGAGTGATCTGTCCCAAATGCAAGGAGCCGTACCCGGCGACCAAGGCGGAACGGAACTGGCTTGGAATCGATGGTAAAGAGGTCAACCTCTATCGCGGGATAGGGTGCGGGGCCTGCCACAACACGGGGTACTCGGGAAGGACCGTGGTTTTCGAGCTCTTCGTCATGGACGACGATTTTGTGGACCTCCTGTCCCGGGATTGCAGCGACAAGGACGTTACCGACCTGGCAAAAGAGAAGGGCATGAGTTTCATGCTCGATGACGGGAAGAAGAAGGCCCTGAACGGAACGACGAGCATCGCGGAAGTGTTGAGGGTGTGTAACGATACGGAATTGTAACGGGGTGCGGCTTTTCGATGCCGGTTTTTAAATACAAGGTGATATCCGAGAACGGCGGAGTCGAGAGCGGAGAGCGTGCTGCTCCCAACAGGGATGCTCTCGATAAATTCTTCGAAAAGGAAGGGATGGTGCTGGCGGCCGCCAAGGAAAAGAAAGGGGAAAAGGGCAAGTTCGTCGGCTCCGGAAAGATCAAGGTCGCTGAGCTGACGGATTTCCTGATCTACCTTTCGATCACAAACGCCTCGGGAATATCCGTGATCGTTGCGCTCGAGGATTTCATCGAACAGGCCAAAAACGAAAACCTGAAGAAAGTCCTGTCGAATGTTCTTATCAACGTCAAACAGGGATTGAGTCTCTCCGAGGCCCTCGCCGAGCACCAGAAGTTTTTCGGCGTGATTCTGGTCAACGTTGTCAGGGCAGGGGAGGAAACGGGTGCGCTCGATCTGGTTCTGGACAAGCTGAGAACGCAGATCGAGTGGCAGGCGAAGATTAAATCGACGCTGAAGCAGGTCATGATCTACCCCGCCTTTCTCTGTTTCGCGGTCACGGGTCTCGTCGTGCTGCTTCTCACGTTCCTGCTGCCCAGGGTCATGGGGATTTACAACGAATCGGATATCGAGCTGCCCGGTATTACGAAGGTTCTGATCGCGGCGTCCGATTTCCTCAGGGGAAACTGGATGGTCCTGCTCGGTTGTGTCGTGGCCGTCCCCGTAAGCATTTTCATCATCAAGCGGTTCGAGAAGGGCCGGGTCGGCATCGACAGGCTTGTGCTCAAAATCCCGGTGCTGGGCTCGATTATTCAGGACATTACTCTTGCGAGATTTATCGTCGTCTTCAAGACGCTGATCGCGTCGGGGGTTGAGATCGTCAAGTCGATCCAAATATCGGGCACGGCGAGCGGGAACATGTATTTTGAAAAGCTGACGGCCGATGCGATCGAACAGATCACAAAGGGATGCAGGCTTTCCGCGGCGTTCGAAAGGTTTTCGGGAATGAACATCCTCTTTACGAGGATGATTTCCATCGGCGAGAGAACGGGAAAAATCGTCGAATCCTTGGATTGCGCCTATAACTTTTTCGACAGGATGATTCCGAGGAAGGTCAGCAAAATGATATCGCTCATCGAACCCACAATAATTATTCTTGCCGGTGTTCTGGTGGGGTTCATTCTTTTGGGGGCCTTGATGCCGATTTACTCCATGTACGAGGCGTTATGAGGAAAGAACAGGGGGCGGCCATGAGCCGAAAAGGGTTTTCTCTCATTGAGCTTGTTGTTGTTATTTCGATCATGTCGATCATGGTCGGGATCGCTGTTCCTGCCTTGACCACCGAGGTCAAGAGGCAGAAGGTGAACGTCCAGATCGGCGAGATGGACGCGATCAGAACGGGGATCGAAAACTATTTCCACGACACCTCCATATTTCCGGAAGACATGGGCGAGCTCAGGCTCAACACTGCCGGCGTTTCGGGATGGGTGGGGCCCTATTATTTACCCCGTCCATCGGTGTTATGGAGCGGGGGCGCGGGATATGACACCGATGTATGGGGGAACAGATACAGGGCGAGGCCCCTCGGGTTTTCGCTGTATGAAGTGCGGAGCTCCGGGCTCGATGCCGTCTTCAATTCGAACGACGATATATTTGTCGAGGCGAACGTCGAGTATATCCGGAGGGAAAAAACAGTCGAAGAGCTGGAGGTCATCAACAGTGCGATCACGTCCTACAACGAGGTATACATCGGATCGGAACCGCTGCTGCCGAATTGGACATGGATCCTGCAGGCACTGGTTCAGAAGGGTTATCTGCCCCTGGGAGACACGACCTATGATACGGACGGCTGGGAAAACCCCTACGTACCCGACCCGGTGGGGGTGACTCCGGTGGTTCGAGCGACATCCACAATGTTCGGCAATTAACCCGGTTAGGTATTTTTCCTCATTTAAGGAGTTACAAGAATATCTCTCAAGTAGGACACTCGGATGATCGAAATAGATAGAGAGAGATAAGGAAAGGCGAAGTTCCAGTACCCAAACGGGGAGTTGGAAGGGGATAGGGGAAAACCAGGCAGCCGGCACGTGGGGGACACGCGCCGGCTGTCCCTTTTCTGCGGCGCAGCCGGCTAATAACGGACCTCGAAGGAGCCGGGACCTTCATCCGTCTCTTCACGCTCCTTCAGCTCGACGCGATCGACCCGGCTGTGAGGCGAACCTTCGTGGAGCCAGGCGATGAATCGGTCGAGGGCGCCGGTTTCACCGCACGCTTCGCCGATTACGCTGCCGTCGGAGTGATTGCGCACCCATCCCGTGATGCCTTCGGCGCGCGCCGCGTCCTGAGTGCAGGCGCGGAAAAAAACACCCTGCACCCGGCCGGTCACTCGATAGCGGACGTGTTCGATCATGAAACGCCTCCACAAAAAACCGCTAGGGGTCGATGGTCAGCGGCATCGCCGCGGAGGAAAGGCGCAGCGGCGGTGTATAGGACACGGTTGCAAACCAGAGTGTTCGGCCGATGAAAGATGAAGCGGCTCCCGGCGGAATGGTCAGTGTGCAGGAGCCGCCGCCCGAGCCGTCCAGGACGCCGTAAGGATTGCTGAAGGCTCCCGGGGCATTGCCGCTCGCCATCTTTTGAAAGAGCCAGTCCTGGGTCAGGGGAATGTCCACGCCCTGCATCGTGGTCGGGCCGGTTCCGGCGGCCGAACCGAGCATGGCATACTGCCGGTTCCCCTCTGAGCCGGGGAAGTTCATGGCGTAGACGACCGTGCCGCCCGCGGCGGAGGATATGCTCGTCGCAGAAGCAGTGAAGAACGTGTCGTAACCGAACACGAAAGCCGAACCGGCATCGTCGTTCCCGTTGGGGGCGGCGCCGTTCGCCCCGGCGATCAGGTCGGCGAGGCCGTCTCCGTTCACGTCTCCCCCGCCCGAAACGGAGGTGCCCAGGTAGTCGTATGCGGCGCCGTTGTATTCATGGAGGAGAGTTCCGTCCGCACCCGAGTGGACGAAGGCCGAACCGGCGTAATTGTTGCCGCCCGGATCGGCCCAGGGCGCTCCGATGATGATGTCGTCTAAGCCGTCGCCGTTCACGTCACCGGCGCCCGAGACGGAATAGCCCAGGTAGTCCTCTACGTCTGTGCCGTTGAATTGCCAGAGCAGACTCCCGTCCGCGCCGGAATAGACGAACGCCGAACCGGAATCGTAGACGATGTTGGGATTGGCGTAGGGCGCGCCGGCAATGAGGTCGACCGTGCCGTCACCGTTCACGTCGCCCGCGTCGGAGACGGAGATACCCAGCCGATCGTAATCCCCCGTGCCATGGAACTGGTGCAGGGGGCTTCCGTCCGCACCGGAAAGAACATAAACCGAGCCGCCGTTGGTCGTCCCGCCGGGATCGGCATAGGGCACGCCGACGATGACGTCGTCGAAGCCGTCGCCGTTCATGTCGCCGGCTCCCGATACGGAGTCACCGAGGTAGGAACCGGAATCTGTGCCGTTGAAGCGCCAGAGCAGACTCCCGTCCGCGCCGGAATAAACGAACGCCGAACCGGCCGCCTGTATCAAGTGGGGATCGGCCTCGGGCGCGCCCACGATGACGTCGTCGAAACCGTCGTTGTTCACATCGCCGGCACCCGAAACGGAGTCGCCGAGGAGAAACCACTTGCTCGTGCCGTCGAAGCGCCGGAGCAGGCTCCCGTCGTATCCGGAATAAACATAGGCCGAGCCCGCATCGTAATCGCCGTTGACATCGGTCCAGGGCGCTCCGATGATGAGGTCGGCAAAGCCGTCGCTGTTCACGTCGCCCGCGCCGGAGACGGAATACCCCATCCAATCGCCCGAGGCGGGGCCGTCGAATTGCCGGAGCAGGCTCCCGTCCATGCCTGAGAAAACATAGGCCGATCCGGCGTCTCCCATTCCGCTGGGATTGGCGAAAGGCGCCCCGACGATGATATCGTCGAAGCCGTCTCCGTTCACATCACCGGCATGGGAGACGGAATAGCCGAGCCCATCCCACTGGTACGCACCGTCGAACCGGTACAGAGTCTCCCAGGCTCCGCCCACGGACTGGGCAGAAAGAGGAACCGACAGGACGAAAGTCGAGATAAAAAGAAAGGCAGAGACTCGAAGGATAGGGGGCGCTGAATGACGCATGAAATTCTCCCGCAATCAGGTGCTATAGAGGTAAAAAAGCAATCATCAACATTAGATCATATCATTTAGCGAAAATAATGGAACATAATTGCAGATCCGTCATGGGATTTTTCCGTTGCCGCGACAGCGCGGAGAAAACATCCGCGTCATCGGAATTGAAAAGCCTTTTCGTGTAAAATGTAAAGAAATAATCAGCAAAAAAGGAGAGACCCCGATGAATTACAAAAGCAGCGCGGCCTTGTTCGGGCTCCCTCTTGTTCACGTGACAACGCATGAATTCAAGAAGGGCAGCTGCCAGAGAGGCGTTGCCAAGGGATGGATCGCCGTGGGCGATGTTTCCTTCGGGATTATTCTGTCCGTGGGCGGGCTCGCATGCGGCGGAATCGCGATCGGAGGCCTTTCGGCCGGGATCTTGTCCATCGGCGGGCTCGCGCTGGGGATTTATGCCATGGGCGGGGGCGCCGCCGGCGTGATCGCGTGCGGGGGTGCCGCTTTCGGTCTGCACGCTGCTTACGGCGGTCTGGCCGTGGCAGAGACATACGCGTTGGGAGGGGGCGCCTTCGCTGAGCACGCGAACGATCAGATCGCCAAGGATTACTTCCAGAGCCACTTCTTTTATAAAAACGCCCTCTTTCTCATGAACCATTCCAGGTGGCTGATCGTGCTCGTTTTCATTCCCATCGTTCCATGGTTCGTTCGCGGCAGGAAGAAGCCGGGGGAAGAGAATTGAAATTCGCCGCCGCCGTAGCGCTCATACTCGTCGCGGTTCTGGCTGTTTGGCTTGTTATCGGCACGGACGGCGGTGAAGAGAACCGTTCCCCGGCCGCGCTGAAAGAAAGAGAGAATTCATCCCGGACGGAGCCGCAGGAAATAAAAACCTCTTCAGCCGAGGAAGCGGGCGTCCTCGATCCCGGCGGGGGGGAAGACTCCCGGCGGGAAGCGCTCGAACCGCGCGGGACTTTCTTCAGCGGCCGGGCGGTCGACAAGGAGACAGGCGAGCCGGTCCGGGCTTATTACGTGGAACTCTATCGACAAGAGAAGCACCGACGTGAGAAAGTTCTTGTCGAGCCTGTTCGGGATGAAGGGGGTTCTTTTCATTTCCCTCTCGAGAAGGGCGGTGTCCACTTTCTGTCCGTCCGGTCTTCGTCCCATCGTGTCGCATATACCGATGAATTCGAAATCCCCGGGAAGGACGGCCTCTCCGATTTCATAATAAAGCTCGATCCGGGTTGGAGTGTGACCGGACGGGTCGTGGAAGATTCGACGAGCCGCCCCGTGGCCGGCGCACTGGTGTGCAGCCGGGATGAAATCGATCTCGAAATGGCCCTTCTCGAATGTCCCGAGTACTCGGTTCATACGAGGACCGATAAAGAGGGGCGGTTCCGGCTCCGGGGGCTCGACGAGGATTTCAAGACGATCGCGGCCATTCATCCGGACCATGCCGAAGGCTTTGTCCAGGCGCCGCCCGGCGCCGAGGATATCGAGATCCGTTTGAAAGAGGGCTTCCGTGTTTTTGGAAAGGTCTTGGACGACCACGGCCGGCCCGCGGCCGGGGTGGTGATCGAGCTCGTTCATGAATCGGGCTTGACCCCGGTCCAGCCGATCACGTTCACGGGCGGCGATGGGAAATACATCACCATGCCCTTGCAGCCGGGTCGTGTGGAAGTGCGGGCCGGGGCTCCGCGGGGGAAGCGCGGAAGCGGCGTCGACTTCACGCGGGAGGAGAAATCCGTCGAGCTTGTCGATCGCGATGTGGAAGTCGATTTCGGGCCGACGGCCGGCCACGTGACATGGTCCGGCAGGCTGATCGACAGGACGGGCCTTCCTGTGGAGGGCGCCAGGGTCTATACCAAGCTGATCGAACGGTTCGCTCCGCCCGCACCCGGTTTTTCAGAATCCGCCGTTCAAAGTGGAAGCCGCTGCGGCGCACAGGGAAAATTCGAGTTGAGTAAGTTGGCGCCGGGTCGTTACAGAGTGGGTATGGCGTTTCCTCACGGCTGGCGGGCTCGCGCGGAATATGGAGAGGTCCTTTTCGAAAACCCCGGAGCCATTGAAAAGGATATCATCGTTCCGGGCGGCGCGATCCGCGGCTTTGTGGTCAGCGCCGAAACAGGCCTGCCGCTGGAAAGCGGGCCTTTCAGTGTCAGGGCGACGAGCCGGTCCGATCGGAAAAGCAGATTTGGCGCCGATTGTACGGATGACGGCGTGTTCGTGCTGCGCGCCCTTCCTCCCGGGATCTACGACCTCGAGGCTTACCGTATCAGATCGGTTGACAGGTTCGGAAAAAGAGGACTCGAAGTCGTCGAGGGCCGCCTCCTCGACAACGTGCGCTTCGAGATCAGCGCGGAAGACCTGGCAAAGGGAAACGTTCATATCGACTTCATCGGGTTCACGGGTCTCGAGGATTCCTTCACCTTATTGAGTTTTCAGCGCGAAGGGGAGAAGGGAAAGACGGTCACGACCCTGTCGGGGTTCGATGCGGACGGAACCGCTTCGTGGAAGGACCGGTCCGGGTTCAAGACCGGGTCCTGGACGTTGAGGGTCAAGATCGAGGAGCTCGGAATCGTCGACCGCGAGTTCCGGGTTTATCGAGACGAGACCACGGGCCTGACCATCTATCGCGAGGATTTCATCGACCAGAAAACCGATCTCACCATTGCCGGAAGCCTGGTCCGGCCCAACGGAGAGCCTGTCCCGGACGCGCGGCTTTTTTTCAAATGGTTCGACAACGTGGGGAACTGCGATAACGACCCGGCCGTCGAGGGAGTCACCGACGAGGAGGGGCGGTTCGTGCTCTCCGGGTTCAGGAGCGGAAAGTGGAAGGTCCGCGTCGCCCTCGCCGGCGGGGGCGATGCAATCCTGCCTCCCTTGGAAATCGATCCCAACGGTTCGGGCGAGGTGCGCCTCGTCCTTCCCGGCGGCGTTGTGAGCGGTGCGCTTATCGACGGCGGCACGGGCCGTGCTTTCGGGGAAAGCGGATCGGGCTGGAGCGTCACGATCTTTAAGATCAACAGCCCTTCGAAGTGGACCGCGATTGCGACACGGACCGGTGCGGAAGGAGAATCCCGGTTCGAGATCGCGGGCCTTTCCGGAGGGGAGTATGCGATCGATGTCCGGGCCGACGGCTTCTTCGATTACATGTCCGAGACCTTTTCACTCAAGGAAGGGGGAAAAGCCGACCTCGGCCGCATCAGGCTCGAGCCCGCCGGTTTCCTGACCGTTGTGGTCGTCGACTCTCTCGGGCGGCCGATCGAAAGCGCCAATGTCAAGCTTCCTGATCTGGATTTTACGGGCTTTGATGGCGAAGGAGTTTGGACTCCGCCCAACCGGTTCCAATATTCCTCCCTGCCTGTCGGAAAGCACAAGATCTACGTCATAGCAACCGGATACAAGCCGCGTATGCTCGAGGTCGAGCTTTTCGCCGGCAAAAAAGAAGAGCTGCGCGTTTCTCTCGAACCGCTGTGAGCGGTACCGTCTGAAATCGAGCCGGCGGCCTTTTGTCTCACCCCCACGCGGGGCCGAGGGTGATGCCTGAAGAAAGCCCCATGTGAGGCCGGGACAAAACCCCGACGTGAAGCTCGATCAATATTTTATCTCCCCCTGTTTCGGGTGGGGGGAGAAAAAATGACTCAGCTATCCGGA
>CAZWHE010000001.1:85222-108506 GCA_964633825.1 uncultured Phycisphaerales bacterium | reverse complement strand
AAAAAAAACATTCCATAATATATCTTAATCATTTTTTCTCCCCCCACCCGAAACAAGGGGAGAAAAAATGTTTGTCAAGCTTCACACACAGGTTTTGTCTCAGCCCCTTTAAGGACCGTCACGTATAGTGTCCCCCTCGCTTTCCCAGGGGGCGGGGAGGGTTTCTTCGGTGAGCCATCGGATCAGGAAAAAGACGGCAACAGCCAGCGCGATGAGAAGGAGAATGGCGCCGAAACGATAGAAGGGGTGGTGTTGGGAAAAGTCGCTCCCGAGGAGAGAGCTTTTCTTGTCGGCCCGAATCCTGTGGTATTGGAGAACCTGTTTTCTGATCCGCACGTCTCCATCCCCTGGCAGCGCCGGGGCCGCAGCCGTCGTTTTCTGCGGCTTGGTTTTCCGCGGCGTCCCGGCCTCAACCCGGGGCTCGGGCGGTGTTTTGGCCGCCTGCCGGGGCGCGGCGGTTTGACCGGCGAGGGTGAGAACCGTCGGTCCCAGCCTGATCTCGTCACCGGCCGTCACCGGGGCTCGCGTGACCTTCTTTCCGTTGACAAAGGTTCCGTTGCTCGAGTTGAGATCGGTGACGCAGAGCTTTCCGCTGCTCAGAAAAAACCGTGCGTGTTCCCGTGAAACGCCGGGATTGTCGATCCGGACCGCGGCTCTCTCGTGGCGTCCGGCGACAGCGGGGAGTTTTTTCAAGGGAAATTCCACGATTTTGCCGTCGGGGTTTTTGAGTCTTAAAACCAGCATGAGCGTTCCAGTTAAAAAAACTTCGATTATCAGAGTATCGAGACCGGCTCTCCTAATCCAGAGTCTTCTCGGACGGCCGCCGCCGGCCGGCGGATAGCAGGGGCGGGTGGAATTCAAAGGGTCTTTCGCTTAGCATATCTTCTCGAGGAGGTCCGTCGTTTGAATTGTTCGTCCCAGGCAAAGCCTGTCCTGGAATTCCGGGGCGTGAGCAAGGAGTTCACAAGCTTCTTCCCGAGAAGGCGTGTCCGGGCCCTGAAGGATCTGGATCTCAACCTGGGTCCGGGCGACATCGTCGGTCTTGTCGGCCCGAACGGTTCTGGCAAGACAACGACCTTCCGTCTCGCAGCGGGGCTCGTCGGCGCCGACAGGGGAAGCGTGTCTTTGTTCGGAGCCGCTCCCGATTCTCTCGCGGCCCGGAGCCGCCTGGGTTATATGCCCGAACAGCCCGGTTTCCCCGGGACGCATACGCCCTGCGAGCTCCTTCACTTCGTGGGAAGGATTTTTGGAATGGACCGCCGGGTCCGGGAGAACAGAATCGGAGAATTGTCCGATCTCGTCTCTCTTCACGGTTTCCTGAAGCGCCGCATGTCGGGTTTGTCGAAGGGCATGGTCAAGCGGACCGGGCTCGCAACAGCACTGATCAATGAACCGGAGCTTCTTCTGCTGGACGAACCCCTGGAAGGCGTCGACCCGCTCGGCTCGATCGCCATCAAGAAACACCTGCGGGACCTGGCCGGAAAGGGTGCGGCCGTCCTCATCTCGTCGCATATTCTTTCGGACGTGGAAGAGCTCTGTGATTTTCTCGTCATTCTCAACGAGGGGAGCGTGATTCTGAGCGGTCCGAAGAATGAGATCCTCGAGGGCCAGCCCCGCGAAAGCCTGGAAAACCTTTTCCGCCGCCTTCTGGGATCTCCGGGCTCGTCCGTTGATCGGTCGGGCGGGGGGCGGGGCTCGGCGACATGAACCCGATTCGGCCGGATCGCTGTTCTTTCTTTCGGCACGTCGCGGCCGTTGCCGCGGAAACACTGGTCCGGAACCGCGGGGTTTCTTTCTGGATCGTTCTCCTAGCCGGTTGTGCGGCGGCATTTGCCGCGGGCTCGGGACTGCCCGGCCCGGAGGAGAAGGACCAGGGGCTGGCGGCCTGTCTCGTTTATTCCGCCATGACGCTGCTTTTGATCGCCGCGGCTCTGATCTCGGGAGCGCGGGGCTTGGCCGGGGACAGAAAATCGGGATTCCGGGACGTGGCCGGATCCAAACCGCTGTCCGCGGCGGCGTGGTTCCTGGGCCGGTTCTCGGGCCTGGCAATCCATCTCACCCTGGCGGCCCTCTTTTTCACCCTGGCCGGCGGTGTTGGACTGTCTCTTTTCGGCAGGGAAGAATCTTTTCGAAAAGTAAAGATCGCCTCGCTGTTCAGCGCGACCGGTGTGGAGCGCGATTTCGGCTCGCCCGTCCTTCTTCCCCCCGATGGAAGCCGGGTCCGATGGGTTTTCGACTCTCTTGACGGCGCCTCCGCCGGTGAGACGAAGCTCCACTTCTCGCACAGAATATGCTTTCCCCGGGCCAGGCCGTTTCAGGGAGTCATTCCTCTCGAGGTGACGGCGAAGGCGGATGGAAAAAAGATCGCCCGAGTTGAGATCGAAGTCCGCCTGAGAAAGAAATTCAGCCTGGCCCTTCCGGCCTGGACCGGCCGGGATCTGGAGGTCTTTCTTTCCATCCGCGGGGGGGATAATTTTCTCGAAACGGGCAGGGACGGCTGCTCCCTCGTCTATGATGAAACAGGCCCCGTCGTTGCGCTCTTTGCTTCGGTATTCTCTTTTCTTCCCATGCTCTGGCTCTCCATCGCGACGGCGCTCTTTTTTTCTTCCTTCGTGAGCGAGCCCTCGGCGCTCTTCGCCTCGACCGTAATGGTCCTGATCGTTGCGGCCGGCCCTTCCCTGAAGGCGAATCTCAGGCTCGCCGCCGCCGGTTCGCCCGATTCGATCCGGATGATCTCCGGGGAAAATATTCAGGTGGAAGCGGAAGATGACGGCCTCGCCGCTCTTGCGTTGAAAGGCCTCGCCGCGTCCGCCGCGAAGATGATCGCTCTTCTTCCCGATCCCTCGGCGGGTGGAAGCGCCGGACCCCTCTCGCGGGGAGAGTGCCCGAACGAACGCGATATCTTCCTCCCCTGGAAGGAAGGGGCCGTCCACTTGGTCCTGGTTCTGGTTTTGGGCGCACTCGTCGCCTCCTGGAGGCGGCCGTGAAGCTCCCGATCAAAATCGCGGCGGCCATGTGCGGATGCCTCCTCGCCGGGATATGGGCTCTGCCCCGTATTTCCGTGGAACGGGACCTGTCCGATGACCCGGATCAGGCGGTCTTCAGGGCTCTTGGAGCTTTCCGGATCTTTGCCGTGGACGCTCTCTGGATGCGCATGAGCGGCCACGTGAGCGAGGGACGGGACGGCATGGTCCTCGCCGATGCGAGAACCCTCCTGAAGCTGGAACCCCGTTCTTCCGAAATCCGGAATTTTCTCCACTGGCACCTTTCCTTCAACATGGCTCTTAGAGCGATCAGCGATGAGTCCCGCGCCCGGTGGTTCGAGGAGGGGCTCGACATCCAGGAGGAGGGCCTTCTGAATAACCCGGACGATCCCGTTCTCAACCGGGGTCTGGGTATGACGTTTTTCATGCGCACCGGAGACCGGGGTGTTTTCAGAGAGACCTGTCTCAAAAGATATGGAAAGCTTCCCGTGCAGCTCGCTCACGTTTATCTCGAAAAAGCGTGGCTCGAATCGATCGACGAAAAAACGCTTCTTTTTCTCCTCCGGGCGCTGGCCGACGGCGCGGCGGCGGAAGGGGAAAAAGGCCGATACGCGGAGGCCGGCCGGCTCTGGGCAAAAGCCGCCGAACACGCAGCCGCCGGCCTGGCGGGGCAAAATGATCGAGAAAGAGTCGATTCCCTTCTCGACTTTTACCGCGAGCGGGCCGCAGAATGCCGGAGGCTGGATGAGTAGCGTGTGGAAATCAGTTGAAGGACTTTTCCAGAGGAAATATGATTCCCCCTCCGACCTGATTACGGGTCGGCGGACCCGAGAGGGTCGGCAGCGCGCGAAGCCGGCATGATCCGTTTGTAGGAGGAGATTGAGCAATGCTTGTGATTACGATTCTGGTCGCTCTCGGCGGCCTCCTCTATGCGTATCTCATATACTTGGAGAACATGGCCCAGGACGAGGGCAACGAAAAGATGCGCAAGATCGCCCGCGCCGTCCAGGCCGGATCCCTCACGTTCCTCAAGACGGAATATTCGCGCCTCGCTGTTTTCGTGCTCATCGTCTTTCTCATCCTCCAATGGATTCCCGAGATCGGCCTGCCCACGGCGATTTGTTTTCTTTTCGGCGCCCTCATGTCGGCAACGGCCGGATGGTTCGGCATGCGCACGGCGACCCAGTCGGCCGTGCGGACCACCCAGGCGGCGCGCACGTCGGTCAACGAAGCGCTGAAGATCGCCTTTTCCAGCGGCATGGTGATGGGCCTCGTAGTCGTCAGCCTGGGGATGCTCGGGATCTCGGTCTTCTACATGATCTTCGGCGATCCCAAGGTGATCTTCGGTTTCGGTTTCGGCGCGTCGTCGATCGCGCTTTTCGCCCGCGTGGGCGGCGGAATCTACACCAAGGCCGCTGATGTGGGCGCCGACCTCGTGGGGAAGGTCGAGTCGGGAATTCCCGAAGACGATCCGCGGAACCCCGCCACCATAGCCGACAACGTGGGAGACAACGTGGGCGATGTGGCCGGAATGGGCGCCGACCTGTTCGAATCCTACGTGGGCTCGATTATAGCCGCCATGGCGATCGGGGCCGCGACGATTACCCGGGCCGGGCTCTCCGACGAATACATGGGAATGGTGATCCTGCCCGTTTTTCTCGCCGCAGCCGGGCTCATCGCTTCGGCCTTTGGAAGGCGCTTCGTCGCGACCGACGATGAAACCGCCCTGAACCGCGCTCTCTTCAGGGGGCTGTTCATGTCGTCCATCGCGTTCATGGGGTTGATGATCATTCCCCTTCTTTTCGTGGACTTCACACCTCTCGCAACGGTCCTGGGGAGCGAGGGGGATATCATCGTCGGCTGGAAGCTCGGCGTTTACCTTTCCGTGGCCCTGGGGCTCTTCCTCGGCGTCGCCATCGGCAAGATCACGGAGTTTTACACATCGGAGCACAAAAGGGCCGCTCGGGCCATTGCCGACCAGAGCAGAATGGGGGCGGCGCCCAACATCATCACGGGGCTGGCCACCGGAATGCGCTCGGTCTGGATTCCCATCATCCTGATCTGTATCGCCGTCTGGTTCTCGTTCCATCTCGCAGGTCTCTACGGAATCGCTCTCTCGGCGGTCGGCATGCTGGCCACTCTCGGTATATCGCTCGGTGTGGATGCCTACGGTCCCGTTGCCGATAATGCGGGCGGTGTCGCCGAGATGGCCGGACTCCCCCCCGAAGTGCGGAAGAGAACCGATTCCCTCGATGCCGCCGGAAACACAACGGCCGCCATCGGCAAGGGGTTCGCCATCGGATCCGCCGCGCTCACGGCCCTGGCGCTTTTCCGTTCCTATGTGGACACGGCCGGTCTCGACGGGCTCGATATCATTTCTCCCGACGTGACGATAGGCCTTTTTCTCGGCGCCATGCTTCCCTTTCTCTTTTCGTCCATGACCATGCAGGCCGTGGGCAGGGCGGCGGGAATGATCATCGAAGAGGTGCGGAGGCAGTTCCGCGAGATCAGCGGCCTGATGGCGGGCACGGCTGATCCCGATACGGAGACGTGCGTGAAGATCGCGACCACATCGGCTCTGAAGGAGATGGTCGCCCCGGGACTGCTCGCCATTCTGGCGCCGGTTCTGGTGGGCCTGCTCGTCAGCCCGGCGGCTTTGGGCGGTCTGCTCGCAGGCGCATTGGTTTCCGGTGTGATGATGGCGCTCTTCATGGCCAATGCCGGCGGGGCCTGGGATAACGCAAAGAAGTATATCGAGGGCGGAGTCCTGGGGGGAAAAGGCTCGGATGCCCACAAGGCCGCTGTCGTGGGGGACACGGTGGGCGATCCTTTCAAAGACACGTCGGGACCGTCCCTCAACATCCTGATCAAGCTGATGTGTATCGTGTCCGTTGTTTTTGCCCCGCTCTTCATAAGAGCGGAAACGGCTGTTTCCGCCGAGACGGAAAGCGCGATTCCTATCGTGGAGGAGATCGACGGAACAGGGGATGTTCCGGAGGCTTTGGAGGAACAAACCGCGCCGGCGGGTGAAGAAGCCGGTGAAGGCGCGGAGAGTGCGGAAGGAGCCGGCCCTGTTGAAACCGATTCCGCTGCAGAGGAGGAAGGAATCGAGGAAGAAGCCGACGGCCTGATCGATGAAACCCAATAGGAGAACAAGAATCGAACCGATTGATCTAGCGAAAATGTGCGCCCGGATCGCCGAGGATAAGAAAGGCAGAAAGATCACCGTCCTCGACATGAAGGAAGTGTTCCCCATGGCCGATTTCTTTGTTTTGGCGACGGGCGCCAATAGAAAACACATCCAAACCATAGCCGATGAAATCAAGAGGAGTTTGAAAGAGAAGAATACCCGCCCGATCTCGGTTGAAGGCTACTCGCAGGCCTGGTGGATTCTCATGGACTATGGCGATGTCATTCTGCACGTCTTTGCCAAGGATGCCCGGGACTATTACGACATCGAAAACCTCTGGGGCGACGCTGAAATCGTGGACTGGACAGAGTCCGAGCCCGGCCGCCGAGCCGGTTGATTTTCCTTTTTTCACGGAAAGAAGAGGATCAAGCCATTCTTGGCTCAGGAAAAGTATAAGATCTTGCCGATAGGATGGATAGAAAAAGGAACGCCCCGTTCATTTGATGTGCTATTAAAAACAGGGGCAAAGGCGAGATAACATGGCGTTTGTCAACTGGTTAAATTGGGACGACACCTCCTTCGAGAAGGCCAAGGAGGAGAGCAAGCTCGTTCTGCTCTTCATCGTGGCTTCCTGGTGCCGTTGGTCCAGATCGATGGAGGACAAGATCTTTTCCAACGAAAAGATCATCGAGCTCATGGAAAAAGAGTTCGTCCCCATACGGATCGACAAGGACAGGCGTCCCGATATCAACGAACGCTACAACATGGGCGGTTGGCCGTCCTGTGCGATCCTCACCCCCGACGGCGAGGTCGTCACGGGCGGGACGTACTTCGATGAAGAGGAGCTCGCCATGCTTCTCGAAAAAGTGCCCGCCGCCTATCGTGAGAAGAAAGACAGGATCCAGGACGCCATCGATGCCATGGTCCGGGAAGAGGAGGAGGGCCAAAAGGAGAAGGACACCCGCAAGGGCGAGCTCTCCGAAAAGATCATCACCAATGTTTCCCGGTCGATCATCGCCGAGTTCGACGAGAAATACGGCGGCTTTGGAAAAGGACAGAAATTTCCCCATTCCGAGGCGATCGATTTTGCCATACTCCAGTATGCCCGGACAAACGATCTGAAACTCCTCGGCGTGGTCAACAAGACGCTGGAGGAGATGACGGACGGCGAGCTCTTTGACCCTGTGGGCGGTGGGTTTTTCCGGTACTGCGCCACGCGCGACTGGAGGGCCCCGAACACCGAGAAGCTTCTCGAAACGAATGTGGGTCTGCTCCACTGCTATGCGACCGCATATCAGGTCATGGGCCGCACCAGGTATTTCGATGTGGCGAAAGAGACGGCCCATTACATCTGCGCCAACCTCTGGGACGCCGATTACGGCGCGTTTCGCAGTTCGCAGGATGCCGACGACGACTATTACCTGCTCGACAAGCTCGAGCGACGGGACCGCAAACCGCCCGGTACGGACAGAACGATCTATGCCAACACCAACGCCATGGCGGCAACGGTCTTTCTCGAAGTCGCCCCGGTTCTCAGGGAGCCTCTGCTCAAAAAAATGGCGTGCCAGGCGATCGAGTTCATCCTGAAGAACCTTTACGTGACCGACAGGGGGGTTTATCACTATTTCGACAGGAGCCGGCAGATCCTGGGGCTTCTCACCGACCAGATCTATCTCTGCCGCGCCCTGCTGAGCGCCGTCGAATTTGCGGGCAAAAACGAATACATCGAAGTGATCAGGGATCTTCTCGGCATCATCGTGCAGAAGCAGTCGAGCATATCGGGCGGCTTCTACGACATCTCTGAAAAGACCGGCGCCCGGGGGGGGCTCCGCCGGCGCAACAAGTCGATCCTTGAAAACGCCGTTATTGCAGACGTGCTGATCCGTTTTTATTCCCTCACGTTCGAAGAGGAATATCTGCAGCTGGCGGAAAGAACGCTGGCGTCCTTTGCCAGAGACTACCATCTCTACGGATACTTCACCGCGGGATATGCCAAGGCCGTGGACCTTTTCTTCCACAAGCCGCTCTACGTGGTGATTGTCGGCTCCAAGGAGGACGAGAGAACGAATCGGTTGGCCGAAGAGGCGCTGAAGCATTTCTTCGCTTCCCGCGTTTTGCTGACCATCGATCCCGTGTGCGAGAAAGATCTGGCAATGAAGATGGAGTTTCCCACCGATCGGGAGCCCACGGCCTACGTCTGCGTCGAGAAAACCTGTCTCGCCGCGATTCGCAATCCCCAGGATCTCAAAACCGCCATCTACCGAGCGCTCCCCTGATAAGCTGATAGGGGACACAATGCGCAGTAACCGCTTACCGGTTACTGCGCATTGTGTCCCCTTGAAAGCGGGATCTTGAAGACGAAGGCGGTTCCGCCGTCGGGAATGTTTCTGACATGGATCGATCCGCCGTACTCCCTGATGATCGATCTGCAGATCGAAAGGCCGAGTCCCTGACCGCTTTCGGGCGGTTTCGTCGAGTAGAAGGCATCGAATATCTTGTCGCCGATCTTCTCCGAGATGGGCGCTCCCGTGTTCGTTACGGAGAATTCCGCCTCGTTGTTCACGGTCTTCGCCGTTACGGAGAGGTTTTTTACTGCCGAATCTTCCATGGCATCGCAGGCGTTCGTCATGATGTTGAGAAAGACCTGCTCCAGTTTGAGGGGGTCGCCCTGCAGGGAAGGAAAGTCTTCGGGGATGTCGGCGATCAGGCTCACACCCATCTTCCGTATCCGCGGCTGGAGAAGATCGGCGGCGTAGGAAACGACTTCCTTTATGGAAACCGGACCGCTGGCGTCCTCGCCGCTCCGGGAAAACTCGCGCAGCCGTTGAATGATTGTCTTCGCGCGCTCAACCAGGCTGCGGCTGTGTTCGAGCCCCTTCCTGACGATTTCGATGTCTTGTTTCTCTGAATCAAGCTCTTCCAGTGAACCGTGCAGGTAGTTGCTGATGCTGCCCAGGGGCTGGTTGAGCTCGTGTGCCGTTATAGCGGTCATTTCTCCGATGGCGGCCAGGCGGCCGGCGTGGGCCATGGCGATCATGTGTTCCCGGCGGGCCTCCTCCAGCTCGCTTTCGGCTTTCATTCTGTCTTCGTCTGCGCGGGCGTGGGCCACAGCGGCGGAACCGTAGTGGGTCAGGCGTTCGGCCAGGATTTGATCGCTCTCTTTGAAATCGGAACCATCCAGTTTGTCACCCACGATAAAGAGCCCGATCATTTCCATGGTTTGATTCACAAGAGGCACGATGATGACTTTTTTGATCTCGGGATGTCCTTCGGGATAGCCCATGCTCGTCGGGTGGGAAGGGACATCGTTGCAGAGTATGGGCCGGAGATCTCCTTCGTACAGGGGCCGAAACAACCCGTGGCCCGTAATCGGAGTGTCCACAACACAGGCCTCGTCCACTGAGGGATGTTTTGTGAATCCCACGATTTTCAGTTCGCGGCTCTCGGCAGGGAATGCGCCGACAACGGCATAGCGTGTTTCGAAGATTTCGAGAGCCGCATCGGCCAGATGCTGCACCACGTCGGCCGTGTTCTTCATCCTGATCAAGCCCATCGAGGCTTTGACAAGGAGAGATTCTGTTTTAAAGTGGCGATCGAATTCCCCGTCCATGACAGACTCCTCCTTGGGGCAGAGGGTACGCCCTTCTTGCGAGGGGACACTATACATATTATTACGTATTGTGTCCCCTTCAAGCTTTAAATGTGATAGTCGTGAAAACGAATCAGATAGGTGTTTTGGTCCTGACGGAACACCGCCTGGGGAAGCTCCCGTTTCCGGCGGTCTTTTTCCGCCGTTTGAAAAACCGTTTTGATTTCGATGCCTCCGTCGAGGGGGTGAACCTCGGCAAGGACGGAATCGGCTTTTCCGGCACATCCCGCGTTTCCGGCGAGCTCGAAATCGCCCGTCACCACATGGAGGATCTTTCGCACCGCCGCGATCGCGTCGCCTACGAGTGTCCCGTTGGAGCGAAGCCTGCGCCAGAGCGGATTCCGGTTGCGCCCCGACGGAGTCGATGGAGGAAGTGTTTTCAGGATTCGATGAAGGCGCTTTTCAACGCTTCCCCAGGGATCGGCGAAGTCGAGCAGGCTTCCTCCGGTCAGGTCGCGATACTCCTTCATCCACTTGATGTCGTCGAGACCGGGGTTTGTTCGAATGTTCCAGGCGGAGAGCGTTTTCGATTCGAGCCCCTGTTTTAGAAGATCTAAACACTCTTCTTTCCGGCCGTCGAGAAGCATGATCTCGGCTGTTTCGAGGAGAAGGCCGCTGTTTTCTGGATCGAGGCGAAGGGCCTGTTTCAGAAAAAGAAGGGCTTTATCGATCCGGCCGCACAGGGCCTCGGTTCTGGCCAGGCAGTTGAGCAGCCGGGAATCGTTCGGATTCCGCTCGTGAAGCTGATGGTAGATCGAGGCCGCTTCGGCGGGACGGTCTGTTTTGATCAGGATGTCGGCTTTGAGCTTGACGGCGTCTTCGGTGTCGGGATTCAAGAAAAGAATATCGTCCACCAGAATGAGGGCTTCTTCGAGACGCCCCTGGCGCTTCAGGGCCAAGGCGAGGTGCAGTTTCAGGTAGACGTCGCTGCCGTCCTGTTCCCGGGCTTTTCTGAAATAATACTCCGCCCGCCAGGGTGAGTTTTCCTCGAGATTGATTATTCCGAGCCAGCAGAGAACGCTTTTGTTCTCCTGTCCCCGCTCCAGCACGTCCTCGAGCGTGCGGCGCGCTTCTTTGAGCCGGCCGGCGTTGCGAAAGGTAATGGCCCTGTTGACGGAGATCATCGTGTTTCCGGGATCCTCCTCGAGGAGACGGTCATAGAGCTCGAGCGAGCGTTCGATGCTGCCGGCCATGCAAAGCGCATTGGCGAGGTTCATCTTTGTCTGCAGCAGAAATTCGGGCTCCGGGTCGCGCCATTCCCGTTCGATTTCATCGAGGGCTTTTGAATGACAGTTGATGCTGGCCTTGTACCGCTTTCTGTTGTAGTTGAGAATCCCGAGCCTGTTGAGAAGGCGCGGGTTGCGCCGGAATCGAATAAGGGCCCGCGACAGGATCCGCCCGGCTTCGGCGAGTCGCCCTTCTTCTTCGTGGAGCGAAGCAAGGGCCAGGAGGGGCTCGGGCGTGTCGGTGCATTGTTCGCTCAGCTGCTCGAGCCGTTCGATCGCTTTCCGGCTTTCGCCTGTTCTGGCGGCCAGCTCGGTGAGAAGGTGGAGCGCTTCGGTGTTGGTGGGGATTTGGGCCAGCACTTTTTCCAGGCACCTGGATGCAGCGTCGAATCTTTCCTGGAACATCAGGCTTTTGACCAGGCCGGACAGGACAACGGGATCGTCCGGATTGGCAACCAGGAGCTCCTTGAAAACGGCTGTCGCTTCCTCGAAGTATGACGTGTCGATAAGAAACCGACCCAGGATCAGAGGAGCGTCTGTCGTTAAGTCCTGCTCGGCCGCACGGCGGAGCAGGCGTTCGGCGGCCTGGTGCTCGCCTTTGCGCCAGTGTTCCAGGCCGCGCGACATCAGCTCGGTCACTTTGGGCTGCTCTGCTTTCAGCGGTGGGTTCTCCAGATCGACTCGAATTAAAGGCCGGCACAGGGCCGTGACATATACGCTGCAAGGGATTAATAGCCCCTTTTGATCCCGCGGCAAGGATGAGATATCGACTTCGGCTCAATTTTGTGGCGTCTTTGCAGAGGAAATCGCCTATAATCCTCTCTCCAAGGCTTGGAATAGAGGTATGTGTACATGGTCAAATATGGACTTGCGCTCTATACGGACACGTTTAACGAAGGGCTGACCCTGGCGCTCGACAGGAAAATCGGTGTCGAGATCCAGACGTTCACCGATCCGGCCGTGATCAGCGGAGACTGGAAAGGAACGCTCAACAAGTACCGGAAGGTGTTGAAAAAAAAACCTCCTCCCTTCATCACTTTTCATGCTCCCTATATCGATGTGGCTCCCCTGGTCAGGGATCCCTTTGTCATGGAAGCCGTGATCAAGAGGATGGAATGGGCGTTCGAGATCGCCCATGATCTCGGGGCGAGCGGGATTATCGTGCATCTGAGCACCCCCATGCGGCGGATCGATTACAATCTCGACCTCTGGATCGACCGGCAGTGTCTCTTCTGGAAAACCTTCATCGAGAAAGCCGAAAAGGAAGGCATTCATCTCTATTTCGAGAACAGCTACGAACCCGATCCCGCTTTTCTGGTTCTTTTCTACGACCGGGTGCGCACCGACCATGTGAAGATGTGTCTCGATTTCGGCCACCCGGGCACTCTCTGCGGAGGAAGCCTGGACGAGTGGATTTCGGCCGCCGGCAACAGGATCGGTTACATCCAGCTTCACAACAACGACGGCCATTCAGACCTGCATGCATCGCTGGGCGACGGCGTTCTCGACTACAGCGTTCTCCTGAAGAAGGTGTGCGGCTTTGTGGACCAGGATACGCCCGCCATCATCGAGGTGGATACCCTCACCGCCATGGTGGCCAGTTTGAAGTATCTCGACGAGATCGGTTGGGAAATGTGACGCTTTTCCGGGCTAGAGATCGATCAGGGCGATCTCCTTTTCCGCACATCCGAAAAAGACGGACAGGTTCTTCATGAGTTTGGCGTGATGGATTTTCTCTGTCGATCCGGATTCCGTGTAGCGCCACAGGTGCCCGCCGGGAGTGATGAAGCCGAGGTTGTTGGAGTCGATGTCCCTGATGTAAAGCGTTCCGGCTGGTGCATCCTTATCCGTCTGGAGATACCCCGCCAGCTTCTCCTGAACATGGATCTTCATCGTTGTGGATCGGCAGGAAGTCGTTTCGAAGGCGCAAGTTTCTTCGGCGGCTGCGGCCGGTCTCCCGTTCGTTACGCAACCGGCAGGGACGGTGGCAACAGCAAGCGCGGCCGCGGTAAGAGAACAGGTCAGTAAATGAAGCGCTCTGCGCATGAGATTCTTCTCCGGTTTGTTTCCAATGTCGGTTACGAGCTGAAAGGACAGTATAATACAGGCGGATTCCCCGTGCAATAAGAGGATCCCGGCCGCAGGAGACAGCTTTTCTTGAACAACATCGGAGCCTTCTTCAAACCGGACGGAGCCCTGGCGGCAGCCATGGCGGGGTACGAGGTCCGGCCCCAGCAGAAAGAGATGGCGGCCGCCGTGGAAAAAGCGATCGGCGTCCGGTCCCAACTGATGGTGGAAGCCGGAACCGGTGTGGGAAAGACCTTCGCCTATCTCGTTCCACTCTTTTTCGGCGGAGCGCGGGCCGGCCGCACAGTGGTTTCCACGGGAACGATCGCGCTCCAGGAACAGCTCGTCAGGAAGGACATCCCCTTTTTGAAATCCCTGGCCGGCGATCCGCCCCGGACGGCGCTCCTCAAGGGGCGGTCCAATTATCTCTGCCTGAGGCGGCTCGATTTCTCGGGCGCGCACCAGGGCGAGCTCTTTTCAGCAGGCGAAAAGCGGCGCGCCCTGAGCCTCGTCGCCGAGGAAGCGGCGCGCGGAGCCGAGACCCTCCAGGATTTCGAGCGGGCCCCTCCGCCCTCCGTCTGGGCCGCAGTCCGGGCCGAGGAGGGGAACTGCCTCTCCTCCCGCTGCGGCCGGGTCAAGCAGTGTCCCTTCCGCCGGGCGCGGACCCGGGCGGCCCAGGCCGATCTCGTTGTGGTGAACCACGCCCTTCTCGTGGCCGACATGGCCATGCGCAGCTGCGGAAGCTCCCTTCTCGGCGGTTACGAGACCCTCGTCATCGACGAGGCCCACCGCTTCGAGGACGTGGCCGCAGCCGGCCTCGGGATCAGCGTGAGGGCGGGCGAGGTGCTGGGCTACCTGAGGACGCTGGCCCCGGCGCGGGGCGGCGGCCTTCTGGCCGCGCTCGGCGCCCCGGACGGCGCCGCCAGGGTGAAGGAGATCTATGCGTCGGCAGCTTCCTTTTTCGACGGGGTGAGGGGAATCGTCCTGCGATCGGGGGAGAGAACGCTCCGGCTCAGGAATCCCGGCGAGGTGGAGGATCTTTTCACGCCCATCCTCCTCGACCTCTCCGTCCTGATCGAGGACGAGGCCCGCACGGCCGATGCGCAGGAGGCCGAGGTGGAGCTCCGCTCCATATCGGAGCGCATCGAGGCGACGGCCCGCGCGATCAGGACCGTGATCCAAACAGCCGAGCCCGGGCATGTCTTCTGGCTCGAATCGGAGGGCGGTCGGCGGGGGGCGGCCCTCCGCTCGTCGCCCGTCGATGTTTCGGACATCCTCGGCCGGGAGCTCTTCGGCGCCGCGGGGTGCACCATCCTCACGAGCGCCACCCTCACCGTGCCGGGTGCCGCGCCCTTTCAGTATTTCAAGAGCCGGCTCGGCCTTCCCGATGCAAAGGAGGTCGTTCTCGGCTCCCCTTTCCCCTACGAGGAGAAGGTCAGCCTCGTCGTCGCCTCGTCCATGCCCGAGCCGACCGGCGAGGAGGAGTACCTCGCCGCCCTCCCCCGGGTCGTGATGAGGCATGTCGAGCGCAACGAGGGGGGCGTATTCGTCCTTTTCAAGAGCTACCGCGTTTTGAACAAGGTGTGCGACGCTCTGGAGGGCGAGCTCCGGGAGCTGGGGTTCCGGGTCCTGCGCCAGGGAGGAGATCTCTCTGTTCCCAACATGCTCGAAGAGTTCCGCGCCGCTGAGAGCGCCGTGATCTTCGGCGCCGACTCCTTCTGGGAAGGAGTCGACGTGCCGGGCCGGGCGCTCTCACTCGTGATCATCACGCGCCTCCCCTTCGCCACGCCCGGCCACCCCCTCGCCGAGGCCCGGATCGAGGCGATCGAGGCGCGGGGCGGCAGCCCCTTCAAGGAGCTCTCACTTCCCGAAGCGATCCTGCGCTTCAAGCAGGGATTCGGGAGGCTGATCCGCACGGCCGACGACTCGGGGAAGGTCGTTGTTCTCGACTCGCGCATCGCCCGGAAGTGGTACGGCCCCTTCTTTTTCAAGGCCCTGCCCCGCTGCACGGTCGACGAGGAGTGAGCCGCGCGGCCGGCGGCCCCACGTGGGGGGGGCGATTGTTCGTTTGAAATGTCCCACGGGAGATATATCGAATTGCATCGATGTGCCACTTGCGGCAGTGTTGCGGCCCGGTTTAACGGAGACGCCCCGCAGATCAGGGGAATTCGTCGTTGTTAAAACAGAGTGCGGTTATTAGCATGACCCCGAGTTCCGGGTATCAAGGGAAAGTGGCGAAGCGTTGAAAAGGACATCGATAAAGAATGAAACCCCGTCATCTCAAAGATAACGAGCCCCCTTATTTTTCCTGGGACAGGGCTTTGACCACAGGAGCGATCAAGGAGTCGTTGGGCGCGGCTACGGGTTTTGAATGGTGCCGGCTGGCGGCCTGGATCATGCGCGAAGCGAGATTCTCCGATGTCTGGCAGTTCCTGAATCCGCGGGAGGTGAGCGACCGTTTTCAGGAGATAGAACACTTCCTGGGAAGAAAAAAAGCGTTCTGGAACCATATCTTGAGAAGATGGCATGAACTGGGAAAAATCTAAGGTACTCACACCGCTGGAAAATATCGTGGCCGGCGTGTGCGAGAACATTTCCGCTGAATGCGAAACCATCATTGCGCACATCTATCCGAGCTCGAATCGTTTATCAAGAAACTGGAAGCAACGATGGCGGATCTTGCATTTCCGGGCGAGCCGGACAGTTGAGATGTTGATGTCGGCAAGAGCGGTCCGTATGGACTATTTATATTGAAGGGCGTGTTCCACGTGGGTCATCAGTTTCGTTTAATGTGTCTCCCGTGGGACATTTCAAACGAACAATCGACCGGATACCTTGATCATTTTTTCTCCCCCCACCCGAAACAGGGGGAGAAAAAATGTTTATCGAGCTTCACGTCGGGATTTTGTCTCAACCCCACGTGAGTCATTATTGCGGACTATGTGAACGGAGACGGTTTCGCCCGAACCAAGATCTTGATATTCACTTTTTGGTTTTGGTTCATGGTTTAATACCAATTCCGCTGCACATCGTGCTGCAACGTCCCTTCTTCCTGCAGCAACATGCGCCGGTTCAAGAAGTGGTGCTGGAAAACCCAATGGACAACGTATAAACTGTAAAAAGTTATTAGGAGATATCCGAACACGTATGGGTTTGTACAATGGATGAGAAGGCTTTGCCGATCAATGATCCCGTGCTCGCAGGAATCGTGCGCCGGCTGGTCGAGGCTTATGAGCCGGAGAAGATTTATCTGTTCGGTTCCATAGCAAGGGGAGATGATGGTCCGGACAGCGACTACGATTTGCTTTTGGTGGTCTCCGACAGTGCACCCCTGGAGCGCAGGCGAAGTCGTCTAGCCTACCAAGTACTTCGGGGCACCGGTGTTGCTGCGGATATACTTGTCTGTACACGCACTTACTTCGACGCCCGTCTCCACCTCGAAGCTTCTCTTCCTGCAACCGTCGTTCGAGAGGGGAGAGTGATCCATGCAGCATGATCCCATCCGGGCGGCGGATACGAATGCATGGCTGCGAAAAGCGGCCGGTGATCTCCGGGCGGCGGAGCACGGTTTGACGGCCTCTCCGCCGATTCTCGATGCCGTTGTCTTCCATTGCCAGCAGGCCGCCGAGAAGACGATGAAGGGATTTCTCACTTGGTGGGACAGATCATTTCGCAAGATCCATAATCTCGAGGAGATCGGAGAGGCCTGCTTGAAAATCGATCCATCCCTAAAAGACATTGTCGACCGGGCGGTTCCATTGACGGAGTATGCTTGGAAATTCCGCTACCCCGGTGAACCCGAGGAGCCGAGCCTCGCAGAAGCGAAGGAGGCTTTCTCGATTGCTCGGGAGGTATACGGGACGATCATAGATCGCCTTCCCGATGAGGTCCGGCCATAAAAAAGAGACTTCCGTACTGATATCACCGCAGAATGAATGCCGGGACCGGATATGCGTGTGGCCCCGGCCCCCATCCGACCTATTTCCCCTTCAACGCCGTTATCTTGTCTTCCAGGGCGGCCAGCCGTTTCTCGATGCGGGCGATCGTTTCGTAACCGCCCGATCCGCCGGCCGCTCCGTCGATCTCCTTGATGAAGCCCGCCAGGGCGGCGGCCTTGAAGCCGAAGCTCGTAATGATCAGGGCGTTGGATTCGTCGACGGTGCGAAAGGTTTCGGCCGACGGCTGGCGCTTCATGAAAAAGGTGCTCATCGAGCTCACGAGAGCCCGGCAGCTGATGTTCTCGAGGGGAATGCAGGTCGTGACGAGGATGCCCCTGTTGCGGTAGCTGTCGAGCTCATCGAAGGGGACGACCCGGGCCGCGTTCACGAGCGAGCCCGTCCTGGAAGGGTGCATGGAGACGACCCTGTGCAGGGTCGCGGGGCCGTGGCCGTCCTCGGTGTAGACGAAGTCCTTGTCCAGGAGGAGTCGCTCGAAAAAGCCCTGGAACTCGGACAGCGGGATTTCGACGGCTTCGCTGAAACAGTATTGATGCTGTTCCACCTGCCCATTGTTGTAGAGAATGGAGATTCCGAGCGTCCTGCCCGCGAACCTGATGAGCTCTTCCATGGGGAGATATTTGCCCTCGATCAGGGGAAGGGTGACGGTCTGTTCGGCCCCGTCATCGAATGGAACAGCCGCGCACGATGTCTCGCCGCCCGGGAAGAGGGACTGGCCGAGGCAGATAAAGAGGAATGCAATGGACAGAATGGTTTTCTTCAGGAACGACATGGTTCGTCCTCCTCAAAAGGTTCGGGTCTGTTCGAATTATCCCGCTCGCCGGGAGCGGCCCCTTTGACTGGCCGTCGCAAGGATATATTCCCGGTGAATGCCGGCGGTCCTTGGAGTGTGACATCCCGTCAGCTGTATGCGTGCAGACCGGGCAGGAGGTAGGTCACTCCGAAGTAGGTGAACATTATGGCCGCGTACCCGATGATGTTGATCACGGCCAGGAGCTCTCTCCGCGTCCTGAAAAAGAGACGGAGATGGAGGAAGAGGGCGTAGATCGCCCAGGCCACGGTGGCCCAGACCTCCTTGGGATCCCATCCCCAGTACCGGCCCCACGAGGAGTGCCCCCAGGCCGCGCCCGTTGCGATGCCGATGGTGAGGAAGAGGAATCCCCAGGCCACCATGAAGTAGGCCTTGCGGCTCAGGTCCTCGGCCACGGGGTTGTACGCGATTTTACCGCCCGCTCCGGCCCTGCCCCTGAATCCGCCGGTGACGAGGAAGGCGGCGTCGAGCCCGAAAGCCACGAGCAGGATCGCGTAGGAGAGCATGATCGTCAGGATGTGGACCTGCCTCCAGGGGGAGTGGAGGATCGCCACGAGCGGTGTGATCACGTACCCCTCGGGATCGAGAAAGAGGGACCCCGTGAACCCGATGACCGTCAGGATCACGGCCAGGCCGGAGTAGAGATGGTTCTTGAGAAGCGCTCCCAGGAAGAGCCCGATGACGGGCACGAAGAAGAGGACGACGAGAAAGACTTCGTTCAGGTTCTTGAGCGGAAGGCGGCCCGCGATGGCCGTGCGGCCGCCGATGATCCAGCAGTTCCAGAGGATGCCGGCAACGAGAAGGAAGAGCGCGCCCTGTTTCAACGCGGGTGTTTTCAAGAACGCGAAGAGAATGAAGAAGAGCCCGCAGAGGCTGAAGAGCACGAGCCCCGTTTTTTTCACGTCAACGGCGAAGTAGAGAAGCTCCACATCGATGAGGGTGTCGGAGAGGGTTTCGGCCGAATGAATCTTCTGGGCTTCTTTCAACGACTGCAGCGCCGTTTCGAATGCTTCCCGGTCCCCTTCGAGCCAGCTCATTTTCAATGCATAGTAAGCATCGATTCCCGAGCGGAGCGAATCTCCCTCCGGAATCCCCTCGAGAGCGGACTGGGCCTCGTCGATGGTGAGCCAGTTCCCGCCGCCCTTCTCCGGGTCGGGCATGATCCGGAGACCATTTTGGAGCCTTTGTGTTCCCACGGCTTTGTCGAAGAGATGCATCACCTGGCTGCTCAGCTCTTCGTACTCTTCAAGGGCTGCGGCTCCGCCCGCGGCGTGGGCGCTTTCCATCCGGCGCGCCGTCTCGACGATGGAGATCAGCTTGGGCCGTGCTGTGAAGACTTCGTTCGGGCTCAGCTCCATCCGCCCCTCGAAGACTTCGGCGGCGAGCTCCCGGCCGGGAACGAGACACTTTTTGTCGAGCCAGGCCTGGGGCTTCCAGAGAAGATCGACATATGTTTCCAGGGCTTCGCCAAGGCCGGCGGTCCCTTCGATGCGGGGCTTTTCGAAGATGCGCTGGATCGTTTCCCGCGCGTGCGTGTCGAGCGGTTTCATCCGGCCCTGCGAGACGACGAGGATCTTCTTCATTTCCGAGAGGTCGATGGTTTCGTCGGTTTCGACGACGACTTCGTCGCCGGCGAAAGCAGAACCGCCGGAAAAAAGGGTGAGAGCCGCCGCGAGAAGGAGCGGCGTCCCTTTACCGGCCCTCAGGGGTTTCAAAACGAAACGGACCAGGAAAAACCAGAGGAGGCCGAACATCATGAGCAGGAATCCGGCCGTCACGAGGGGAAGTCCCGGATCGCGCGCCACGGAAAAAACCGAGTACCGGTAGGGCTCCGTCTGGTCCATGCCCGATTGGTAGAGGCGGAATCCCATGTGGAGGAGGGGGGCGTTGGTCTCGATCCGGGCCGAATCGATCGCTTCTTCTCCGGGATCGGCGATTCGGACATGCGAGTAGTAGGCCTTCGGTATGCTCGAAGCGGGCCAGAATTCGGCCACAGCGTCGTCGAGCGTCAGGCTGAACCCGAGGGGCATGGTTTTTTCCACGCGCGCCCGGACACGGCCGTCGCGGGAGAGAGCCTTCTCCCTTCCCTCGATGAGCCAGACCGCCTCGTTCTCTTGGCCGGCTTGGATGCGCCATGCCGGAGCACCCCGGCCTTCCGGGTCGGGCTCGATTTTTTCGACAGCTTTCGATGAGGGGAGAAACGCCTCGAGCCGCACCCGTTTATCTTCCGGACCGAAGGGTAGGGGTTCATCCGCAGAGAGGGGAAAGGGCCCGCTCTCCTTTCCCGTCCAGGCTTCGCAGTCGCCCGTTCCGGAGGAAAGGATGAGAAGGGATTCGGCCGATCCGGGCCGGTGGTACTTGACCTCCGTTCCGTCATCCAGCCTGTTTCCGTGAAACTCGAGCTTTGAAAAAGTATAAATAACCTTCGCACCGCCCGGCCCGCTCACGTCGAGGCGGAGCGCCGGGTTGTTCGGAGGGTCGTTCGGCGAGGGTTTCCGTCCCATCTTGAAGTCGGGGTGGTATTCGAGAGCTTTTATGGTGTAGCCGCCTTCCGAGAATTCCTTTCCCTCGTCATTCGGAAATGTGACCGGGATCGTAACGGGCTCACCTTCGGGCGGGATGACGGCGATCCACTCTTCGAACACGGCTTTGAGCAGATCGTCTTTGTCCTCCGTCTCTTCGATGTGGCGGTAGAGGATCGCGAGGCCGGAGCGGTCGTCAACAGCGATCCTGTCCCTGTCCTGGAGGACGATGCGTTCCCTAGCGGTTCCGTCGATGTCGAGGACCACGGCGGGGGGGCCCGATCCGCTTTCTTCCACATCGGTCCGGATCCGGCTCGAAGGCAGGCTGTCCACCATGGAGATAACGGGGCCCTTCTCCAATTCGACCGACGTTGTGGCAAAAGGATTCAAAGCGTTGAGAAGGGTTCCCGTGCCGAGCGCCGGTCCCGGCCGGATGGGAAAGGCATAGTGGAGCCTCCCTTTTTCATCGTCGAACGTCACGTGCAGAACCGATTCCTTCACGTCGAAGGTGTCCCTCGTCTCACCTTCGCTGATCGGCAGGCTGCCGTCGATTCCTATGGTCCAGGTGATGAATCCGCCGGTGAGGATGAGGAGGAAACCGAGATGGGACAGCGTGGACGGGATTCTTTTTCTCTTCCACCAGGCCGGCTTGACGGCGTTGAGGATGAGATTGAGCCAGGCGAGCACGAGCAGCAGGGTGAACCACCATGAGTGGTAGAGGATATAGGGCGTCTCGCCCGTGTCTTCGACGGCCTCGAAGATCGTGATAACGATCATGGCGACAGCGGCAAGGGCCATGAAAGCCACAGTCAGAAAGCGCGAGGCCAGAATGCGGAATACGGAATAGGGCTCGTTCATGTCTCGCTCTCAAACACAATTTATTCATCAAGGTTTGAGAGATGATTAGAACAGGATCGGGCGCTGTCAACAAATCCTTTGAGAAGTATGGATTAGTTCGGCAACGGGCAGCCTGTTCGGTTGCGCCCGAGATTTGCGAATCGGTCTCAATCAATGACGAGAAGGATATCGTCGTGCGACGGCGACGACGCCGTCACCGGAGTGTCGACTACGCCGTTGGGCCCGGCCGAGACCACGACGCATCTCTCTGCGGGGTAGAAAAAACTGTGCGTGTTGACGAGATAGGCATGCCCCCAGGGATCTCTGGGCATTGTCTTGGCGTAAGGGCCGTTCCAATTGGGTCCGCCGTATTTGCTGCTGTTGAGGAGCTCTGAGAGCGGCATCCCCGGCCCGCTGGCAAAAGGATTTCCAGGCGGGATCTCACCCTTGGTGTAGAGGAAATGATAAGTCGTAGAGCCCTGTTCCCCCGTGGGATAGTAAAGAGTATCGCCGATGAAGAGATTGATGGCCGAAGCGATTTCATTCATATCGTTCATGGCCCTGTTTCCCATCGAGGTCCGTGTTTCCTGCGACACGATCGGAACGACGATGCCGGCGAGGAGAACAAAAATACCGAGAAGAATCATCATTTCGATGATGGAGAATCCTTTGAATTCAGTTTGCGCCATCTCTCATCTCCCTCCGGCTTTGTCTTTCCGAAGTACAAATATCAATTACTATTAATGGTTGATCGGCATTAATCTAATTTAACTGATGGAATAAAATCGACTGCCATGGTCTCAAAGGCGACCCTGACCGGGACCGGCCTTGTTTGGTGTTGTAATTTCTGTTATTGTAAATAGTTACAGGGATGTTTGAGAGGGGGTTTGTTTTGTGGTTTTCTGTTTCAGCGAATTCGTGTTCCGAGAATTGATTGAGGTGATCTCTTTTGTTCGGAATCTGTCACTTCCGGACATTCATTATGGTAATAAAAGGCGCGCGACCAGTTTTCACACTCAGATGAAAGAATCGGGACCGCTATAATCACCGGTTCTGGAGATTTACCCTCAACGATGCAAAAAACATCGGCTCAGACCTGTGAACCTCGCGCCATAGCACGACATCTGGGACAAAAAACCGTTTTTTCTGAACCTCACGTATCGTTAAATACGTTGCGGCTCAGAAAAATCGTTCTTTTGCCCCATCTGCCGCACTCTGGCGCGTCTGCACTCGATGTTTTTTGCATAGTTGAGGGTAAATTGGCATTTTCAGAAAGCTCGACCGGGACCGGACGGAGGTTCCGCCCCTTATTGGTTTTAGTGATTCTTTCTCTCTTTCAATTTTCCTGCATCCTGCCGGAAAGGAAGGAGAGGGAAGCCACGATCAACCTTCCTCTCCTGGTGGAGTACGATTCCGGCGGGAGCGGCGAATCATACGGCCTCAATCTCCTGGCCGGTCTTTTTCAGAGGGACGTGGACAAAGAGAGGGCGCACACTCATTTTTTCCCCTTCTTCTTCAGTACGAGCGGGCCGGAAGACGATTCGTTCCTCTTGATTCCGCCGATCTGGTACCACCGCCGCCGGCCGTTCGAGGAGGACACCTTTCTCCTCTGTTTCGGAAAGCGGCAAAGGGGCGGCCGATCGATTTACAGCCCGCTCTTCCCGCTGATCAGTTTTTCACCGGCCGATGATCTCGGAAGACGGAGCCTCTTCGTTTTTCCCCTCATCGATCTCGAAACCGAAAAGGGGCGGGGCCGTTTGGACTTGCTGAATATTCTCGGCCTGGTGAAGGGATTCGGGAACCGCTGGGGCCTTCCTCCGCCAGCGGGCGAGGAAGGGACCCGGGGAGAGTTCGATCTTCTGAATGCCCTCGATTTGTTTCAGCTCGCCGGCGGAAGCGACTTGGGCGGCTACTACGACTTCCAGGTGGCAACATTTCTCGGCAGTGAAAAGCTCTCGCTCTTCCAACGCCACTGGAGAATCGACGGAAAAGAGGGCCGGACCGTTCTCTTTCCTTTTTACTGGCATTTTAAAAAGAAGGGGAAGGAGAGCCGCCATTTCTGGCCGTTCTTTTCCTGCTCGAGCGGTTTCGGCGAAGCCGGC
>CAZWHE010000001.1:0-85122 GCA_964633825.1 uncultured Phycisphaerales bacterium | reverse complement strand
GATTTCGGCGAAGCCGGCGATTTCGGCGAAGCCGGCGATTTCGGCGAAGCCGGCGATTTCGGCGAAGCCGGCGGCCGCCGCTGGAGCCAGGTCGGTTATATGAGCAATCTATTGACATTCAGGAGAGAGGGCGAGAAAAAGAGGCTCACCTTCTTCTGGTGCATTCCGATTTCCTGGGGCGAACATGATGGGGAGGGATCCCGACAGTGAGAAAAATTTCTTTTTTGATTCTCTTGATAGTCCTTCCGGGTGTTTTATGTTTCGCCTTTGCTTCGGCGCCGGGAGGCGCGGCGCAGAGGCTCCTTCTCGACGGGGCCGACAACGCTCTTGTCGCCGGTGATTACGACGGGGCTCTGAAAAAGTACAAGAAAGCTTACGACGCCGACCCGGAATGCGTGAGAGCCCTCATCGGCATGGCCAGGCTTTATTCCACGGCCGAGGATCCCGAGTTCTACGACGGATCTCTTGCCGTCGAATATGCACTCATGGCGCTCGACAGGGATCCGGGCAACATCATTTTTATCGAAACTCTCGCCGAGGGTTACTTTGCCTTGTCGCGGTTTGAGCGGGCTGTCTTCGAGCTGGACAAGTGCATCGCCGCTTCTCCTGAAAACCTCCGCTTCTACCAGAAGCTCAGGCGGTACGCGCTGACATGGAGCAGCCGGCTCGTTGTCGATAATCCGGGAAGAGACATTCCCGCTATCGGCAAGGCTTATTTTCAAATCGGCCGCGCCTCCTTCCATCTCGGCGATTTCAAAGGGGCCGTGTCTTACCTGGATCGGGCGTATGAAAGGGATCGGTTTCACACGAACACCACTCTCTATCTTTCAAGGGCGCTGACGAAGACCGGAGACCCCGATCGCGCCGTGGAGGTCCTGCAGGATCTGGGCGACAGGCTTTCCCGGGATCCCCTTCTCCTTCAGGCCATGGGCAGGGCCCTCGTTGAAACAGGAGATCTCGGAAGCGCTGTTCGGTTCTTCAACAAGGCTCGCGGATTGGCGCCCGATCTCGAAGGGCTGCTCATCGATCTCGGCAAGACCTATCTCGAGCTGGGTGATAACGCCCTGGCCATCGCCATGTTCAGCCGGAATCTCGAAAGCCTGCCCCCTCGCCGAACGACCGATCTTAAAAAAAGAACGGTGATCCATACCTTTCTGGCCAGGGCTTACGAAAAGCTGAAAGAGTACGACAAAGCGATGGAGTACGTCTTTCAAGCCGTGTCTTCGGGATTTGCCGGGGTCGATGCGGAGGAAAAACTTCGCGCCCTCTTTAATCGAAAATCGGGCCGCAAACCCGATATGCGCAAGCATTTCGCGGCAGGCCGGTGGCCGGCCGCGGTCATTTTCTCGGATGTTTCGAAGAAAGCGGGTGTGAGCGGAGAAGGGGGTGTGTCGTGGGGTGATTACGATCAGGACGGCGATCCCGATCTGCTCTTGGGGGGAACGACTCTTTACCGAAACGACGGTCGGAGAGGTTTCAGGAATGTGACCGCAGAGATCGATCTCGTTCCCGAGCCGGGTGAAACGCGAACAGGCGGTCTCTTTGCCGACATCGATCATGACGGCGATCTCGACATCCTCAGGTTCGACGGCCGCCAGGGTCACAGGGACCGGCTTTTCAGAAACGACGGGAGGCTGGGCTTTCGCGATGCCGCCGGAAAGAACAAGGAGCTGTTCGACGCCATGCCCACTATGGGAGGAGTGTTCGGTGATTTTGACGGCGACGGCGATGTCGATATCTATATCGTGAACGGCAGATTCAAGGGGAAACCGGGTCAGGCCGGAAGCCAGGATTCGGTCTTTGTCAATGCCGGAAACGGAACATTCCTCAATAAGACCGAGGGGTCCGGTGTCGTTCTCGCCCGGCCGCGGTGCGGCATGAGTGTCGCAGCAGTGGATTACGACGACGACGGCGATATGGATATCTCCGTGGCCAATGGTTTTCTTCAGCCCGATAGTCTCTGGCGCAACGAGGGAGATGTCCGCTTTGTCGACATGGCCGCCAAGGCGGGAGCGGAGGGGAGTGATGTGAACGGGGCATTCGGGGATTCACGGGGTGTTGTGGCCGGTGACCTGAACAATGACGGCGCCGTCGACTTGTTCCTGGCTTCGGCGGCGCCTTTTCAGGACGCAGCCTTTGCCGACAAGAGCCGGGTCCTGCTCAATTCGGGGCGCCCGGCCCATACATTCCGCGATGCTTTCAGCGAATCGGGCCTGCTGTACGATGAAACAACAACCGGCGCGGCCTGCGGCGATGTGGACAATGACGGCGACCTCGATCTCTTCCTCTCCGGAACGGGGCTCTCCCGCCTCTATGTCAACGACGGAGACGGAAAGTTCATTGACGCGACCTGGCTGGCCGGTCTCTTCGTGACGGACGCGGCGGGCTGCGCCTTTGCGGACCATGACGGGGACGGCGATCTCGACATCTACGTGAGCGGAGGTGGCGGAAGGCTTTTCGAGAATTCGGGAAACGAAAACCACTGGATCGCTTTTCGATTAGCGGGCAGGAACTGCAATACCACCGGAATCGGCTCACGGATTACGATCGACTCGGCGGGGCGCAGCATGGTTCGCAGCGTGCCGGGCGGAAGGGGGGCGTTCCAGGACGACATGGTCGTTCATTTCGGCCTCGGCTCGTTCAAGGACAAGGTCAATGCATCGATCCAGTGGCCGAACGGAAAATCCGTCTATCTCCAAAACCTGAAAACGGACAGAATCCACACGGTGAGGGAATAACCGGACAATTTCTCGCAACGCTCAGGTCTCGTGCTTGCGCCGGGCCGCTTCCCGGGTCATCTTCGTCAGGGCGGCGTACATTTCTTCCAGATCGGGGCATTCCTTCCTGATCGCTTTCAGGTGTACGCGGACCGTTTCCATGTCGCCCCGCTCGACCGGGCCCGTGAGGGCCTGGGGCGCGCCGCGGGAACGTACGTTCCGGATCGTTCCGTCTACGAGCGGCATGAGGGCGTCGAGGGCTGTTTTTCTATCCATGCCGGTTTTTTCCATCAGGTCGGCGCTCAAGGTGAGGAGCGTCACAAGGAAATTGGAGGCTGAAACAGCCGCGGCATGATAAAGAGGCTTGGCCGCACTCGAAATCGTAACCGGCCGGGAAGAGACGAGACCGGCAATGGCTTTGGCGGTTCGGACGGCTTTATCGTCTCCTTCGCAGGTGAAGATCGATCCCGCAATCAAGTCGAGCGATTCGGTGAAGCTCGAGAAGGATTGAAGGGGGTGCATCGAGCCGACGTCCGCCCCGGCGGTCCGGCAGGCCGACAGAACCGAAGATGAAAGCGCTCCTGAGAGATGGAGGACAACATGCCCGGGGCCCGTTCCCGGGGCCGCCTCTTTTTCAACGGACGCGATCGCACTGTCCGGCGTGGCGATGATGACGGTTTTTGCCCCGGCGGCCGCTCGGGCAATCCTGTCCGGATTCCGGGCATCCACGGGAGTTCCTTGTCCCATCAGCCGGCAGGCTTCTTTTGCAGAATCGAGGCTCCGGCAGCAGACAGGGCCGATGGTTATCCCCCGATCAGCCAGGAGTTTCCCCAGCGGGCGTCCCGCTGATCCGCACCCAATGAAAGTGATTTCGTCAATAGATGCCGGCGTCAAAGGAGTTCCTGTCATTATCGATATCATGGGAGTGCAGGTTGTCGCCGATTGTTTCGAGCGGGGGAGGTTCCAACCGGTCGTCACTGTTTTTTTGATGCTCTTCTTCCTCGAAATCCGCTGAGGCATAATCCTGATTGGAATTGTGATTCAGCTCCTCCCTGTATGCCTTGATGATCTCGGCCTGGATTCTCTTCCGGCAGTTCGAGTTGATGGGGTGTGCTATATCGGTGTGAAGCCGCGATTGGCCGTTCTTTTCAAATTCTCCCCGTTTTTCTCCCCGTTTCGGATTCAGCCTGGCTCCGCACTCGTTGCAGTACTTGGCTTTCATGTGGTTTTTTACGCTGCAATTTTTGCAGTGATCGGTGATTTTGCGGCTCGGCATGGCCAGGAAAGGGCCGTGGGGCCCTTCGATGACCTTGATGTCGCGAATAATGAATTCGTTGTCAAAAGTCACCGAGCAGAAAGCGCGGAGTTTCTCTTTCCTGTTGTTCATCAGTTTGACGCGGACATTGGTGATATCCATGTTGCATCCCCCCTGTTGAGTCAAATATCGATTGCGGGACTGCTTTTCACTCTGAAAACCTGCCACGGCTCGTTTCCGGGGCTCTTTTTCGAAAAAATCCCCGAAATCGCCGGATCAGGATCATTTTCACAGATCACCTTGAACAGAGCCGACCCGGAACCTGATAAGGAATATCTGCCGAATCCGCTCCTTTCGATTTCGCTCCGAATTTCGGCAAGACGGGGGGTCGTCTCGAAGGCCGATTGCTGGAGCCGGTTATAACATTTTTGATCAATGCCCGAAGGAGATCCGGATCTCAATACATCTAAAAAAATCTTGGAATTTTTCTTACCTTTTGTCAAGTCTAAATTTAAGTTTTGATAGACCTCTCGAGTCGAGCACGAAAATCCGGGGTAGATCAGGGAAAACCAGTAGTGGAAAACACTTAGTGTCCGTTCGACTCGCTCCCCTCTCCCCCGGCAAAGGGCTGATCCGCAAAAAAAGAAAAATGCCACGTCCGAACCGAGCCGGCTTCCTATTCGAACGAGCCTTTTTCGTGTCAAGGGTTTTCCATGGAGCTCGTTGAGCCCGACGAGGACCGCAGCAGCATCGGAAGAGCCTCCGCCCAGGCCGGCTCCGGCCGGGATCCGCTTGTGAAGGTGAATCGAGACCCCGTTTTTTAACGAGGAAAGGTCGTGATCGCTCTTTTCCAGGTAAAAAAGACGCGCCGCTTGGAAAGCGAGGTTTTCGTCGTCTGGTCCGGCGGGAATGCCGTCGCAGGAAAAGCGGATGCCGGGCTCGGATTTTTCGATCGTCACGTCATCGTAAAGACCGATGGAGTGCATCACCGTTTCCACTTCGTGATACCCGTCGGACCGTTTTCCCCTGACCTCGAGGAAGAGGTTGAGCTTGGCGGGCGTGCTGATGAAAATCGTCTCGGCCGATGTTTTTCCCAGAATCATGAAGGCTTCGGTGTCCGTTTATCAATTATGTCGGGAAGCTCAGGATATTTCTTCCGTGAAACGGCAGTTGTCGATGAGGCGCGTCTTTCCGATCCGTACGGCCAGGGCGAGCATGGTTTCGGGACCGAGCTCCAATGTTTCTTCCAGGTCGTCCGTTTTCACAAGGGAGATATAGTCCGCTTCGACGCCGTCTTCTTCGTCGAATCGCGCCCTCAGGTCATCGAGGAGTTTTCGGCCGTCCCGCTCTCCCGCCCGATAGCGGGCCAGGGCTTCTTTGACGGCGCCGGGAATGAGAAGGGCTTTTTGTCTTTCTTCTTTTGAAAGATAGGCGTTCCGGCTCGACAGAGCGAGGCCGTCTCTGTCGCGCACGATCGGCAGAACCCTGATCTCGATGCCGAAATTCAGGTCCCGTACCATTTTCTTGATGATGAAGGCCTGCTGGGCGTCCTTCCATCCGAAATAAGCCTTGTGCGGTGTGACGATATTGAAGAGCTTGGCCACGACGGTCGTCACGCCCCGGAAATGGCCGGGCCGGTCGAGGCCGCAGAGATGGTCCGGGAGGCGTTCCAGAGAAACCCACGTTTCGAATCCCCGATTGTACATGTCATTCGCTTCGGTGGTGAACAGGACGGAGCTCCCGGCTTTTGACAGGAGTTTCTTGTCCCTTTCCAGGTCGCGGGGATAGCTGTTCAGGTCTTCGCCCGGCCCGAACTGGGTGGGGTTGACGAAAACGGAGACGACCGTGGCGTCGCATTCTTTGACCGAAGCCCGGACAAGCTCGAGATGCCCTTCGTGGAGGGCGCCCATGGTGGGCACGAAACCGATGGTCTTTTCGCTCGAGCGCGTCCCGGACGCCCAGCCGGTCATTGTGCTGATCGTTGTTATCAGTTCCATGGCTCTCCTGTGGCGAAATCCCGACCCGCCGCCGGCCGCCCGCCGGAACGAACCCAGTCTTCAAACAGATCTTTGACCGATCGGCCGGTTATGGGATCCTCGAACCGGGGGATTATATCCGCCAGGGGCTGGAGGACGAAGCCTCTTTGCCGGAAGCGCGGATGGGGAATTTCGAGGCCCGGCAGCCTGACGGTCCTATCGCCGTAAAAGATGATATCGAGGTCGATGGCGCGCGGAAAATTCCGCCCCCGCCTCTCACGGCCCATCTTGTTCTCGATCTTGTGGAAATGCTCCAGCAGGGGGGACGGGCCGAGCCCGGTTTCGACAAGGAGCGCGGCGTTGAGAAAAAGGCCCTGCCGCGGTCCGCCCACCGGTTCGGTCTCGTAAATCCCGGAGCGTGCCGTCACGGTCGTTTCGGGAAGTCTGCCGATCAGTGAAGCCGCCTCGAGAAGAGCCGCCCCTCTGGGCGGGATATTGGAACCGAGGGCCACGGCGGTCAGGACTGCCACGGAAGAGACCTCTGCTTCACGATCTTCCAGAGAGCCAGCACCGGCCCCGACAGGACATAACCCATGAAAAAGAGCATGATCGCCCAGTCGTGGCAGAAGGCGATGAGGAAGATGGTCACGATCATCATGGCGAGATAATCGTAGGTTTTCCTTCCCCGGACGTAGCGGCTGACCAGGTGGATGTACTCGATCTTGCTGATCATGAGAACACCGAGGAAGGGAGGCAGGAAGATGAACATCCTCTGCAGGGTGAGGGTCGTGTTTTTATCCATGCTCAGGCCGAGCGATTCTCCCCCCTCGAAGAAAAAGAGGACCGACGACGCGATCAAGCCGGCGGCCGCCGGCGTGGGGAGTCCGGAGAAGACGTTGTGGGACGTGTCTTCTTTTTCCGCTTTCAGGCTGAACCGGGCCAGCCGGAGGATGGCGCACAAGAGGTAGAGCGAGCTCAGAAGAAGGGTCAGCTTGACGCTGAAAGGAATGCCGGCCAGCGTGAGGGCGTGTTCGTACACCACCTTGGCGAGAAGGGCGGGGGCCACGGCGAAGGAAACGGTGTCGGTGATGGAGTCGAGCTGAATCCCGAACTCGCTCGTCTGGTTGGTGAGCCGCGCCACCCTCCCGTCGAGGGCGTCGAAGATCATTCCCAGAAAGATGAGCCACGCCGCTTGGATGACCTTTCCCGAAAAGCCTTCTCCTCCGGGCGCCAGAAAGGCGTCGGTCGTTTTCGCGATGGCGAGGAAGCCGCAGAAACCGTTGCCGAGCGTGAGGAGCGTGGGAAAGACGGCGATCCCTTGTTTTTTCAACGGGGTTTCCGTCATGGCTCATCCTTTCCCGCAGTGGGCGGCTTCCCCGTCGCATGGGATGCCCTGATCCTGGCCAGAAGGGTCGATCCCGCCTTGACCTTGTCTCCTTCCTTGACCAGGATCTCGGAAAGGCGGTCCGCCGGGATCGCGAGCTCCGTCCTGGAACCGAACTTGATCATTCCGTACCGTTCCCCCCCTTCCACCGTGTCGCCTTCTCTGAGCCAGCAGACGATCCTCCTCGCAATCAGACCGGCGATCTGGCGCACCACGATCTTCAGGTCGTGCCGGGTCGAGAAAAGCCCCATGGTGAGAGACTCGTTCTCTTTTCCGGCGTTTGGATGGCGGGCGTCGTGAAAACGGCCGGGGCGGTAGCTGATCTCGTCGACACGGCCCGGGCAGGGAGCCCTGTTGAGGTGGACGTTGAAGACAGAGAGAAAAATGCCGATCTTGACGCTTCTTTTGCCAAGATAATCCTCGTCTTCCACTTCGGTGATGTCGGCCACCGTTCCATCGGCCGGTGAAAGGAGGCAATCCTTGTCTGCGGGCGCGGTTCTGTGGGGATCCCGGAAGAAGGAAATCACGAAAAGACCGAGCAGAAGCGGCGCCGCGCCCGCGGCGGGATGAACGTAGGTCCAGAGGGTGAGCCCGAGCAGAAAGAACCCCCCTGAAAAAACAACCAGCTCTTTGACGCCGTATGGGCTGACGGGAATTCGCATGGCGTCTACTATAACGAAGGAAAAGGGTGTGGCGACATTTTTTCCCTCTTTCCGGAGAGAGGAAAAAATGTCATGCTTCCGCCGGCGGTCCGGCCGGGAAGCCCGCCGGCAATCGAGAGCGCCAGCGTCCTTTCGAAAACGAATACAGAGTAATCCTTGGGAAGCAAAGGTGGTTTCATGACTCGAATTGCAGAGGTTCATGCGCGTGAAATACTCGATTCGCGGGGCAATCCCACTGTCGAGGCGGTCGTAATTCTTGAATGCGGAGCGGACGGCCGCGCCGCCGTTCCGTCGGGAGCGTCCACGGGAACGCACGAGGCGCTCGAGCTCAGGGACAAGGATCCCGGCCGCTATCTCGGCAGGGGCGTCATGAAAGCCGTGAACAACATCAAGGACGAGATAGCCCCGGCTCTGATCGGCCTCGATGCCACTCGCCAGAAGGAGCTCGACCGCTTTCTCGTCGACTTGGACGCCACGGACAACAAGGGGCGGCTCGGCGCCAACGCCGTTCTGGCCGTTTCCGTCGCGGCCGCCAGGGCGTCCGCTCTGGCCATGGGCCTGCCCCTCTATCGTTATCTCGGCGGGATCGACGCCCGGACACTGCCCGTTCCGATGATGAACATCCTCAACGGCGGATCCCACGCCGACAACAACGTGGACATTCAGGAGTTCATGATCATGCCCGTCGGCGCGACCGGTTTCCGGGAAGGGCTCCGCATGGGCGCCGAGGTCTTTCACAGCCTCAAAAGCGTGCTCAAAGAGGGCGGTCTCAGCACGGCCGTGGGAGACGAGGGGGGATTCGCGCCCAACCTCCGCTCCAACAAGGAGGCGATCGACAAGATCCTCGAGGCGGTGGAGAAAGCTGGGTACAAAACGCCCGGCCAGATCTCTCTCGCTCTCGATCCGGCGGCGAGCGAGTTCTACCGCGACGGAAAATACATTCTCGAGGCCGAAGAGAGACCGGAAAAAACACCGTCCCAAATGGCCGCGTTCTGGGCCGATTGGGCGGAGAGCTATCCCATTATCTCGATCGAAGACGGCATGGCCGAAGACGACTGGGACGGCTGGAAGGAGCTGACCGATGCCGTGGGGTCGAAGATCCAGCTCGTGGGGGACGATCTCTTCGTCACCAACCCGAACCGGCTGAAGAAGGGGATCGACATGGGCGTCTGCAATTCGATCCTGATCAAGATGAACCAGATCGGAACCCTGAGCGAGACGCTCGACACGATGAGCATGGCGAAAACGGCGGGATATACCTGTGTCGTGTCGCACCGTTCGGGTGAAACGGAAGACACGACCATTGCGGACCTCGCCGTGGCGACCGGAGCCGGCCAGATCAAAACCGGTTCGCTCTGCCGCACCGACAGGGTCTGCAAGTACAACAGGCTGCTCAGGATCGAGGACGAGCTCGGCGAGGCCGCTCTCTTCGGTCCGGGACCGGTCAAAGCGAGAAAGCCGTAAACGAGCTGCTTCACAGGCATCGCCGGGCATGATCTCATGAAATTCGGTTTGACAGATCGATCAGGCAGCCGTTATGGTCCTTTTTCAGGCGTCGAGTCTGTGTGGGACAGCCAATGAAAGAGAGCGCCGGTATAATCAGGAAGTATATTCCGGTCTGGATTCTTGTCCTGGTCATGGTCCTTCTCTTCTTCACGTCCACCCTGCCGGCCATTCACGCCAACAGGGAAATGGCGCGGAAGAAAGCGGGGAAGAGCGACGAGATTCGCGCCATGAAAGAGAAGATCCGGCGCGTGCAGAACGAACTGAAAGCGCTGGACAGTGATCCCGTCACGATTGAAAATGAACTCAGAAAACACATCGGAGGAGCCAAGAGAAAGGGTGAGGTTCAGGTGGACTACGAGCCATGAAATGAACATCCCCGCCTTATTTCGAAAGACGGCCGTGTTGATCGCGGCCTTTTTTATTGTCCCCGTCTGCTCCGCTCCGGCCCAGAACCGCGTCAACGAAAGGGATGATTTCCACAACACGTCTTACGTCAATACGGACGACGACGAGATGAAGACCTTTTTTCTCCTAGCCGCCGAGGCGTCGGGAAAGGGGGACTACCCGGCTGCCGTGGTCCAGCTCGTCCGGGCCCTCAGGCGGGGCGGCGATTCGGTCGTGCCTTTCGGCGCCCGGACCTATCTCACGGGCCGCGCTGCTGCAAAACAGCGGATTGCATCGCTTCCCGGCGAGGCCGTCGCCCTCTATCTCAAGACGGTCTCCGAGGAAGCCGCGCGCTTCATGTCCGCCGCGCTCGCAAAAAGGGATGAAAGGCTCCTCATGGAACTGGCGGCGCGTTTCCCTTTCACGAGAGAGGCTTTTACGGCGTTCAAGATGCTGGGCGATCTCTCGCGGGAGAGAGGCGATTTTCTCGAAGCGGCCTCCCGGTACAGGCGGTGTCTCGGTCAGACCCGGCTCATGAGCGCGCCCGACGGTGAAGGAGAGGGCGTCCGGATCTCGCTCTACGCTGTCCTGTTGAAGGCGGGGCGGCCGGAGGAGGCAGCGCCCTATGCGCCTTCCGGCACGGTTTGCGTGGGAGGGCGGGAGCTCGAGGCATCCGAAGTGAAAGCCCTGTTCCCGCTCGGAGCCACTGAGGTTGGGACGGAGGGCGGATGGCCCACACGGGGCGGGTCGCGGTCGCGGGCCAGGCTTCCTTCTTTTGATTGCCGGAAACTTCAACTTGTCTGGAGTTATCGCCTGAAGGAGGAGAAGGGGGAGGAAGCGGATCCCGGCTGGCGGGACCTCCAAGAGCGGCGCTACCTCGAATCGAAAAGGGTCGCTTCGAACGTTTATCCCATCATCTCACGGAACCGGGTCTGCGTCTTCAACGAAGAGGCGCTCCACGTGCTCGACCTCGATACGGGCCGCCCCCTTTTCGGTCCCCTTCGCTGGGACTGGAGCCTTCTTTTCGGAGACTCCGAGCCCGAGCTCGAGAACGTGACTTACTCGGGGACAGCGGCCGGCAATGTTCTTTATGTCGTTGTGAACCGCCGGAGCCGTCCCGATGATTTCAGGGCCAACCACCAGGGCGTTCTCCTTGCCGTCGACCTCTCTCGCGACGGAGCCTGCCTCTGGCGGCGCGGGAGCGTTCCGGGCGAGCCGCCCGGCTCCGCCGTCGAGGGCATGGCGTTTTCAGGAGCGCCGGCTGTTGTGGAAGACCGTGTCTATTTGATGGGAACAAAGCACGGCGCCACGATCGAGTCCTTTGTCTGCTGCTTCGATGCGACAACGGGCGAGCTCCTGTTCCGCCCCTTTCTCTGTTCCGGCGTCGAGGTGAGCAAGTACGCCGACAGAATCGGCGGTAGTGGTCCCCCGGGCGACCGGATCGAGCTCGGGGCGCCCATCGTGGAGCAGGAAGGCATTCTCTTCTGCCTCACCAACCTGGGCGTGGCCGCTTCGGTCGACGCCTTTACGGGCGAGGTTCTCTGGCTCTTCAAGTACAACCGAATCTTCTCGCAAGATCCCGACAGCTATGACCGGGCCTATTTTTACGACACAGGGGGATGGGAGGATTCTCTTCCCCTTTTCCGGGACGAACGGTTTTTCATGGCGCCCGCTGATTCCCGTTATCTCTATTCGCTGGCGCGCGCACCCGACCCGGAGGGCTACATCGTTCTCGCCGATCCCGTTGAAAAAGGCCGGTTCGTCTCATTCATCGGGACGGACGGGAACCTCTTTTACTTCACGGCCCGCGAGGGAGGCAGGAACTTCATCGCCTCGACCACATCCTGGGGCGCCCTCGTCTGGGAGACCGATCTTTTCGAGAAGGAAGACAGAATCGCCGGCCGCCCTTTGCTGACGCGGACCGCCATATTCGTCCCCACTCTGCGATACATTTACCGCGTCGATCTCGAGGGCGACGGGTTGATCACCCACTCCTTTCCGGCGCCCGGCGAGCTCGGGGACTTGAAGGAAGCGGTCTTCGGGAACATAATAACTATCGAGAACCGTCTGATCTCCGTATCTGATAGACAGGTCTTGGCCCTGTCCCCCTGAGAAAGCTTTTTTTAGGGACGGCGGTTTCGTCCTCCGAGGGACGGCGGTTTCGTCCCCCGAGGGACGGCGGTTTCGTCCCCCGAGGGACGGCAATGCCTCGCGGCAGCGGAACGAGGCGACAAGGTTGAGAGAGAAAGGAGAACCATGTCTATTCCCAACGACGATGTTCAAGCCGCCGGAAAACTCCGGGATTCTTACAACGAAATTCTCGCCCAGCTCCGCCGGGTCATCGTGGGCCAGGAACAGGTGGTCGAAGAGCTTCTCGTCGCCCTCTTCAGCCGCGGGCACTGCATCATCACGGGCGTGCCCGGCCTGGCCAAGACGCTCATGGTGAGCTCCCTGGCGAAAACCCTCTCTCTCACCTTCAACAGGGTCCAGTTCACGCCGGACCTCATGCCGTCGGACATCACGGGAACGGAGATCATTCAGGAAAACAGGAGCACGGGCCAGAGGGAGCTCGTCTTCGTCCACGGGCCGGTTTTCGCCAACATGGTGCTCGCCGATGAGATCAACAGGACCCCGCCCAAGACGCAGGCCGCGTTGCTCGAAGCGATGCAGGAATACCAGGTGACGTGCGGCGGGAAGCGTTACCCCATCGAGAAGCCCTTCTTCGTTCTCGCCACGCAGAACCCGATTGAACAGGAGGGAACTTATCCTCTTCCCGAGGCCCAGCTCGACCGGTTCATGTTCAATATCCTGATCGACTATCCCACGGATGACGAAGAGTACGAGATCATGGTCAAAACAACGGCTGGGGAGGAGGAGGAGCCCGGGCATGTGCTTTCCGGAGAGGAAATCCATAAGCTTCAGGATCTGGTGCGGCGCGTTCCCATTTCGGAGCACCTGATCAGGTACGCCATGGAGATCGTGAAGATCACGCGCCTCAAGGGTGACGGAGCTCCCGATTTCATCCGGGACAACATCGCCTGGGGCGCTGGGCCGCGCGCCACGCAGTACCTGATCCTGGGGGCCAAAGCCCGGGCCGTGATCAGGGGCCGCCTTTCCGCGGCCGGTGAGGACATCCGAGCCATGGCCCATCCCGTTCTGCGCCACCGTTTGATCACAACCTTTACCGCCGAGGCCGAAGGAATCACCACCGACGGGATCATCGACAAGATCGTCGAGACCGTGCCGGCCTCGAGAAGCGAGACCCTCTCCGATGAAAAGCTCCCTAAGGTACTTGGATCCTAAAGTCCTCGACACGATCACCCGCCTGGAACTGCGCGCCCGGCTCGTGGTGGAAGGGTTTCTGTCCGGGAGGCACCGTTCGCCTTACCACGGGGTGTCCGTGGAATTCACCGAGCACAGGGAGTACGTTCCGGGCGACGATCTCAGGCACCTCGACTGGAGGGTCCTGGGGAGATCGGACCGCTATTTCATCAAACGGTACGAGGAAGAAACGAGCCTCACCTGCACGCTGGTCGTGGATGCATCCCGATCGATGCGATATTCGGGCGGGGGGCGCATGTCCAAGTTCGACTACGCCTCAACGGTCGCAGCCTCTCTGGCCTGTCTCGTCCTCAAACAGCAGGACTTTGCCGGGATGGCCCTCTTCGACAGGGAGGTTCGGTCCTTTCTTCCGGCCACCAATAATCCGGCCCATCTCATGGCCATCGTGGAGGCCCTTTCAGAGGCGTCGCCCGAGGAGAAGACCGGCGTCGGCCGGGTGCTTGCCGATGTCGCCTCCCGAGTCAATCGGCGGGGAATGGTTGTTCTCATTTCCGACCTCCTCGACGATCCCGATGAAGTCCTCCGGGGATTGAGGAAGCTCCGCACGAAGAAACAGGACGTGATCGTCTTTCACGTTCTCGATCACGACGAGATCGACTTTCCCTTTCAGAAGATGTACCGCTTCGAGGGGATGGAGGACCTTCTCAGGCTGACGGCCGATCCCCGGGCGCTCCGGGCGACCTATCTGGAGGTTTTCAACGAATATGCCGGGAGACTCAGGAAAGGGTGCCGCGGCCAGGACGTGGACTACGTTCTTCTCGACACGAGCCGGAGTCTCGGCGTGGCCCTGACCGCTTTTCTCGCCACCCGCTCGGGGTCATCGCTCGGCAGAAGGCAGCCCCTGTCGGGCCGCGGAAGAAAGGAGCGGGGCACCTGATGGGTTTCGATTTCGCCAGCCCGGCCATGCTTTTCGGGGGATTGCTCTTCACCGTTCCCCTTCTCATCCATCTCCTGAACCGCCGGAGGTATACGGTCAGAGCCTGGGCCGCCATGAGCTTTCTCCTTGCCGCGTACAAGAAACGAAAGCGGCGTCTCCGTTTCGAGAACATTCTTCTCCTTATGGTGCGGTGCCTCATTGTGATTCTCCTTGCCATGGCCATGGCCCGGCCCTTCGCGACCTCGGGAAGCGCACTGGCCGCTATCTCGCAGGAGCGCCGGAACGTGGTCCTCGTCCTCGATAATTCATACAGCATGGGATACAAATCCGATTTCGGCATCTCCGGCTCCGCCAAAGACGCGGGCGATGCGAACCAGACCTGCTTCGAGCGCGCCCTCTCCGGAGCGATCGATCTGATTCGCCGTCTCGACGGGAGCCGGGGGGACACCGTATCGGTGATCGTCATGGGGGAGGTTATCGAGTTTCCCGTTCCGCTCAACTCGATCCCAGACGAAGCCCTCGTCAAGATGAACGGCATCAAGGGACCATCCCCCCGTGCCGCTGATTTCCCGGCCCTGGCGGCGCTTCTTGCCGGAGAGGTGACTGAAAAAGCAGGGGGCGAGATCGAGGTTTATATCTTTACCGACATGCAGGCGCGTCTTTTCGGTGTCCCCACCGCCGGGCCCAAAGCCGGAACGTCCGCTCTTATCGCGAAAGCGATCGAACGGGGCGCCCGGATCCGTTTTGTCGATGTGAGCGACGCCGAGGGAACACGCCCCAACCTCTCTGTGACACAGATCGCTTCCCTCGATCCGAACATATCGACGGTCACTCCCGCCATGTTCGATGTCACGGTCAGCAACTACGGCGAGGAAGACCTGGAGGGGGTGACGGGAACCTTTATGCTCGACGGGAAACCAGCCGAAAAACGCATATTCAACGTGCGCGGGCAGGGGCGCACTGCTGTCGAGTTGATGGCGAGTTTCAGGGAAAGCGGGTTTCACATCCTCTCCTTCCGGCTGGAACGGGACGGCCTGCCCATCGATAACGAGCGTTTTTTTGCGTTTCAGGTCCGCGACACGATCGATGTGCTCCTCGTTGACGGGACGTTCGATTATGATCCCTATAAATCGGCAACGGGCCTGCTCGGCATGATGTTGAACCCGGCCCGGATAGGGGGGGGGACGGACGGCGGGGAGAAGGGGACGATCTTCAACCCCGTTACGGTGGATGCAAAATCATTCAACGCCGGCCGTGAAAGCCCCGGTCTCTATGATTGCGTGATTCTGGCCGACGTGGAAGGCCTTTCGGCCGCCGGGGCCGGCGCCCTTTTCGACTACCTGTCGAGCGGCGGCAGGCTGGTTCTCTTCATGGGAGAGAGAGTCGATCCGGGCGCCTGGAACTTCAGGCTCTTTGATGATGAAACGGTAAGGATTCTGCCTGCGCGGCTCGACAATGTTGTTGGAACGGACGGATCGGACGGCGCCGCGTCTTTTTTCAGGCTGACCGCACCGGGGTTCGACCATCCTGTTCTCCGGCTTTTTGACGATCCCAAGCTCAAAGTGCTGCTCGATGTTCCCGTCTTCCGTTTCATGGCGACGGGCGAAACCGCCGAGGGGGCCGATATCGTGGCCTGGTTCTCAGACGCCCTTGGTGAGCGCCGGCCCGCTATCGTGGAGTCCGCAGTGGGGAGCGGGCGCGTCATGCTTTTCACCACTTCGGCCGATCCGTCGTGGACGCTCATTCCCGAGAGCCCCAAAACCTTTCTTCCTCTCATACACGAAACCCTCCATTATCTGACGGCCCATGATCCCGGCCGGTATAACCTCGGCCTGGGCGGCGCCATCATCCGGTCCGTAGTGGAGTTCCCCGATCGGATCGCGCTGGCCGGCCCCGGGGGCGAGGTCCGCACCGTGTCGGAACCGGTGGAGAGAAAGGAGTTCGGCCGCTATCTTCTTCCCCTGGGCCACCTTCCTCTCGACCGGCCCGGCGCATACACGTTGAACGTCGATTCGAGCGTGTCCGGAAAGCGCCTCCGCGATTGTTATACCGCCAACGTCGATCCCATGGAAGGAGACCTGAATAAGGCCGACCCGTCGGTTCTGCAAGGCCTCTTCCCCGGTGTGGAGATCCTCCGGAGCGACGGGGTGCCCGACGATGAAGAGGAGAACCACGGCGGGGGGGGAGGAGATCTCTGGAAAACCTTGCTCTGGGCCGTGCTCGGGTTTGTGGCGATCGAGCTTTTCCTGTCCTGGAAGTTCGGGGACTACAACTAATGGCGGTTTTTATTACAGCAGCACTCCCCTTTGTCTTCCTTCAGACTGCTGAAGATGTCCGGACCGAGACTTCCTTCAGCTTTCAGGACAGCCCCGAGCCGTGGGTCTTTTTCCTCCTCATCCTGCCGGCGATCGTGTTCTTCACCGCTTGGCTTTACAGGAAGGAAAAATCCGAGGTGCGCCCCGCGGTCAGAACCGTGCTCGTTGTTTTGAGAAGCCTCCTGTTTGTTCTGATCGTGCTCTTTCTTTTCAGGCCCGTTCTCCTGAAGAGCCGTATCGTCGTGGAGAAACCGACGGCCCTGCTTCTACTCGATGACTCGGCCAGCATGCGCGAGCGCGATACCTATGCGGAAAGGGCGGATCCTTCCGGAGAAGGGGCGAAGAAAGAAGCCGCCGGCCTGGTGGCCGAAGCCGCCGGCCTGGTGGCCGAAGCCGCCGGCAGGGTAGCCGAAGCCGCCGGCCGGATGGCCGAAGCCGCCGGCCTCGCCTCGCCCGGCCTGGTGGGATCGTTCACGAGGCGCGAGCTCGTGGAGCGCATCTTTTCCAATCCGGAGACGAACATCCTTGGAACGATCGAGGAACGCTACGACCTCAGGATCTATGCATTCGGATCCTCCCTGAACCGCATCGGCGGCCTCGATGGCTTAAGGGCGGAAGGGGAGAGCACACGGCTGGGAGACGCCCTGGCCGGCGCGGTGGAGGATTTCCGGGGGCGTGATCTTTCTGCGCTTGTCCTCGTTTCGGACGGGCGTTCCAACAGAGGGCGCGACCCCCGCGACGCGGCTCGCCTCGCCTCGAACCGGCAGATTCCGGTGCACACCGTCGGAGTGGGTGATCCCTCGGAGCCCAGAAACGTTGAGCTTACGGGCGTGAACGCTCCGACGGTAGCCCTCACCGGCGACGAGGTCACCTTCCGGGTCAATATACGGTCCCGCGGATACGAAGGACGTCCCGTGGTTCTCACCCTGAGAGAAGGCGGGGAGCGTGCCGGCGATGTTCTCGCCTCGAGGGATTTCATTCTGAAGGAAGGAGGCGGGGAGCAGCAGGAACAGCTCTACTGGAGACCCGAGATCGAGGGCGATTTTACGCTTCGCCTCTCGATCCCGCCCCTGCCCGGAGAGCAGGACGAGGATGACAACGTCCTCACTCACGTGATCCGCATCGAGTCGGCGCATATCCGCGTGCTTTACGTCGAGGGATATCCCCGATGGGAGTATCGGTTCCTGAAAAACATTCTTCTCCGCGCTGAAAATTTCGAGGTCCAGGTGGTGCTTCAGTCCGCTGATCTCGATTTCATCCAGGAATCTTCGGAGAATGTGCCGCCCCTGGTCCGCGTGCCCAAAGATCTGAAGGAACTGATGGAATACCACGTGATCGTCTTTGGAGACGTGGACCCCACTGTTCTGGGAGAGAACTGGGAGGAATCCCGGGCGATTCTGAAAGCGCTCAAGAATTTTGTCGAAGCGGGCGGCGGTTTTTTAATGCAGGCCGGGGAACTGCACAGCCCTTCGTCCTACAGAGAGACGCCAGTGGCCGATATTCTTCCCGTGGTGATCGGAAACATCGAAGAACAGAGGCCGGCCGGCGATGAGGGCGGTCTCTTCCGGCCGAAGCTGGAGAATTATCTGAATCCCCACGAGATCCTGCTTCTCGAGAAGGACAAGGCGAAAAACAGGAGGCTCTGGGAAGACCCAGAATACGGGCTTCCCGGTTTTCTCTGGTATCTGCCCGTGGAGAGGGCCAAGCCCGGGACCGAGGTTCTGGCGCGGCACCCCGCTGGAGGAAACCGTCACGGGAATCACGTCATCCTGGCGACGCGGTATCATCCCGCAGGGAGAACGATCTTCCTCGCCGTTGACTCCACATGGAGATGGCGTTTCCCCTATGGGGACAGATACATGGAGAAATTCTGGAGGGGAATGGTCCGGTATCTCGCACAGAACAAGCTCAGGAGGAAGGATTACCGGTACGAGCTCTACACGGACCGCTCTCTTTACGATATCAACGAGCGCATCCAGGTCACGGCCCGGGTGAGGGACGTTGACTACAGGCTCAGCCGCGATCCGGTCCGGACAGTGAAGATCATGGATCCCGAAGACGCTGTGGAAGATCTTCTTCTCAACAGGATCGGGGAAGGGGAATACAGCCGCTCCATTGTCCGGTCGGAACCGGGCGTCTACCAGCTCTGGATTCCGGGTGAGGCGGGGGGAGTTGAAGCCCGGCATGCTCTCACGTCGATCACGGTCAACGTCCCCCGTCTCGAGACGGAAAATCCTGTTCTCGACCGAATGCTTCTACAGGACGTGTCCCGCATCTCGGGCGGGACGTACCGCGATCTCTGCGACAGCGCGGGCCTTCTTCATGTTCTCAACGATGAAGAGCGGGTGCGGCGTATCAGCGATCCGGAGCGCCGCGATCTCTGGAGCTCCTGGTGGACGCTCCTTCTCTTTGTCGCTCTTTTTGCCGCAGAATGGATCCTCCGTAAGAGGAACAACCTGCTTTGATCTACGAAGGCAGCCGAGTTTCTGCAGGGGTTTAGCCTCGTTCAATCCCTGTCAGAAGCTCGAGACCGGCATTTATGAGAATATCCTTTGTTTTTTCAGACTGATTCATATAAAATAGTTATTTCGTAAAGAAGTTTCTCTACTTTTCTTACCGCCTAGTAAATGAAGCAATTTTTTAGCCAGTATTCTTCTTGAGGAGGTCCGATTATGTCACCGAAATGCAGGAATTCCATTTTCTCTCTTCTTGTTGTTTTTGGCTGTCTCTTCCTGGGGGGTTCCGGTTGGAGCCAGACGCAGATTCAGCTCGGCCCCGGATCGGATCTTCCCGTCCTTTCTGTAGAGCGATCCGACATGGAGAGTGTTGAGATCGGGCTTTCCGTTCAGAGCCTGGACAACACCCTTGTCGAAACAAAGGGCGGCCCCTTCAACCTCCTCTCTCTTGGAGAATACGGTTTCTCGGGCGATGTGGGAGAGCCCAGTCTCCCCTTGATCCGGGAGTTCATAGAAATTCCGTATGGAGCGGGCTATGAGCTCGTTCTCTCCGATGAGGTTTACAAGGAAATAAAGCTCGCCGACCTCGGAATCACGAACAGCATCGTTCCGGTTCAGGCGCCCGTTCCCAAGATACAGGGCGCCCGTGAAGCTGCTTCTTTCGTGATCGACAGCGCTGTCTACGGGTCCGACTCCTGGCTTCCTGCGGACAGGATTCGCGTGGTCGATCAGGTCATCATGAAAGGCCACCGCTTGATCGTCGCCGAGATCAGCCCCCTCGATTACAATCCCAAGGCCGAGGCAATCCGGGTGCTCACCTCGGCCAGGATCAGCCTTCGTTTCAGCGGCGCCGACAGGGCGAAAACTCAAAGCAAGCTCGACCGTCATTTCTCGACCGCCACGAGCCGGTTGATCCGCAGCGTCGTGCTGAACGGCGCCGCTTTCGAAGCCTCGGTTCTGGGCAAAGGGAAGAGATCGGCGAAAGCCGTGGGCTACCTGATGATCTCGGCCCCGGCCTTTACGGGCAACTCGAGCCTCCAGTCCTTGATCAGCCTGAGAACGTCCCAGGGTTACGACGTGACCCTCGTTGACACGAACACAACGGGCACGAGCACGACGAGCATCAAGAACTACATCCAGACGGCATACAACACGTGGAACCCGGCTCCCGAGTACATCCTCCTGATCGGCGACACGAACACCATTCCGAAATGGACGGGCTCGGGTTCGTACAGCCCGGCCACCGACCTGAACTACGCCTGCGTGGACGGCAGCGACTATATTCCCGATGTGGGGCGGGGCCGCTTCCCGGTGAGGAGCAGCTCCGACCTGACCAACATGTGCGACAAGATCTTGGCCATGGCTTCGAACCAGGTGAAGAAGGCCGTGTTCATGGCTTCAGAAGATAACTACTGGATCTCCGAGGGGACTCATAACTTTGTGATCTCGAATTATCTCACTCCCGACGGCTGGACCTCGGACAAGCTCTACTGCCACACCTACAACGCCACGACGAACCAGGTGACGAACGCCTTCAACGACGGGCGGAGCCACGGCTGCTTCTCCGGTCATGGAAGCAGTTCGTCCTGGGCGGACGGCCCGTACTTCTCGCAAAGCAACGTTCGCGCTCTCACCAACACTGTTTACCCCTTTGTTCAGAGTTATTCCTGCAGTACGGGGGATTACGGTGTCACCGAGGGCTTCTGCGAAACATGGGTGCGCGACGACCACGCCGCCACATCCTTCTTCGGCTCGTCCGAATCCTCCTACTGGACAGAGGACGATATTCTCGAGAAGCAGGTCTTCCACGGGGGCTACAACCAGGGGCACGAAGAGATCGGCGGCATGATCGACTATGGCCAGTACGAGACCTATCTCACCATGGGCGGCAGCAACTCCTGGAAGCGCATGTACTACGAGATGTACAACCTGATGGGCGATCCCGCCATGAAGGTGATCGACGACAGCGGTACGAGCGATCCCGTTCCCGACATCAAGGTGAACGGCCAGGACGGCCCTCTCTCCATTCCCCATACAACGGCTCTCAACGTGACGATCTCTCTCGATCCGGGAGACCAGGCCGGTGTGGCCCACGACTGGTGGATATTCGTGGTGAGGGATTTCAACAAGACGTACTGGTGGACCCCGCCGAACAACTGGACCCTGTCCGCCACTCCGATCCGGGCGCACGACGGCGCTCTCGTCAGCTTCAGCAACTACAGCGTGGCGAACGGACAGGCCCCCATCGGATGGTACGATTTCAGTTTCGATATCGATACGCTGAACGGAAACCACGAGGGGACATTCAGCGATACGGTAACCGTCCAGGTCTATTGATTCCCGTCCTCGACCGATCCGGGGCTTTCCGTCCCGGATCGGTTCATGAAAGAGAGGTGTCGGTATGTCTCATCAAGCCAGAATGACTCGTATCTTTCTCATCGCTTTTCTTGGATGTCTCGGTTTGGCCGGTTTCGCATGGGGCCAAACGCCGGTTCATTTCGGTCCTGGTTCGAACGCTCCCATCCTGTCCGTCGACCGCTCCGATATGGACGGTACTGAATTGAGTCTTTCCGTCCGGACATTGGACAGCGCGATCGTCGAAACGAAGGGCGGACCCTTCAACACGCTCTCTCTCGGGGACTATGGTTTCACTTCCAGGCTGGGCGGCCCGAGCCTTCCCGTGATCTGCGAATTCATCGAGATCCCCCATGGGGCGCGCTGCGTGCTGGAACTGTCCGAAGAGGTTTACGTTGAACGCACTCTCGCCGAGCTCGGGATCGGGAACAGGATCGTTCCGACCCAGGCGCCCGTGCCCGATCAGGCGGGTGCGGCCGAAGCCGCCCCTTTCGTGATGGACCATGCCGTTTATGCGTCGGACGAATTCGTTCTGGCGGAAACGGCCCTTCTCGCGGAAAAAGTGATCCTAAGAGGCCGGAGCCTGGTCGTTCTCAAGATCCAGCCCGTCAACTACAAGCCGCAGTCCGGCGTGGTTCGGGTGCTCACGTCGGCGAAAATCAGCATGACCTTTCTCGATGGCGATGCCGCCCGGACCCGGGAGGCGCTCGCCCGATATTCGACGGCCACTTTCGACGGGGTGGTGTACGACACCGTTCTGAACGGCAGGTCTTTCGAGGCCGGTGCGATGGGCTTGAGAAAAGGTTCATCGAGAGCCACGGGCTACCTGATGATCGCTGATCCTGCTTTCACGGGAAACGCGAGCCTGCTCTCCCTGATCGGCAGAAGGGAGGCCGAGGGCTTCGACGTGACGCTCGTGGACACGAACACAACCGGCACATCCAACACGAGCATCAAGAATTATATCCAAACCGCCTATGATACGTGGAACCCGGCCCCCGAGTACATCCTCCTGATCGGCGACACGAACACCATTCCCCACTGGACGGGCCAGGGCAGCGACAACCCGGCGACCGATCTGGATTACGCCTGCCTCGACGGGAGCGACTATATTCCCGACGTGATGCGCGGGCGGTTCCCCGTGAGGACGACCACCCATCTGACCCGCCTGTGCGACAAGATCATCGCCATGATGAGCAGCGGCACGAACGAGAAGGTCGCGTGCCTGGCCGGAAACGACTACTGGTCCTGGTGGGAGTCGGCACACAACACCGTGATCAGCAATCATTTCGATCCGAACGGCTGGACCTCGGACAAGCTCTACTGCCACACCTACAACGCCACGACGACCCAGGTGAAGAATGCCTTCAACGACGGCCGGACCTTCGGATGTTACAGGGGACACGGCAGCACGACGTCCTGGGCGGACGGCCCTCCCTTCAGCAAGAGCAACGTCCAATCCCTGACGAATACGGTCTACCCGTCGATCTGGAGCTTCTCCTGCCTCACCGGAAAATATTCTATCACTGAGTGTTTCGGTGAAGCCTGGGTGCGCGACGATCACGGCGCGACCTCTTTTCTCGGTGCTTCGGTCGTTTCATACACGACGGAGAACAACAGTCTCTACAAAAAGTGCTTCAACGGCCTGTTCGACTATGGACACGTGCGTGTCGGCGCCATGGTCGACTACGGCCAGTACGAGCTCTACCTCAACATGAGCGGCGGCAATTCTTTCAAGCGCTCCTATTATGAAATGTACAACCTGATGGGCGATCCCGCCATGGAGGTGATCACCGGCGGTTCGGGCGCCGATCCCGTTCCCGACATCAAGGTGAACGGCGACGACGGCCCCCTCACCATCCCCCACACGACGAACCTCAACATCACGATCTCGCTCGATCCCGGCGACCACACAGGCGAGGCCCATGACTGGTGGATCTTCGTCGAGAGGGATTGGTCCAAGACGTACTGGTGGACACCGCCGAACAACTGGACCCTGTCCGCCACTCCGATCCGGGCCCACGACGGCGGCCTTGTCAATTTCAGCAACTACAGCGTGGCGAACGGGAAAGCCCCCGTGGGGTGGTACGAATTCAGTTTCGATGTCGATGCGCTGAACGGAAACCACGAGGCGACGTTCAGCGATACGGTAACCGTCCAGGTCTATTGATTCTTGCGGCGTATCATCCGCATCAAGCCAGCCGCCCGCGCCTGACAGTGCGGGCGGCCTGTTTTTTGGCGGCTCTTCCGGTTTCAGTGTCGTTACCGGAGTGATTCTTCGTATATTAATTGAAGAGAATCCGGCGAGAGAGGCGCTGTTCGAATCTCATACGCCGGAAGGAAGCGGCTGAACGCAATGACGATATGGAGAACGGATTTCACGCGCACGGATTCCATCCGCCCCGTTGGAATGGGCTTGGTCCTCGCCGTGATCGTGGGAATCCTCTCGGGCGGGTCCCTCGAGGCGCAGGACCACAACTACGACAACTGGGACCTCGTCGTTGATCCCTCTTTCAAGCGCAACCCCGACCGCCAGGTGCTTCGCTCTTTTCGCGTCCCCGAATCGTCCGAGGCCGAGCAGTTGATTCACAGGGCCGGCGAAAACATGAAGGTCCGGAATCATGCAGCCGCTGCGGCGGATCTGTTCGAGGTCGTCACCCTGTACGGCGATAAAGTCTTCCAGGCCGGGAGAGAAAGCGTCCGGGGTCTGGGCAGGAGCTGTGCCCGGTTTGTGGGCGCCGCCGAGCTGGCGCGCTATCTTCTCTCCCGGATGCCCGAGGAAGGCCGGAAAGCCTGGGAGGCGTATGCCGGAAAGAAAACTCTCGACGATTTCAGGGAGGCGAAGGCGAATTTCGATCTCCCTCGGATGGAAAAAATCGCCCGGACCTGGTCCTCTGCTTCTTTCGGACTCAGGGCGCTCCGTTTTATGGGTGATTACTACCTCGAACGGGGCGAGCCCGGGCTCGCCGAGCTCTATTTGAAAAAACAGATCCTCTATTCGGGGCGGATCGGTGAGGCCGTTGAAGCGCGCCTGGCCCGCACCCGGCCCAACGAAAGCTCGGGTTCGGGCCGGCGCCCGCTCTCCGAGTTGAGATGGAGCACGATGGGAGGCGCCAACGACCGCAACCGTCCCATGCCCTTTCTGGCCGGCGCCTCTTTTTCGCCGCTCACGTGGGAAGGAAGCCTGTTCGGTGAATCCATGAGGGACGAGAATCCTTTCCGGGAAATGGGGGGGTGCCGCCTCCCTTTTCGCCTCGTTCGCGAGGGGGATCTGCTCGTTGTCAACGACTCCGTTTCTGTGAAAGCCTTCTCGATCTATTCCGGTGAGCGCCTCTGGGAGTTTCCCGGTCCCCTTGCGGGCGATCTCGACGCGGTTAGTTTTTTCAAACTGAGAGAGTATACCGATCGGGCATACAGGAGGCAGGCGGGGACGATCAGCGGCAGGATCATAGCGGGCGGAACGGTCCACAACGGCGTCCTTCTCACCAACCTCCAGTCCGCCCGGCCCAGGCGGAAGCAGAAGCGTCTTTACAGGGACGTGATCAACAAGCCGATACCGGTCCGGTCTCTTTATGCGTTCTCTCTCGACGAAGGGAGGCTTCTCTGGAAGCAGGGGGGGGGCGGATTCGATTCCTTCCTGAACCGTCTCAGCATCTCCACGCCGCCCGCCGTGACGGGCAACAGGGTCTTTTGTGAAGGCTGTCTCATCGAAGGCGGGATCAGGTGTTTCCTCCTTTGTTTCGATCTCAACACCGGCGACCTGCTCTGGAAAACGCCTATCGGCGTCGGCCAGCAGGAGCTCACCATGTTCAACATGAACTTCAAGGAGTTCACGACAACTCCCGTGACCTTGTCGGACGGCACGCTCTACTACTGCTCCAACCTCGGTTTCGTCGCCGCCGTCGATGCCCTGTCCGGCCAGATCCGCTGGATCACCGAGTACGATGCGATCGAAATGTCGCAGGTGAGCCATTTCACCGATCCTCCGCCGCGCCGGGTTTGGTGGCACAACGAACCCCCGCTCGTCTCGGACGGTGTTGTTGTGGCGACGCCCCTCGACTCCGAGTATGCAGCGGCTTTCGACCGTCACACGGGAAAGATGCTCTGGGTCTTTCACGGCGAGAGGCTCTGGCCAGGCGACTGCCGCCGTCTCATGGGGATCCGCGGTGGAAAGATCATCCTCGCCGGCAGCGGCGGCGCGGCGGCGCTCGATATCAGGGGAGGCGATCTCCTCTGGCGCACCCCTCCCTCTTACGAAGAGAGGGCCTGCGCCGGGCGGGGCGCTCTCACCGAAGACCGTCTCCACTTCGAGCTCGAGGGGCGGTTCATGGCCGTGGATACGGAATCCGGCCGGATCGTCGATGATTTCGACAAACCCGCCGGAAGCCTTGACGAGGAGAGCGAGCCGGCGGGGCCCATGAATCTTTTTCTCATGGGGGATGTGGCCGCCTTTGCGACGAGCGAGACGGTCGGCGTCTGTTTCAACGCGCCGGGCATGTTGGAGCGCGCTCTGGCCCGCATCGATACGGCTCGGAGAACGGGATCGGACGCCGAGCTCCTCTGGGATCTCCTTTTTGTGGGCGACATGTACAGGCTGGAGAACGATCTCGAAAAGGCGGCGGGATTTTACAAGAAAGCCCTCGCAATGGGGCGGGATGTCGGACCGTCGGGGCTGAAGAGAATCCGGACCGGGCTGTACGGCGTCTGCCTCGAAAAAGGCCTCCTCGCCATGAGGCAGGGGCGGTTTGATGAAGCGGCCCGTGAGCTGCGCTCGGCTGCCGAGTCGGCGCCCGGCCCGACCCAGTTCGTCAGGGCTTCCGTCGAGCTCGCCTTTCTCTACTTCGAGACCGATGACGACGATGCTTTGGCGGATGTTCTCCGTTCGATCGACAGGGAAGCCCGGGACAGGGTTTTCGATTTCGAAGGGCGCTTCGATCTCGGCCGGTGTCGCGCCGGTTTCTTTACGGCCCTTGCGGGCTACAAGAATCTGTTGGAGAAAGGGAACGCCCCTTCGGTCCTCGCTTCTCTCCGCGGCATCCTGGAAAATTATCCCGAAGAGACCTATGGCGGAAAAAAAGCCTGGGACTGGTCTGCAGGCGAGATCGCCGCCCTCGTCCGGAAAGAGGGGCGCTCCATATACGAACCATTCGAGACGGAGGCCAAGGCCGAGTTCGCCAAAGCGCTCTCTGCGCGAAACCCCGACAAGCTCGGTTCCGTGGCTCGGAGATTTCCCAATTCAGAAGTGGGGGGACGGGCCGTGCTTGAACAGGCGCGATACATTCTTGCCGAGGGCCGTCCCGCCGATGCTTATCGTGTTCTTTCAGAACTGCTGTCGAGAGAGACCGGTGAAGAGATCCTCTCCCATGCTTACTTCCTGATGGCGTGCGCCCTGAGAGAAGGCGGAAACGACCAGGCAGCCCGCTTTCTTTTTATGAAAGTCCGGGGGGATTACGCTTCCGTGCCCGCTTTCGGAAAAGAGGGCACGACCTACGGCGAGCTCATCCCCCACGAAGGAGAGATCTCCCGTGAGAGAACCGCACCGAATCTTCCCCAGGGTACTTTTGTGGAGAAGGAAAGATTATTTGCTTCTCCCTTTGTTGAAATGCCCGAGCCGAGCGGTCCCCTGCCGCCTGGAATGAAAAACAAAGTTCTCCTTCGTTTGACGTCGCCAGAGCGGATTCTTCTCTATGATTACGTCGAAGACGCCGTGGTCTGGGAGGACAGGGGGCGCCCGGCCGCCCGGGGGGATATCCGGCACTTCCTCGTCGCCGGTGAAGTTCTCGTTCTCTGTTTTGACCGGTTCAGCGTGGGATTCGACATCGCGTCCGGGCGCCGCTGCTGGGAACGCGAGTTCCACGGCCTTCTCGTCGATGTGGGATCTTCGAACGGGCTCCTCGGGATGGTTGTGGCCACATTCGAAGGCGACCGTGACGATACGATGACGGCCGAGTGCGTCAATCCCGTGACTGGCAGCGTGCTCTGGAGAAAAAGGATCGAGAAATGCAGAGACGTGCAGATCGTTCCCGCCATCGATTCCTTTGCCGTTATCGTCAATTCGAGATCCCTTCTCGTGCTCGATCCCCTCTCCGGTGCGGAACGGGTCCGCCTTCCTCTCGATGTCACGTTTGCGAGCCCTTTTCTCTTTGAATCTCCGCAAGGGCTCCTTCTTCTCAGGATCGGGAGGAGGTCTCCCCATTCCGGCTTGAGGAGAAACCTTCTTCTCGCCGTCGATTCACGAACAGGAAAGGAAGTCTGGACCTGTCCTCTCGGCTCGAGAACCCTTCTCCCCGCCAGCGCCGTGAAAATCCCGGACGGGCTTCTGGCTCTGTCGGGCAGCCTGCGGGGCAACCGCCGGCGGATGACGCTCCTTGTCCTCGATTCCAAAACAGGGCAGGTTGAAAAATCGATCGAACTGGCTCCGTCGGAATGGATTTTCTGCGGGGGGCATGTTTTTCCGAGCCGGACCGTTTTTGTCCGGCCCTACCGGTTTGGGCGGGAGGTTCCTGTCTCGGCCCTAGAGCTCGACACGGGCGAGGTCCGGTTCGAGGGGATGCTTCTCAATATCCTGGGCAGGGGGGGAAGGCATCCCACGATCCAGGAAGGCATTGTCGCCGGGGACGGTCTGATCGTAGTCGTGGACTATGATCCCGCGCGACGCGACGTCGATGCCCTGAGAGGGAGGATATTCTTTGTAGACGGCGCTGGGGGAGACGTTACTTTTAGCAAGGATGTTCTCGAACCGGGAGGTGCGGGAAACATCCTTCCGGGTTACCGCCCGCTTGTTGTTCGGCTCCGTGAGGGCGCTCTGCTCATTCTGGCGGATTCGCGCCTGATCTGCCTCCGAGAGGAAAGAAAGTGATCCTTTTGTTCGCAATGCTTGCTCTCGTCGGAAACGCGGATGAAGATCTCGTGCAGGAAGCATTCGTGCAGGAAGCATCCATCACATCCGAGAAGATTCATGGCGCCGCGCAGCGGGGTCTCGATTTTCTGAGAGATCATCAGAACAGGGACGGATCGTGGGACGGCGACATCGGCTTCAAGCTGAACGAGAACTACGAAGTGATCCGGTTCTCCCGGCCCCATCCCGGGGTGACCGCGCTGGCCGGGATCGCCTATCTGTCGGGGGGGCATCTCCCCGAGCGCGGACGATACGGCAAGGCCGTGTCGGGAGCGATCAATTTCGTCCTCTCCTGCGTCAACGACGAGGGCTACATCACGGCGAGCGGCACACGGATGTACAGCCACGCCTTCGCCACCCTCTTTCTGGCCGAGGTCTACGGCATGACTCACCGGTCGGACGTGAAAAAGAACCTCCAGGAAGCCGTGACGCTCGTCGTGAAGTGCCAGAACAGCTCCGGTTCCTGGAGGTACAAGCCTTTTGCGCCCGAATCGGACATGTCCGTCACCGTCTGCCAGCTCATGGCTCTTCGTGCGGCCCGGAACGTGGGGATCAAGGTGCCCAAATCCACGATCGACCGCGCGGTCCGCTACGTGCGCAATTCCTATGTGGACGAGACCGAGGCGCGCCGCCGCCGCTATCCCTTTGTCATGATGGATCCTTACTACAGGGTGGACCGGGGCGCGTTTCTCTACCAGATCTACCGGAACGGCTCGCCGAGCGGATACAGATCGTCCTTTTCGCTCACAGCGGCCGGAGTCACCTCCCTGTTCAACGCGGGAGAGTATTCGGAAAAAGAGCTCGATTACAGCCTCCAGTATCTCATGGATAATTTTCATACTGTTTCCAGGGACTACCGGGGGCACTATTTCTACTGGTACGGCAATTACTACGCGGTCCAGGCGATGTACACGGCGGGCGAGCCCTGGTGGAGCCGTTACTACGAGATGATCTGCACCGAGCTGCTCGATGACCAGCGTTCAGACGGGCACTGGGACAATTTTACGGGACCGGGAGAGTATTTCTCGACGGCAGTGGCCGCCGTTATCCTGCAGCTGCCGAAGGGATATCTTCCGATCTTTGAAAGGTGAGGAGAGAGGCTTTGGAAACGGAACGGATCGGGCGCGAAATATCGGCGAGACTCGAGAGCCTTCTCGGGAGGCTCAAAAGGCTTTACCTCGCCAACGGCGCTGTTCATCTCTGCTTGCGCGTTTCCCTCGCGGCTGTCCTGCTTTTCATGCTCGACGTCGTGTTTATCCTTCCTCTTCCTGTCCGTGTCGTGCTCGGCCTGATAGCGCTGGCTTATATTTTCTATTCCGCCTACAGGTTTTTCGTCTATCCCCTGACGCGGACGGTCACGGTGGAGGACATGGCGCTGGCCGTGGAGAGCCGCTATCCCAAGCTCGACGGCCGGCTGATCGGAGTCGTTCAGATGGAGGGCCTGGCCCGGGCGAGGCCCGGCACGGATTCACAAGAGCACGGCGGCTCTTCTCCCTCCCTGATGCGGGCCGCCGTGGAGGAAGCGCGCCGGGCGGCGGCTGCCGAGACGTGGGATGGGGTGTTCAGCACGACGAGCGTCAAACGGATCGGTCTTTTGTCCGTTTTACTCGTTGTTAGTATCGCCGCGTTCGGTGCGTGGCAGCCGGGCATGGCCGGCGTCGGGGTGGAGCGTATGTTCGGAGGAAGCGTGGAGTGGCCGCGCAGAACCACTCTCCTGGTCACCATCGAAGAAGACGGCCGGGAAGACCGAGCGGCGCAGTTCCTGATCGAGGGAGAAGCCGACCCGGCGGGCAGGCAGTCGGTCGTCGTGGCGGAAGGGGCGTCTCTTCCGCTCCGCATCGACGTGGAGGGGCGGGATCCCGGCGAAGTCGAAGTCGTCCAGTCGCCGAAAAGGGGCCGGTTTCTTCTTTCCGCCGCGAAGAGGCGCACAGACGGGGAGTACCGGTGCCTGGTGCGCGACATCAGGGTTCCCATGACATTGCGCGCGAGGGGCGGTGATGACGACGGGCGGGGACGGGAGGTGGATGTCACCGTGATCCCGCTCCCCATGGTTGGCGCAACGCGGGTTACCTATCGCTATCCGGAATACCTTGAAAAAGAGGACGAGACGCGCGAATCAGCCGAGGTCGAGGCGCCCGAGGGGACGCTTGTGGACATGGTCTTTACTCTCTCCTGCCCGGCGGCGAGAGCGGTTTTGAGGAAAAACCTCGGTGGAGAGGAAGCGAGCGTCGATCTTGCTGCGGACATGGAGAATCCCTTGATCCTCCGCCATTCTATGGAGGTTCGGGCTTCGGGCCACTATCGCGTCGAGCTCTGGAACGACAGGGGATTCGGGGATCTCGACAATCCAGTTTACCCCGTTATCTGCAGGAAAGATCAGGACCCGCGCATCAAGCTCCTTCGGCCGCGCAGGCGCGAGCTCGATGTCACCCCCGAAGCCGTGATACCCTTTCGGGCCACGGCGGAAGATGACCACGGCGTAGCGCGCATGGGCATAGCCTATCGTGTTGTCGGTCCGGGGAAAGAGGAAGTTCTCGACTTTACGGCCCGCGACGTGGAAGAGCCCTTTGGCTCGAAGCGCCTCGTGGGGCGCCACGTCATGGACCTGGAATTGCGGCGCTTTCCCTTTGTCGAAAGAACCGCTTCGACCGGCGTCGATCCGAAGGACGGCGATGCCGCCAAGGAGGGGGATGCCGCTGTGGATTATCACAGGTTGAGCCCCCGTGACTCGCTGATCTATTCTCTTTTCGCCATCGATTCGCGGCCGGGGGATGAGGGCGGAAAGGTCCTGACCGAATCGGCCGTGATCAATGTTGTGACAGGCAGCGAAAAAATCCGGCTTCTCACGGAACGCCAGATCCGCCTGCGGGAGGACGTAAGGAATCTCCTGGCATATCAACAGGAAAAGAGGGAACGGGTTCGTGAAGTTATGTCCGACGCGGAAGAGGAGGGCGGGCTCCCCGGCGAGCAAGCTCTGCTCTCTCTCGAAATAGGCCAGAACCAGATTACAATGCGCGGAAAGAGGGTCGCCCGCGAGTTCGCTGTTTTGTTCGATGAGTACCTTTTCAATCGTCTCGACAAAACCTCGGGGGCGGCGGCGCTTCTCGAAAGAGCGCTTTCAATCGAATCCACATCGCTGGCCGACGGCGCCGGCCCCGGGGGCGATGTCTTCGACCCCGCGCACTACGCGGCCCTTGTCACCGCATCCGCCGGGGGAGAATTCGGTGAGATGGACGCCATGTCGCGCCTTCTCGGCATGCTCGGCTTGTCGCTGGTCGTCTCGAGCGACCTCTCTCCCCGGGCGGCCGGGAGTCTTTCCCGCGCCGTTGTCTGCAGCAGCGAAGAAGAGAAGCCCGCTCTCATCCGGGATGCCTTGGAGACGCAGTCGAAAATCATAAAAGCGCTCGAGCTGCTCTTGGAAAAGATGTCCGAATGGGAGGATTTTCAGGAACTGCTCCAGATGATGCGCGACATCGTGGATGACCAGGAGCGTCTCAACACGAGAACGAGAGAATGGATCAAAAAGTGATGAGCCTATCAGAGATGCGGCCCGCTTCGGGCCTGCCGCAAAAGATCGCCGCGATCGCTCTGGCCGTGTTGGTTCTGTTTTCGGGCTTTGCGTCGGCTCAGGATCGATCCAAGAGCAAGGAGAAGATTCTGCGCGATCAAAAGATGATCAGGATACGGCTGGACCGGATCGAGGAAATGATGGAGCGGCTTGTCCGGAAATACGAAGCCGACGGCAACATGCGCAACGCCGACCTCATCCGGAAAGCACGCACCGAACTGAAAGAACGCAACATTTACGTCAGGATCGAACAGCTCGAAGAAATGGTGCGCGAGTCGCGCCTGCAGATCATCGAATCCCAGGAGAAGCTCAGCCGTGATCTGGAAGACATCTTCGCCATTCTCCAGGACCGGAGCGATCTCGAGAGGCTCGAGGATATGTTGTCCGCCCTGGCCGATGGGCTGGCCGGCACACAGGAACTGGTGAACGAACAGAACGAAATCCTGAGGGAAACCCGCGATCTTATCTACAGCGAGGAGGACATGGTGCGCCTGGCTCTCGAGAAAGTGCGGGCGATCATTAACAGGCAGGATGTTCTGAACGAAAAAACCGAAGAAGCTTCGCAAGAGGAAAAAGCGGCGGCGCATCTTCTCGAGCTGGCTCGAAATCTCGAGGAGCTGGCCGAAAGGGAAGATGCGCTCGCGCGAAAAACATCCGACGCTCTCGCCGAACGCTGCGGCAAGCTTCCGGGCGTGCTCTCGGAAGCCCGGAAGGGGCAGGAAGCTTTGGCGCGCCGGATCGGGAAAGCGGCCGTGAAGGAAGAGGGGGATGTTCGGGCGGATACAAGCGAATTCCTGCGGAGGCAGATCGAGATCGGGGAATCCTTACATGCAGCGTCCGCTCTTTTGGAAGAAACCGGGCGCGACGATTTTGTGCGGGTATTGAAAGAGATCGAGGACGGAATCGCCGGGATTGGGAGAGAGCTGGGGAAGGGAGGGCTCGCCCGGGCGGCGGAAGAAGCCCGGAAAACGGCCGCCGCCATAGGGTCATTGGAACGGGAGATCGGAAAGGGCGGCGACGGCGGCCTCACATCGGAACAGGAGGGGATCGTCGGCGACTTGAAAGACGTTCTCGAAAAGATCGGGAGTCTTCGCCATGCCGGACCGGCGGCGGATGCCGTGAAAAAGGCGTCTGCAGCCGGAACGAACGCTGCGGCTTCGGCCGATGAAGCGGCCGGCAGTCTGCGCGGGGGCGACGACGGCAGTGCGCTTGTTCACGAGGAAGAAGCGGCTTTTTTGATGCAGGAAGCGGCGCGGTTTCTGCAGCGGGCCTGGGAGAACGGGCAGGGCGGGAGGAAGAACTCGATCGATGCATCCGCGGTCGAGCAGGGCTTTCTGGCGAACGAAACGGGTGAGGTTGAAAAGATCCTGGAAGCAACCGAAATCGCCGGCCAGGAGGCCGAAGCCGCCGGCCAGGAGGCCGAAGCCGCCGGCCAGGAGGCCGAAGCCGCCGGCCTTGCGGCCGAAATCGCCGGCGAAATGTTCGAGGCGGTCGAGAACCTGAGGAGCGGTGCGGCTTCGCGCGCGAGGGAGCCTCAGACGCGGGCGCGGGAGAAGCTGGGCCGGCTTCTGGATGTCCTCGCAGAAAGGGCGGACCGGATCGGGAAGGAGGGAAACGAAGGACTCAGCAGCGAGGAAAAGGGAAAAAAGTACAAAGAGCTGGCCGATAGACAGAAGGAGCTCGAGGACAAGGCGCGCGACCTCATGCGGCGGCTCAGGGATCTGCCGTACAAGAAACCGCTCGGCCATCTTTCGGACGCGGCTCAGAAGATGGGTTCGGCGGCTCGAAACCTCGGAGGTCGGCATGGCGAACAGGCGGAGACGGACGAAGAAGACGCGGCCGGATATCTGAAGAAAGCGCTCAAGGAAATGAAGAGGGAGGAGCAAAAATATCAAGATATCCGCCAGCAGGAAGTCCTCTTCCGGGTCAAGCAGGAGCTCGAGACGCTCAAGAGCGAACAGGACGAAATCAACAGGAAAACAAAGGCTTTCGACATGGAGCGCGAAGAAGGGGTTGAGCTCAGGCGCTCTCAGAGAAAGAACCTTCTCGATATGGCTGAAAGAGAAACCGGGATCAGAGAGAGAGTGATCGCTGTGAAGGGCAAAATAGAGGAGGACGGCGCCACGGTCTTTTCCTGGGTTCTCGATCGCAACCGGGACGACCTGGACGAGGTGATCGATTCGCTGAAAAGGAAGAGAACGGGCAGGATGGTACAGGCTATTCAAAAAGGAATCAGCAGGCGCTTCGACGAACTGCTGTCCGCCCTCAGGGAAGAGCTCAAGAGGCGGATGGAGGCGTCCGGAACGAGCGGAAAAAAACCCGATCGTAAACAGCCGCCGCCCCTCGTTCCGCCTGTGGCGGAGCTGATCATGATCAGGACCATGGAGGAAGGGGCGTTGATGCGGCTCGAAGAATTGATCGCCCGGGATCCCGCTCTTCGGGAGAACAAAGCCGATCCGGTTCGGCGAGAGCTGATCCGGCGCATGGCGAGCGAGCATGCCGACATCACCGAGCTGTTCGACAAAATACTCGAGCAAGCGGGCGATCGGAGTAAGGAGAAGTAACAAAATGGTCGAAAGAAAACCGGCCGTGAGGGTTGTTGCAGTCCTGGTTCTTCTCGGATCTCTTTCCGGGGTCGCGAAGGGACAGGATGCCGGCCCGCCCGTGCCGAGCGATGACGAGATGAAAATGGCCGAACTGGTTCAGAGGATCCGCAAGGGTTTGGAGACGGTCGATCGCAACCTCGACTCTGCGGCCAGAATGGGGGGGAGCGAAAAGCGGGAGGACCTCGGTTTTCTTCTCGACGAGACGCGCAGGAAGCAGAGAAAAATCATCGATGACATCAACGAGCTGATCCGAAGCATCAAGGTCCAGAAATCCCCCGGCGGAGGGGGAGGCGAGCGTGAGCGGCAGCCTCAAGATCAGGATAAAAAGAAGCAAGAGCCCCGCAGCGAAAACCCCGGGGACGACGAATTGAAAAAGAACCTGGACCGGCAGAAGGGGGAATCTCCTGAAGATCGGGATCCCGCGGCCGACAAGGGCCGGCAGAAAAGATCCCGGACCCCCCCCCCGGAGCAGGGCAGTGAAGATGCAAATCATCCACGCGTCTCGGGTCGTTGGGGGCTGCTTCCCCCCAAAGTCCAGGAGGAGATTCTCAACTCCAATGTGGAAGATTTTCCTCAGAAGTACCGGAAATGGCTCGAAGAGTATTACAGGCGGACAGGCAGGACCGGAAAATAATGAGAGAGCACGCCCCAATGCCAGGGTTGATCGTTCTTGTCATCTGTGTGACGGCCGCCTCCTCCATCCCGGCCGTTGTCTCGAAAGCTCCCGTCGGGCTGAAGACCGTTATCGATACGAACGACGAGAAAACGGCCGACCGCTTGAGCAAGGCCACGAAGATGATCCACGGAATCGTCGAGCGAGGACACGCCTACCTCGCCTCGCGCCAGAACAGGGACGGCTCGTTTTCAACCGATCCCGATTATTCCACGGCGAGCGCTCCCATTGCGGTGACGGCGCTCACCTGTCTTTCATTCATGGCGGGCGGCAACACCCCCGAGCGGGGCAGGTACAACCGCGAGCTTCGTGACGGCCTCTCCTACCTCTGCAAGGCCTGCAACGACAAGGGTGAGTTCGTGGATGACAGGGACACGACCTCGAAGATGCACGGCCAGGGATTCGCCATTCTGGCCCTCGCCGAGGCATACGGCATGTTCGGGATCAGCGATAGATCGGTGGACCGGAAAAGGTTGGAGAAAATTCTCAAGAAAAGCGTGGAGCTCGTCAGCGGAATCCAGACCGAAATCGGGGGATGGTATTACGAGACGCGCAAGACTTCCGATCACGAGGGATCGATCACGATCTGCATCATCCAGGGGCTCAGAGCGGCCAGGAACTCCGGTATTCATGTGGACAAGTCGGTTATCGACAAGGCCGTTCAGTATGTTCGCAAGTCCCAGAAAAAGGAGGACGGTTCATTCCGGTACCGCCTGAACGACGATCACACCTCCTATGCCCTGACCGCCGCTGCGGTGGCGACGCTGAACGCAACCGGCGACTACGACTCGAAAGCCATCGACAAGGCGATGGAGTACATGCTCAGAAAGGATCCGGTTCTCAATTTCGTTTCGTCTTACAAGGACCAGTATCCGCGGTACGCGCGCTTTTACGCGTCCCAGGCTTATTATCAGTGCAGAGACAGGAGCAAGTTCGAACGCTGGTTTCCCATGCTCGTCGACGAGGCTTCACGGGAACAGCAGCGCGAGGACGGATCCTTCCCGAACAGTTCATACGGCCCTGTCTATGCAACGGCAATGACCACACTCACACTCCAGATTCCCTTCGGGTATCTGCCGATCTTTCAGCGTTGAGGAGCGGACTTTGAGTCTGACAAGAATCACCGCATGTCTCTTTTCGTTGGTTTTTCTATTCGGTGCGGGCTGTTCCAAGTACGAAGAACTGACCGGATCGCTCGACGAGATCGCGGCGCAGTGCAAGCCTTCGGGAGTGAAAATCCTTCTCATCGGCATCGACGGCGGAACATTTTCCATCATCAAGCCCATGATCGAGAAGGGCAGGCTGACGCGGTTCAAGTCGCTCATCGAGAACGGGGCCCACGGTGTTTTGAAGTCCGAGAAGCCCATGCTTTCCCCCGCCATCTGGACAACGATCGTGACCGGCCGGGACCGCGAGGACCACGGTGTGGAAGATTTTGTCGTTCGAAGCGACGAGGACCGAAGAAGCGACGAGGATCCTCTCGTCGGCTCGAACGACCGCAGGGTCGCCGCGCTCTGGAACTGGATCTCCCTTTTCGAAAAGACGGTCGGGTTTCAGGGGTGGTGGGCTTCCTGGCCGGCGGAGCCCGTCAAGGGGTGGATCATTTCCGACCGCGTCATACGGAGCAGGTGGACCGAATGGACGGGGGACGTGAGCGCCCGGAAATTGACCTACCCGGACAAGCTGATCGAGGAGATCAAGCCCCTCATCATCGATCCGGCCGAACCCCCGATGGATGAGCTGAAACGGCTTGTCAGGTTTTCGAAGGAAGAACTGGAGGAGTTCGGGGAGCTCGAGGTTCCCATTTACGGCCATGCATTCAGCGTCCTGAAGTTCGCCTACTGTGCGCAGCGGACTTACGAGAGGACGGCGCTCCACATGCTGGAGAGGGAGCAGCCGGCTTTGACCGGCGTCTTTCTGATAGCAAACGACGCCATCTGTCATACCTTTTGGCATTTTTACAAACCCGAGGATTTCGACGGGATCGATTCGGAAAAGGCGGCGCGCTTCGGTCCGCTCATTCCCGATTTTTACGAACACAACGACCGGTATCTCTCTAAGCTTCTCGACAAGGTCGATGAGGACACGGTGGTGATCATTGTTTCCGATCACGGGTTCCAGTCTTCCGGGAAGCTCCCGCAGGAAAAATCGATCGGCGAATTCGACTACCTCGACGCCGAAAGGATGAACGATGACAAGGTGACCGTGGGTCAGTCGGGCTGCCACCAGATGGACGGAATATTCATTGCCTGCGGGCCGCCGATCAGAAAGGGCGCCGTTGTGAAGGCCGATATCTACGATGTGGCGCCGACGATCTTGGCATTGATGGGGCTGCCTGTTTCGGGAGAGATGGAGGGGGATGTCCTGACAGAAATCATCGATCCCGCATACCTGGAAAAACATCCTGTCAGGCAGGTGAGATCCTTCGAGGACTACCTGGAGAGGATTGAAATCGCGGTTGATCAGGAAGCCGATGAAGAAGCGATCAAGAGACAGCTTCAGGCCCTCGGTTATCTGTAATCCGAAATTTATTGCGGACCGCGATTAACCGGGTCAATATCCGGGCGGCTTCAGGTTGCCCGGAGCCGGCGCCTCTTGTTCGGAGGGTCCTTTCGATTCTTGCATCGGTCCCCCTTCGGGATGAAGGGGAAAGGATTTTCCCGAATAGGTCAAAACAAGCTCCGGGCTGTTCGCGCCTTCTTTCGAGTGGTAGTCGGCGCCGTCCGTTGCGGCCGGACAGATTGCCAGCGAGAGAGGACCCGGCGTCTTCCAGAAATTGGGGAGAGCGGCCGTGATATCGGTTTCCGCCCAGGATCCGAAGCTCACGGCGTCGAAAATAGCCACGGCCGGTCCGTCGAGAACGAGGGGATTGTTCCATGTCGGCGTGTTCTCGTTCCATGCCGTGTCCGAGAAAACCCGGACATATCCGCCGAAGCCGGAGCTGTTCGAGCAGTAAAAACGGAGTTTCGCGCTGACAAGGGCTCCGTTCAGGGCGGGAATATCGAAGCGGATATAAATCAGTTTATAAGGGGAGGCGTCCACCTCGAGTGTGGCCGAAGAACCGTAGTTCGTGTCCGGATTGACCGAATCGATCCACGTGTCCGCCGCGGTTTTGGCAATCGCGTCCCCGCCGGTTTCGGGGTTTTTGATTCCCGCACGGACCCTGTCGGGGGCGCTGTCCACGCTGCCCGCTTCGGTGCAAAGGAGTTGGAACTCGTAAATGCCCGGCAAGCGGGGCACGAAAGAAGGCTGGTCAGCGCCGGAATTTACAAGCGCTGTCCTCGGTCCTCCGACCTGGCTCCAGGAAAAAGTAAAAAGATCGCCCTCGCCGTCGTAGGACCCTGTTCCGTCGAGGGTGACCACGGTACCAAGGTCAGCGGTCTGGTCCGGTCCGGCCAGTGCCGTGGGAGACCAGACCGGGTCCTTCGTGATGACGACGGAGTCGATGAGATCGCCGTCGGGATGGCCGGGATTTTGAACGCCTCTCGCAACGATGGTGAGCTCCGTCTCGGTCACGTCCACGGTGACGAAATTATGGAGCTTGTGGAAGCAAACGCTCCACGACAGCGGCGTCCCCTGGTCTCGGAGGCCGGCGCCTCCTCCGCCGGTCACGATGTAGACAACGCCGTTCTGCTCCTCGACTCGTTCGTAATCATGGTCGTGGCCGTTGAAGACGACGTTCACTCCATAGGTCTCGAAAAGCGGGCAGAGCGCACTGCGGACGCTTGTGGACGATCCGTGGCTCCCCGTCGAGTAGGGAGGGTGGTGGAAGACGGCGATGATCCAGTCCACGTCCGGGTCCGTCGATGACGCGATCAGGTCGCTCTCGAGCCAGGTCCTCTGCGCGCTTCCCGTGCCGTAGGCCTGGTTCGTGTCGAGGGCGATCACGTGGACGTTTCCGTAGTCGAACGAGAAGTAGTCTTCGCTTCCCGATCCGGCCGAGGGATGGGCGAAATACTGTACGAAGAGCGGGTTTGTGCCCTCGTGGTTGCCCCGTGCCACATAGATCGGCGTTTCGCAGATCACGCCGGCAAGCGGTCCGAAGAAGTCTTCGCGGAACTTGTCGGCCCCCGATCCGGAGCTGGGAACGATGTCGCCCGAGCTCAGGATGAAAGCCCTGTCCGAGATCCCGTCCATGGCCAGTGCGACCTCGGTGTGAATCCATTCGTTGGTCCGGCTGTCGCCGTAGGCGATGAAACGGAATCCCGAGCTCCCTTTTGGGGGAGCCGTGCGGAACACGTTGTCCGCGCTCGTTGCGGCGCCGGTGCGCACGCGGTAGTGGTATTCGTAGTCCGTCTGAAGGCCCGTGATTTCCACTTCGTGGATCAGGACCGGCGTGGGCGACCCGGCGGTGAGTCCGTATGTGTCATCGGGTCCGTAATCGACATAGCTCTCTCCCGCTGTGTCCGTTTCCCACATGACCGTGATCCGATCGGGCCCCGCTTTTTGAAGCCAGGGGCCGGCGATGATTTCACCGTGCGCCGGCGCCGCCGCCAGGAAAAGGCACGACGGAAGAGTAAAGAGAAGAAGTGTTTTCACAGTCGATTTGATGATTATCCTGATGATGTCCATGTTGACTCCTTATTCGAATCCGAGCACTTCTCTATAGCAGCGGGCCGTTGTTTCGGGTTCTTCCTGGCAGAGGAAATGTCCGAGATGTTCGAATCCGCCGTAGGGCTGGGTCCAAGGAAGAATTTCGATGTAGAGCAGGCCCAGCGGCCCCGTGTGAAAAGCGAGGTTGTAATCAAAGGTCAGGTTCCGGGAGGTCATGAGGAGATAAAGCGCGCCCGTCATCTCCCGGAGCGCCCGGGCCAAACCAATGAGAACCTCCTCCTCGAGATGGTGTAGGTATTCGCCGCCGCCGTCGGGCGGAATGATCGCGGCTTCGAGGGGGCGCCGCATGGCGGGCGGGATCACGGCCGACACATTGCCGGGGTACTCGGCCGCCGTGAGCCCAGCGGCGCCGGCGGCCCAGCGAATGTGCGACGCGTAGGTTTTCCCCTCCCTCTCGAGAAAGTCGCTGTCCGCAGCGATGGATCGCGGCATGTGGGAAACGTGGGCGATCTGCTGGTGTCCGTGCTCCACCGACCCGCCGACTTTGAATCCGCGGTTCTTCATGATCACGGCATAGCCCCTGTGGCCGCCTCCTGATTCGGGAAATGATTTCGCTCCGCCGTGGAGGAGAAATTCTTCGAGCACGGCGAGTCTCCTGAGAACGGCTTCGAGGTCCTTGGGGAACATGTTGTGAATGTCCACATCGTGAAGAGTGGAGCACCACTGGAGGAAATGCATGCCAAGGTTCCGGCCGTTGTTTTCTTTGAAAGGATAAACGAGCGGAAAAAGATTCGGGTTGATGAAGGTTTCACCCTCGGAGAGAGGGGCCCTGTCGATGACGGGAGTGAGGCGGCCCTCGCAGACGATACAGCCCAAGGCTTCCCGGCCGTCTTCCGGGGCTTCCCGGCCGTCTTCCGGAACCGCCGTGCCGCCCTTTTCCGCGGCCTTTTCACGGGAGAGCGGCCTCGATCTCCGCGCTTCTGAATAGGATATGCGGATGCCAGAGCGGGGGTCGTGTTTCACCGAGGGGGAGGGTCGGAAATCTCCGGCGCCCGATTCACGGAATGCCGTTTCCACGTCGGCGTATGTTGTTTCTTCAAGGGACGCAAAGCGTGTCACCCTGTCGAGCCCCTTGGTGTCGAGCATTCCGGATTCGGAAAGCTCTCCGTCGAAACAGGCCGGGCAGGCGCATTCCGGGCAGGGTTCTTTTTCGTTCTCGTCGGTGTCATACATCGGTCGGTGTCCGGATCACGAATCTGTTGCGATTCCGGTCGCGGGCGACGACGGCGCGCCGAAATCCTTCTTCGGAATCCGTCCCGCGAGAAAGGCCCGGCGCCCCGAAACGCAGGCGTGGTTCATGGCGCTCGCCATGAGCACGGGATTTTCGGCGAGAGCGATCCCGGTGTTGAGGAGCACGCCGTCCGCGCCGAGCTCCATGGCGACGGAAACGTCCGAGGCCGTTCCGACCCCGGCGTCCACGATTACGGGCGCCTTCACGTTTTGAACGATGAGGCTGATGTTGATCGAGTTGAGGATCCCCTGCCCCGAACCGATCGGTGAGCCGAGGGGCATGACGGCCGCCGCGCCGGCGTCCTCGATCCGGAGGGCCGTGATCGGGTCGTCGTTGGTGTAAACAAGGACGGTGAAACCCTCCTTGACGAGGATCTCCGTCGCTTCGATCGTGGCGACGATGTCGGGCATGAGCGAGATCTTGTCGCCCAGCACCTCGAGCTTGACCAGGTCCGACAGCCCGGCCTCGCGGGCCATGAAAGCCGTGCGAACGGCATCGTCGGCCGTGAAGCATCCGGCCGTGTTCGGCAGGATCGTGTATTTGTCCCTGTCCACATAGTCGAGGAGGCTTTCGCCGGAACCGTCCAGGTTGACGCGCCGCACCGCCACGGTGACGACTTCGGTGCCCGAGGCTTCGAGGGCGTCGGCCATGAGGGGAAAGGTTTCGTATTTGCCCGTGCCTACGAAGAGGCGCGATTGGAAAGTGTGCTTGCCGATCCGAAGAGGCTTGTCCTCCATGGCGCTATCCTCCTCCTACAAAAGTGACGATTTCGATCCTGTCGCCGTCACTGACGGCGACCGTGTCGTGGTCTTTTTTCTTTATGATCTTCTGGTTGATCTCTACGGCCAGAGCCGGGGAAGCGATCTCGAGATGATCGAGAAGCTCACGCACGGTTATTTCTCCATCCAGCTTCGTTTTTTTTCCGTTTACCATGACGGAGATGGTCATTTCACGGCTCCAACTAGCTCGAGAAAACGCCGGTTCTGCCGCAGCGCGGCCAGATCGGGATCAGCCAGGGCATAATTGCGGGCCAGGTGCATCCTCGCGGGCCGAACGTGCTCTCCGAAATGACGGGAGAGGTACTTAAAGGCCTTGTCTTTCTTTCCGATGAGGGCAAAAAGACATGCTTTATTATAATACTGTTCCGCATATTCCTCAACAGCATTCGCGATCCTTTCGGCCGGGACGGCCTGTCCGGCCCTTGCCAGCACGAGAGCCCGGGCCATCCGCACTTCCACGAGCTCAGGGGCCAGGAAGGCGGCCGCCCTCACCAGGCCGGCCGTTTTCGGGGAGGCGTCTTCTCCCGTTAGGGAGGCATCTTCTCTCGCGAGAGAGGCATCTTCTCCCGCGAGAGAGGCGTCTTTTTCTTCAATAGTGTTGAGAGTGGCCATCTGAAGCAGGCCCAGGGCTTTCCGGCGGTTGGCTGTCCTGATGAGGTCGTCGAAGGCTTCACGAGGATTCTTCTTGCTTTCCGCCCTGTACTCTGCCAGGAGCCCTTCGTATATTCTGATTCCTTTGCCGATGCTGTCACGTGCGCGCGCAAAGTCCCTGATGTCCATTTCCGCTGCGCCGAGAACGAAACAGGCTTGTCCCGCCAGGTCGAGGCTGTTCCACACTCCCGATTCCTCGACTCTCTTGATGAAGGTTCTGAGCAGTCTGGCGGCAAAAGCGGGTTCTCCGTAATCGTATCTTGTGAACGCCGCGGAATCGAAGGGGATGCGGGACCGGGCTCGGGATTTGTCCTTCCGCACCGCCGCGATGAGCTGCGAGTGAACGACATGGCAGCGGTGCAGCCGTCCATCCCGGCTGAGTCTCCAGAGAAGGCCCGACACGCCGAACCTTCCCGACAAGCAGGAATCAATGGCAACCTTGTCCTGTTCGAACGGCGCGATGTCGACAGCCTGTTCGAGGACGGTGACGGCGTTCTCTCCTTCCACGGCGAGGAGGGTCCCCCTGAGAAGGATGGCTCGAGCCAAACCCCAAGCGCAGTAATCGCCGGGCGTCTTCTCCAAGCCGGCGGGGAGAGTTTGGAGATGAGGCTTCCAATCGCCGCCGGCCCTGAACGCGGCAATGGCCAGCCCCTGGTGGGCTTCGGTCAGCTGCAGGACCGACTTTGTGGAGGAATTCCCTTCCAGCCGGTTCTTCAATTTTTCGAGAAGCGTCACGGCTTCGATTGGATCTTTTCGATAAAGCAGGATCGAGTCGGCCAGGTCGAGGGTGTATTCCGTTTCCTCGGGAAAGAGCCGGCAAAGGGTTTTGTTGAGGCTGATCAATCCTTCGAAGTCTCTCAATCGGAACAAGTGGATTCTCAGGGCTGAAAGCGCTTTCCAGGCCTTTTCGCCGACAAGGAGCGAGGTGGCCGGAATGCATTGGGCAATGACGTCGATCGAATCGGGCGTAACGCAATCTTCCAAGCTTTCGAGGAGGACGGGCAGGTGGTGCTCTTCGAGGAGCCCTTTCCGGATCAGAAGAAAGCACTCTTTCAGGCGGAGCGCGGCGTCCGCGCGCTCTCCCTTCGAAAGGGCCCGGATCGCTACCGGGCGGAGGCGGGAGGGGAGCTCGGGGAGGGCTTCGACGATCAAGCCGGTTTGGCATGGGAGAGCCGGCCACCTTATTCCGGAGAGAAAAGCCGATCTGATCGACGTTGTTCCCTTGCTGAGCGTATCGCGGACCCATCTCTTGTACTCTTTTTCGCCGGGAATGGGATGGGCTGCCAGAAAACGGACCGCTTCCAGGGCCGCAGCCTGGTCGCTTTGATCGAGAAAAACCTCGATTCGGTCGTTAATGAGAGTGTGGGGAATGATATCGTTGAGGAGTGTGATACAGTTCCTGCGGACAAGGGGATCGCTGTTCTCGAGCCCTTCGAGCAGGAGCGGAACGGCCTTTGTGTTCATTTCACGAACTTTTTTACCGGCCCGGTCCCTGACGATGAAAAAAGGCGAGCCTAAATCTTGAATAAGGGGTGTTGTTTCAACCCTATTCCCTTTTTGAGTCGATTCGTGTGCCGGGCCTGCGGCCGAGATCACGACTGTCACGATAAGTGGGTGAAAAATCCGCTTGAGCGTATTTTTCCGGATTGTGTAGAAGAAAAATCTCATGGTTTTGTTTTGTCCTGGTCAACCGGCTGATATCTGTACCTAACATCTGTTTTAACAAGATGATGTACCGATATCCAGCAGGAGCTTCATCTTTGGGTCTTGATCAGATATTTTCATCGAATGAAGAAGATAAATCGATTTGGAGAAGCTCCCTTATTTATTTAATAATAAGCCTTGACGGATTTTTAAAGCCTTCTTAGCATAATAAATGAATTAGACCGCTTGTCAGAATCAAAGCGGGGTCATTTGACCCCCTTTTTCTTTTGGAACAAGTGGCATGGACCGCACCGTATTTACGGCGGAATGTAATGTGATTTGGGTCTATTGAATTCCGTTATTCTCAGCGGTGTCTAGAGTGGGGTTAAGCCATGAATGGTCCGGAACTCGTCAGATTGATAGAAGTCCTTCATAAAGAAAAGGATATCGACAAGGAGGTCCTCTTTGAGGCCGTCGAAGGCGCCATTGCGTCTGCGATCATGAAACGCCATGAAACCGAAGGTGAGATCGAGATTCGTATCGACAGAGAGACCGGTGAAATAGAGGTTTACGAGGGTGAGTACCAGGCTGAATACCCGGATATGGGGCGGATTCAAGCCCAGACTGCAAAACAGGTGATCATCCAGAAGATCCGGGAAGCCGAGAGTGAAGTCGTCTACGGCGAGTACGAAAGCAAAGTCGGCGATCTTGTCAATGGAACCGTCCAGCGCATCGAGAGGGGCGACGTTATTGTCAACCTGGGGCGGACCGAGGGAATTCTTCCCCGTTTGGAGAGAATTCGGGGTGAAACCTATCAGCCCGGCGAGAGAATCAAGGCCTTGATATTCGATGTGCAGAAAGCCGGTCCGAGGGTGAGGATCCTGCTGACCAGAGCCAGCCCCGATTTTGTCGCCAAGCTCTTTGAGCTCGAGGTTCCCGAGATCGGCGAAGGTATTATTGAGATCAAAAAAATCGCCCGGGAAGCCGGATTCAGGACCAAGGTCGCTGTTTCTTCTTATGACATGCGGGTTGATTGCATCGGTGCCTGCGTCGGGATCAGGGGAACACGCATCAAATCGATCACCGATGAGCTCAACGACGAACGTATAGACATCATTCGCTGGAACGATTCGTTAGAGGTCCTGATCATCAACGCGCTCCGACCGGCCCAGATCGATTCGATGACTCTCGTCGAAGGGGAGAAGATCGCTCAGGTCCTTGTTCCCGATGACCAGCTGTCACTGGCTATCGGACGCAAAGGGCAGAATGTCAGGCTGGCCAGCAGATTGACCGATTGGGAGATCAAGATTCAGGGTGTCACTGATAAGCTGAAATCGGATGCCGGGGTTGAAGATGATGACCCCGAAGTCGCTGCGGTCAGGAAGGTCCTTCTTGGAGAGTCCGATTCTGAACCGGCGGTGGAAAAGGATGAGAAAATATCTTCCAAAGAAGAGGAAATCTCCGCTTCGGAGGAAGATGTCGGCACTGCCGAAGATGCCGGCACTGCCGAAGATGCCGGCACTGCCGAAGACGCCGGCGAAACCGAAGACGCCGGCACCGCCGAAGATGCCGGCACTGCCGAAGAAGCTGAAAAGACGGGGTGAATGACGGTCGGCGCAGTAAAAGGAAATTGATGATCTGAGTTGAGATCCAGGAGGTTCGGGAACGTTGAGGCTTCATGAACTGGCGAAAGAGATGGAGGTCTCCAGCAAGGAACTGCTTGCTGTGGTCAAGGAGATCGGCTTGAACATCAAGAGCCACTCCTCGAACCTTGAAGCAGGCGAGGTGGCCCTTCTCCAGTATGCCATGAAGGAAATCCTGGAGGAAAAGAAGGCTAAAGAAGAGAAGAAGGCGGCTGAGAAGGCGAAGAAAAAAACAACCAAGAAGAAAGCGGCCAAGAAAAAGACAACAAAGAAAAAAGCTGCGGCCAAGATGACCAAGAAAGCGGCCAAAAAGACCACAAAGAAAACAGAAAAGAAATCAGCCGGCGATGAGGAAATCATCGACGAAGCCGAGGGTGCGGTCGCTGTTGCGGAAGCTCCCGAGGATGAGCATGTGGGAGAAGAGAAACCCGGAACTGCTGCAGAAAAGAGCGAAGAATCCGTAGCCGTTGCCGATAAAGAAAAACCTTCTGTTGAAGAAGATATTCCAAAAACGAAAAAAGAAACCTCAACCGGTAAGAGAAAACTCAAGAAGATCGCTAAAAGGAGACCGAGCGCCACGATTCTGGGAAGAATCAATTTGGATGCCGCCACGATCGAGGCTCACAAAAAAGCGAAGGAGCGCAAGCGCAAAGATAAACCGGCTGAACCCGGCAAAAAGGTTGCTGAAAAGTCCGGGCCCAAGCTGGATCTCGACCAGATGTTGGGCGGCAAGACCGGGGTGGATCGAACGTTCAAAAAAGAATTCGAACCTGAAACTAAAAGCGAAGGTTTCCAGGATGACAAGGTCCAGAAGGTCATCAAGCCCAAGCAGAGCACCATCTATGTCGACGCCGACGATCCGATTCTCCAGGATATCCGGATCGGCCACTGGGACAGACGCTACAAAACGAGGCGCCCCGTCTTTCGGGGTTCGCGAACAAAGAAAGCGGTTAAAAAAACCGTTGCGCCGCTGCCTGACAAGAAGGTGGATGTCCAGCTCCCCGTCACCGTGAAAGAACTTTCCCATCTCCTCGGGATCAGAGCGCAGCAGATCCTTATCTCTCTTATGAAGAAAGGGGAGATGGCCCACATCAATTCGGTGCTGGAGGAGGAAGATGTCATCCAGCTCGCCCTTGATTTCAATAAAGAAGTGGAGGTTCTGGAGGAAAAGGATCTGGAAAACGAGTTCTTCATGAAAGAAGGTTTTACCGAAGAGACCCGGCAGAAGGGAAACGTTTCCCGTCCGCCCATCGTCACGCTGCTCGGTCATGTGGACCATGGCAAGACGTCCCTTCTCGACACCATACGGAAAACCGATGTGGTGGCCACCGAAGAAGGAGGCATCACCCAGCACATCAGCGCATACATGGTGACCCCTTCCTCGGGCAAGTCGATCACGTTCCTCGATACGCCCGGGCACAAGGCCTTCACCGAGATGAGAGCTCGCGGCGCCAATGTCACCGATATCGTCATTCTCGTCGTTGCCGGAGACGATGGAGTCATGCCCCAGACCGAGGAGGCGATCCAGCACGCCCAAGCGGCCGGTGTCCCGATCGTGGTCGCCGTCAACAAGATGGACAAGCCGGACGCCAATGCCCAGAAGGTCAAGCAGCAGCTCGCCGGACAGGGGGTCATGACCGAGGACTGGGGAGGCGAGGTGGGTTGTGTCGAGGTGTCGGCTCAAACCGGGCAGGGCCTGGATGATTTGCTCGACCGCCTCGCTCTGGAAGCCGAAATGCTCGAGATCGGATCCCATCCCGACAGCCGGGGCAGAGGGGTCGTGATCGAATCGAGAAAAGACGACGTGATCGGCAACGTGGTCACCCTTCTCGTGACGGATGGCACCGTTCGCCTGCGCGATAACATTCTGGCCGGTGATTCGATCTGCCGCGCGAGGAACATCATCGACGACAAGGGTAAAAAGATCGAGTCCGCCGGTCCTGCCTTGCCCATCAATGTGCAGGGATTCGAAACCCTACCCAACGCCGGCGAAAGATTTGTGTGCGTCGAAGATATCGATGAGGCCAGGGAAATCGCAAAAATCCGACGGGACAAGGAGCGCGCCGATCGTCTCGCGCCCGACAGAAGCGCCATCACGCTGGAAAACCTCTTCGAATCGATTGAAGCGGGCAAGGTGGCCGAGATCAGGATCGTCGTCAAGGCCGATGTCAAGGGCTCTCTCGAGGTGCTCTTGAAATCCTTCGAAGAGATGAAGCACGAAGAGGTGAAGATCAAGATCGTCAGGAGCGGAGTGGGAGCCATTACCGAAGAGGACGTCCTGCTTGCGGTGGCTTCCGATGCGATCATTATCGGCTTCCGTGTCATCCCGGACACGAAGGCCCGGAAATTGATCGAAGAAAACAGGATCGATCTCAGGACTTACCGGGTTATTTACAAGCTCCTCGAGGATGTCCGCCTGGCCATGGAGGGAGCTCTCAAACCGATCGAAAAGGAGCGTGTCACCGCTCATATCGAGATCCGCCAGGTTTTTAAATCATCCCGGCTCGGCAACATTGCGGGCTGCTATGTGACGGACGGCACGATTCGCCGCAGCAACGGGGTGCGCCTCGTAAGAGAAGGGGTTGTTATTTACGAAGGAGAGATCGAAAGCCTCAGACACATCCAGGATGACAGGCGCGAGATCAAAGAGGGTTATGAGTGCGGGGTGAAGATCAAAGGATACAACGACATCAAAACGGGCGATGTGATCGAGAGTTTTGAAATCGTCAAGGAAAAGAGAACCCTGAGCCAGGAGGCCGGAGGAACCGCTGAGAAAAAGCCGGAGAAGGACACCGAGGACACGCCTCTTCCTCCCTAACTGCCTTAATTGTTCGTCTTTGTTATACGAACCACTCGCCACCCTGCCGTGATTTTGACCTCGCCTTTCGTTAACGGACAGCGCGCCCGAAATCGCGGGTTATCATACTGTTAGGTTGTTTCCGCTCTCCTGTCGACAGTGAGGGTTTTTGAATTGGCTGCTGCGCTGGGAGTTCTTCAGTTTTCGTTTCTGGTCCGCGGTTCACGATCGCTCAAGGAGAAGCGCAGGGTCGTGCGTTCTCTGAAGGACAGGCTTCGGGGCCGTTACAACGTATCCGTTGCCGAGGTCGAGGATCAGAACATAGTCAACAAGGGGACCATGGCCGTCGCCATGGCCGGAAGCGACAGAAGGCATGTCGAGTCGGCCTTGATGAAAATCCTGGACCAGCTGCGGGTCCACCCCTCGGCCGAGCTGGTGGATCACAGCCTGGAAATTCTATGAGCCGGTAGAGGCTTGGAGCAGAGATAAAATGAACTGGGACAAATTCGAAAAACTGGTCTCGCTTGTCAGGGAGAAGCTGACGACGATCATCCTCTATCGTCTCAAGGATCCCAGGATCGGTTTCGTGACCGTGACGCGTGTCGAGCTGTCGCGGGATCTCAAAACATGTTCGGTCTATTATTCGGTTTTCGGAAAAGAAGGAGAGAAGTCAAAAACCTCTCACGCCCTTGAAGCCGCGAAGGGATATATCCAGTCCGAGATAGCCAAGGCCCTCAGAACAAAAACCGTTCCCCAGGTTCGGTTCATATTCGACGAGGGCATGGACAAGGCGGACCGCGTTTTCCGGATCTTGAAAGAGATCGAGACCGAAAAAGAAAACAACGGCGACAGCGACGAGGCGGCCCGCCCGGAGGACGAGGAAAGGTGAGCCTGGCAGGGCGGGAGCTTCGTGGTATCAGGCTGGTCCGTCCCCTCGGTTCAGGCGGTATGGGAACCGTCTATCTCGGGAAGGTGACAAGGACCCGGCGCGGTCTCGCGGCGGGAAGCGCTGTGGCCGTTAAGGTCCTTCATCCCCGCTTCGCCCGGGATCACGGAATCAGGTCGCGTTTCAAATTTGAAGCCGGTCTCGGCATGGCGCTGAAGCACCCCGGCGTCGTTCGGATTCACCATGTGGGCTCGGAGCGTTTGGGCGGCGACACCTTTTACTTCATCGTCATGGAATATCTGCGGGGCATGACCCTCAAATCGGTCCTCGAGGAGAGCGGTTCCTTGAGCGATGACATGCTTCGCAAAATCGCCGTCCAGGTGTCGGAGACGCTGGCCGTCATTCACAGACGCGGCATCATTCATCGCGACCTCAAGCCCGAGAACATATTCCTCGAGAAAAAGGGTGTGGTCAAGATAGGGGATTTCGGTTTCTCCAGGAAGATCTGGCGTACGGGCGAATCCATTGACAGCGGGTTTTATGGAACCGTGGCCTATGCGGCTCCGGAGCGGTTCGGTCCGGCGCGGGTCGGAACAACGTCCGACCTCTACTCGCTGGGAGTCGTCCTCTACGAATTGGCTGTGGGCGAAAACCCCTTTCTCGGATCAGACCTGATTTCTACGATTTCGAACCACATCGGCCTCACGCCCGAACCGCCGGCGTCATTGGGCGTCCTCGTATCGCCCTTCATGAGCGCTCTCATCATGGCCCTGTTGGAGAAGGATCCAAAGAAACGCCTCGGTCCCGGGGCCCGCCTGAGGCGGATTCTCGAAGGGGGCGAAGCCGATCCGTGGTGGAGGAGTGTCCGGTCCGAGATTTTTCCCGAGTTCGTGGACAGGAGAAGGGCCGCTCTTCATATTTCGAGAAAAACCTCTTTTTACGGCCGGGAGAGGGAAATCGCGGGCCTTGAAAAACTCATCGGCGAAGCGAGGGGCGGGAAGGGGGGGCGCGTCGCCGTGATCGAAGGGGAGGCCGGCGTGGGGAAGACGCGCCTCCTTGACAGGCTGCTCGAAAGAATGGACATGGATCAGCAGGAGGGGGACCTCGTTATGGTCCAGGGAATCCAGAGCGAGGTGAGGGTTCCCTATTCGGCTCTCATTTCAGCGGTGCTGGCGGCTCTCGATCTCAAGGAGCCGGATAGAGATCTTCTTCAGAGCCGCCTTCGAGAAAAGCTCGCTGATCTGTTTCTTGACCGCCCGCAAACCGCCGATGCATTCGCCGATTTTCTCGTCGCAACCTCGTCCGGACCGAAAGCGGGTGTCCCTTCGCCGGAAACAGCGGCCCAGCTCTTCAAGGAATTCTTCACCCTCCTGTCGAAAAAGAAGCTTCTCATTCTCGTTGTCGAGAATATCCAGGGCATGGGAAAGCCCGCACGGGACGTTCTTCTCGAGATTGCCCGGCACATCGGCGGAATGCGGGTGATGATGATCCTGACGGCCCGTTCGGGTGAGCCTCTCTCCGGAGAGGAGAGCGATCTGGTGGGATTCCTCGAAGAGCTCGACCGGGAGAAGGGAACCCGTTTTTTCAGGCTGTCGCGCCTCGATGAAAAAGACGTCAAGGGCATGCTCGAGGAATTGGGTTTCCCCGCTCCCGTTGTCAAGGACAGAGTGGGGAGCCGCGTCTTCGGGGTCACCGAGGGAAATCCCTACTTCGTGCTCGAGGTTGCCCGGCTCCTTCTCGACAAAGGCGTCTTGAACGACGAGAACCCCGACTGGCTCGAGCTCCTCCGCTACGTTCCGGCAACGATTCAGGATGTTTTTTACAGGAGGCTCTTCAGGCTCGCCGTTGAAGAGCGGCGCTTCCTCGAACAGGCCTCTGTGTTCGGGGTGCGCTTTCGTGTTGAGGACGTTGTCGGCGCGCTCGGGATGGACCTGGCCGACGCGGTCGGCATTGTTTCGAAACTCGAGAGCCGCTCTTCGCTCATCAGGCCGACTGTGGGAAAAAGGCATCGTTTCGACCACGTTCTGATCCGGGAAATGATCCTCGACTCTCTCGGAGACGAGGAGCGCAGGGCCTGCCACGAGCGGGCCGGACTCTATTTCGAAAAAATGTCGACAACGCGCTCTCTTACGGGGAGAGAGATTCTTAAAACGGCCGTCCACTTTTCCAGGGCCGGGAATCACGCCGGAGCTCTCAGGTATTTTTTCCAAGCCCAGGACTACCTGCTCTTCAGGAATGCCCACGAAAGCGCTCTGGCCCTGGCCAAGAATGCCGTCAACCATGTGGCCGTGCTCAGGGAGGCCGGACAGGATTTCGACAGGGGGCTCGAATGCCGGATCAATCTCCGGGAGGCCAGAATAGCCGCTTACCTGGGGAAGAGAGACGTCGAGTTCCGGGCTCTGCGCAGGGCTTTCGCCGCAGCCGGCAATCAAAGGCTGAGATCCCTCGTGTCGCTCAGAATGGGACAGCACTACTATGCCGTGTCTCGTTTTGTCAGCGCTCTCCACTGTGTGGAGGCGGCCCTGAACGGCATGCGGCGAGCCCGTGACATGACCGGAGAGGCGGATGCGCACCAGACCCTTGCCGGTATTCTGGCTGATATCGGCGAGAACGCGGACTCGGTGAAGCATCTCGAGGAAGCGCGGGAGCTCAGGCGGAATCTCGGAGACAGAATCGGTCAGGCCCGGATCCTCACGAGCATGGGATTGATCCACCTGGAACGCGGTGAAAGGAGCCTTGCCCGGGAGGCTTTTCGCGAATCCCTTTCTATTTTCAGAAAGGCCCGGAACGACGAAGGGATCGCCGAAGTGCTGATCGGAGTCGGCAAGCTCCACCTGGAATCGGGAAAGCAGGATTTTGCCGAAAAAGCTCTCCGCCGCGCCGCCGAGATCGCGCACAGGCTGGGGCGTTTCTTTTTGAGGGCCCGATCCCTCACCGATTTGGGTGAATGTCTTCTGGAAAAAAAGAATTTCGAAGAGGCCGCGGACATTCTCGATGAAGCGTTTCACCTTGCCGAAGACGGCGCAGACAAGCGTCTCATCGCAAGGACGCTGGCCACGCGGGCCCGCCTTATGTGCCGACCCGGTGCGGGGTCAAGAAATATAGAGCGGGCTCTGAAGGAATCCCGTCGGGCCGTCGCTGAAACGCGCAGCGCTTCTCTGGCGAACCGGGAGCAGGTCTACTCTCTCAACGCGCTGGCCACGGTTTTTCTTGAAATGGGGAAAGCGAGAAGCGCGCTGGCCATCACTCGGATGTCGATCCGGATTTTGGGAGAAACGAGGCGCGGAACAAAGCTGGAAAAGGAAACCCTCCGTCTCCACGGAGCGGCCTCGGGGATTGATCCGTTGCGGCCCGCTTGACCGGGCGGCGCCCTCCCGATCGTTTCTGCTCGAAATCATCAGCGCTTTGAGGCTAAGATAGATTGAAACATTGCATCAATGTTTCTGCCAAAAGGAGAGTGAATCATCGAGGGCATGTCCGGATCATTCAGGCGCTTTTTCAGAGGAAAGCCGGCAATGGCGGTTTCGCTGGCCGCTGTCCTGGCATTGATCTTTATCCTGTTCGGCATCACTGTTCTGTTTGAAAGGACGCCTGCGGCGATCCGGTTTTTAGACAGCCGCTTGGGCCTTTTCTTCGGGAACCAGACCCCCCGCAAAATGGACCTTCAGCTCGATCTGGATACCGTTACGGCAGAAGCGACCGGAACAGCCGGGATAAGGGGCAGCGCCAGGATCGACATGACCGTCGATCCCGGATGGATCGGTTTCTTTTTTGGATTGAATCCGGCCCTTAAAGTGATCGGAGTGAGATGGGAGGGGCGGAATCTCGGATTCGGCAGGATAGGCCCTTTCTACCGGGTGGGCTTTCCCGACGAGGTGAGCTCGGAAAAAGCGGGGGTTCTCGAAATCGACTACAGCGGTGATTTCAGGATTTCGGGCTCGAAGAGCGTGATAACCCATGATCTCATCTACCTCGATCCCGATGACGCGTACTATCCGCGGGTCTCGAACGGTGCAATGGATGTGGATCTCAGGGTCACCTTTCCTTCGGGATTCATGCCCGTGGCGCCGGCGAGCTCGGCCAAGCCCGCTGATCCGGACCGGTTCCCCCATGGAACCGGCCGGACTTGTTTCGAGTGGTCTCTCGCCCGGCCTGTTCAGGCTTTCGCGGTTGCGGGATGTCGAACCGCCCCGATCAGGATGACTGTCGGAGAGATACCGGTCGCGCTCTGTCCTCTCGGCGCAGGCCCGCCGGGGCTCATGGAAAACCTCGAAGTCTTGTACGGTTTTTTCGAGAGATCCCTCCCCGCGGTCCGCCCCGAGTCGATGAATTTCATTCTCATGCCGGAAAGCTTCGCGGGCGGTCTGCGCTGTGACGGCGCCGGAACCCTTCTTGTTCCCCGCAGCCTGTCGATCGATGAGCAGGCCTTCGCCTTCGGCCTCCTCTGGATGGCTCCGAAACTGCAGGCGGGATCGAAGCCGCTGGAAAACAGCCTCTTTTCGAGGGAAGAGATTGCTATGGGGTGGGCCATCCGCTTCGTTTCCCAAGGGCGGAGTCGCGGGGAGGACGGGATCTGTGCTTTCAAAAGGGTCGATCTCTTTTCTCCCGGGGGATCCTGCCTGCCGCGGCAGAGTTTGTCCGTGTCGGGCCGCGAAAGGAGCGGGAGGGAAGATAAAGGAGTTGAATTCGGGGGGTTCCTTCTCGATGTCGTACGGCGGTTGGTGGGGAACGACACCTTCGAAGAGGTTTGCCTCGAGATTCTCCGGGCCCCTCCCGGGAGCGACAATGAAGATCTCTGGTCGCGGTGCTGCAAGGAGCGGGGTGTGGAAGGGCTCGACTGGCTTTTCCGGGACTGGGCCCGGAACCGTCTCGATCTCGATCTGGTCGTAGCTGATCTTTCCGTTCAGCCTCTGAAGAAAGACTGCCGGATCAGGGTCGTTATCGAAAACCAGGGGGATCTCGACTTCCGGGGAAAGGTCGGCATCGATGTTGTGACCGACAATAAAATAATTCCGAACCAGGTGACGCTCTCATCGGGACGGGCGGTCTGGAAGAAAACGCTGTCGGAAGAGGGGGTTGTCGGTGTTGTCATCGACCCGGACTACGAATGGCCCGACGTGGATCGCTCCAACAACACGGGCTACATCAAAATCCGGCCTCGTCTCGTCATTCCTTCTCCATTGAACAACTGGCTGGCGGCCGCTCTCGAACGTGATGTGAAGAGGGGAGATTTCCCGCTCGTTGTGACCGATTCCGGGTTTCGCCGGAAACGGACATTTTATTTCGATTCACTTGTCTCCGATCTGGTCTGGCTAAATGAGAACAGGCTCCTTGTCCGGACGGGACGCAAAGAAACGGGGGAGGAAAAAACAGGTTTCGGGTCGAGCTGGTATCTCGTGGAAGCGGATCGGAAGAGGATCAAATTTCTGGGAAGTGACGTGCTCCTCTCCCCCTCGCCCTCGGGGGACAAGCTCCTGATCAATGAGTGGAGGGGCTCGTTCTGGCAGCACCGGCTCAAAGACCTTGATGAAAAAAGGGAACGCTCCTTTCTCAACCGCATCTTTCACAGGCTCGAGTTCATCGAAGGAAGGGGCCTCGTCAGGGCGGTGATGCCTCCCGGCTCCAGGGAGAGGGTCGCTCTCTATTCGACCGAGGAAAAGGTGGCATACGTCATACCCGTGCACGGTGTGGAGCTCACCGATATCAAAGGATGTGATGACGGGATCTTTTTCGTCGGCAGCAGAGGCAAAAGAACGGAGCTCTTCTTGTACCGTGATTCCACGGCGCGGGTGGAGTCGTGCTATGCCGCCGAAGGGAAGGAGATCCGCTATTGCCTCGACAGGGCGCAGGGCGATGTCATCGTCTGGGAGACGGTCCCGCTGCGAAAGGCGGTCAGCGATGCCACGGGAGTGCTCAGAATCATCCTCGTCGACCCGGTTGCCCACAAGACCTGTGTTCTCTACGATGGAAACGCGGCCGGGCTTTTTCCCTTTTATCACGACAAGGGGTTCCTGATTATCGACAGGGAAGGGACACGCCTGTTGTTCCGCAGGTACGATGACGAATCGGAACAAGTCGTCTGGGCCGGAACCTGTCCCTTGAAAGTGCTCGGTCTCGTGGATGACCGGAGGTTTCTCTATTACTCTCGGATAATGCCGGCCGGGGGGTTTTCATCGAAACGGTCCATTGTTCCCGGTTTGAGCAGAGAACGCTTTTACCGTTACGATTTCTTTGATTGCCGGACGGAAGAAATCGTCTTCTAGGAGAAGAAATCGTCTTCTGACAGAGAGACAGGAGTTTTCAGAATTCATGGCGAAAGAGAACCTGTTCCTACTTTATAAAGGCCGCGGGAGCATCGAAAAGGTTTACCACTTGACGGGCGTTCTCCGCGTAGGCCGCTCCGCCTCTTGCCATGTTGTTCTGGACGACGATGGTGTGTCACGCGAGCACTGCGAGCTGAAGCCCCGAAAGGGTGGAGCCGTCCTGAAGGACCTCGGCTCCACGAACGGGACCTATCTCAACGGAAGCAAGGTCACCGAAGCCGTTGCGAAGCCCGGAGACATAATCGTTGTAGGACAAGCCTCGCTCCTGCTCTATGACAGGGAGCCTATGCAATCGACTGCAGGGAAAAAGACGGAAGTATTCGGCGATACGACCGTTGAGGTCGCCCTGAAGGCGGCAGCCGAAAAGGTCCCCGACTCCGGGGTCTTCAGCCGGGCCGGTCTCGGCGGAGATCCGATCGAAGCTCTTTTCCGAGTGGCCGAACTGGTCGGCACATCCGATTCCTCGGATAAAATGCTCGACGAGTTTCTGCCCATTGTTATGGATCTCTTTGGAATGGACCTGGGATGCGTCTTCCTGCGGGACGGCGATGATGGCGAGGATATAAAAATTCTTAGTGAGATCAACAGAAGCGGCGTAGAGGAATACAGACCTTCCAGAACGGTGCTCGACAAGGTGATGGGCGGCAACGTTTCCGTTGTGGCCGTGAATCCCTTGAACGACCCCGCGCTGCGCAAGGCGCGGTCCATTGCCGCCGCCGGAACAGCCCGCATCCTGGCCGCGCCCATGAGATCGGCGGGCAGGGTCACCGGCGCAGTCTACCTCTCTTCCCTCGGTGTGCCCGGAAAGGAAACGTCCTTCGGAAAGGAAACGTCCTTCGGAAAGGAAAAGCTGCAGGTCCTGGCAGCGTTCACGTCCCAGGCGGCCCTGGCTATTGAGAACTTGGGATACCGGAACAGGCTCGAAAGGGACAACAAAATCCTGCGGTCGAAGGTGCCGGGCACGACCGAGCTGGTGGGTCGTTCCAAGGCGATGGAGCATGTCCGCACGCTCGTACGGAAGGCAGCGACCGCCGACGCCACGATCCTGATCGTGGGGGAAAGCGGGACCGGCAAGGAGGTGATCGCCTCGTCCCTTCACTCACAGTCCGGGAGGTGTGAGAGGCCCATGGTATCGATCAACTGCGGCGCCATCCCCGAATCCATGGTGGAGAGCGAGCTTTTCGGTCACGAGAAGGGCGCTTTCACCGGGGCCGTCGACCGGAAGCTCGGGCGCTTCGAGCTGGCCCACGAGGGGACGCTCTTTCTCGACGAGGTGGGTGAGCTCCCTCTCCCGATTCAGGTGAAGCTCCTCAGGGTTCTGGAAGAAAAGAGCTTTTACCCCGTTGGCGGGGAAGCGCCGGTCCATGTGAACGTAAGAATCATTGCGGCCACGAACACCGACCTGGACGATAAAACAGCGAAGGGCGAGTTCCGCGAAGATCTTTTGTACCGTCTCCGCGTGTTCCAGATCGAAGCCCCGCCCCTCAGGGAGCACGCCGAAGACATACCCGAGCTCGTCTCGCATCTTCTGAAGAAACTGGCCCATGGGGAAAGAACGGTCTCTCCCGCGGGGATGAAGCGTCTCAGGGCCCACCGGTGGCCGGGAAACGTCCGTGAGCTGCGAAATGTTCTCGAGCGAGAGCTGATTCTGGCCGATGAGGGGCCTCTCGCTTTCGAAAACTGGACGGGACGAGCCGGCGACGCCCAGACCGCGGCTCCCGATGCGGAAGTGACCCTCAAAGAGGTAGAGCGGGCGCATGTGGTGAGTGTGCTTCGATATGCGGGGTGGAACAAGAAACAGGCCGCCCGTATTCTTGGCATCAGCAGACCCACGCTTTACGACAAGATCAAGCTGTATGGAATCAAGGAGACGGAGTAAGGTTCCGTTGAATCGAGGCATGAAGGACACGGTCGAAATCATCTGTCCCTGCGGCGAGATCCTGGTCAAGGAACCGGGGGACGACCGCGTCGAGTTCGAGTGTCCGTCCTGCAAAAGGATCAATGTCCTCCCTCCGGGAGATTCGAGCCGCCCCCCGTCGCGTGAGGGTGGTCCTTCTCCCGGCGGAGATCGTGTCACAACGACTCTCGAACTCCCCCGGCCCGGCGACATTGCGATCGGTTCTTCCCTGGGGCCCTACAGCGTGACCGGTGTAATCGGCGAGGGCGGGATGGGAAAGGTCTACATCGCCGTGGACCAAAAGCTTCAGCGGAACGTGGCGCTCAAGATCCTCTCGGGAAAGCTGCGGGAACAGAAAGATTTCGTCGCCCGCTTTCAGAGGGAAGCCCGTTCCGTGGCGCGGTTGAACAATCCTCACATCGTCCAGATCTATTACACGGACACGTGGAAAGGGATCCCCTACTATGCCATGGAGCTGGTGGACGGCGAGAACCTCGACCGTCTTTTAAGGAGAGAGGGACCGCTCGATCCGGACCGGGCGATCGACCTCATGATCCAGGCTTCCCGGGGCCTGGCGGCGGCCGCGGCCCAAGGGGTGATTCACAGGGACGTCAAGCCGTCCAACATGGTTCTCGACAAGAAGGGGACCCTGAAAATCACTGATTTCGGTTTGGCCCGGATCGCGTCGAGCCAGAGCAGCCTGACCCTGACGGGCGCCATCGTGGGAACGCCCTATTACATGTCGCCCGAGCAGGGCGAAAGCCGCCCCCTCGACTACAGAACCGATGTCTATTCCCTGGGCGCGTCCTTTTACCACCTCCTGACGGGATCCCCGCCCTACGAAGCGGAGAGCCCGGTCGGCATCATCCTCAGGCACATCAGGGATGACCTCCCCCCGCCCGACTCGCGCAATCCGAAGATTCCGGCTGCGCTCTCGGCCGTTATCCGGAAGATGATGTCCAAGAAGAAGGATGACAGGTACACGTCATACGAGGCCCTCATTGCCGACCTCGAATCCTTGAAGACAGGGCGGGCTCCCGCTCTTTCCTCCGAACAGGGGCGGGGCCGTGACAAGAGCAAGGATCAGCAGCGCTCAAAGGGTGTCAGGAGAATACCGAGCTATGTGATCGAAGAAAGGGAGGCTCCCGCTTCCGAGGAGATCCGGCTCGTCCGGGCCGGGCTTTTGAGGCGCTTCCTTGCCTGGGCGGGGGATTTTGCGGTTCTGTCCGCTCTGTACAACCTCGAGAGCGGGGTCTTTCGATACTGGCTGTGGGATGCCGTCTTTCTCCTTTTCGTTTTTTTCTATTTTTTCATCTCCGATGCGAAGGGGGGAGTCACCCTGGGCAAGACGTTCTTCAGATGCCGCGTGGGAAAGGCGAGCGGCGAGGACCTTGGCTGGGTGGCGGCTTTTTTCAGGACACTTCTCTTTTATCCCGTCCTTTTCGGAATGGGTGCGAAGTTTCCGATTTTATTCATCGAGTCGTGGGATCAGGGCGGGAACGCTTTCTGTCGCGCGCTGGACGGTCTTGCCAGGGCCTCCGAGACGGCCCAGCCGACAATTGTTCCCACGCTGGGAACGATCTGTCTGGCCTGGCTGCTTATCGACGTGGGGTACCTCTTCATGAGCCCTGAAAAGCGCACCCTTCACGACATGGCGGCCGGCGCTTTTTATTTCGCACGGAAAAAGGCCAAGATAAAGCCCAAGAAAAAACCCAAAGAGAAGCACATGGGAAAAGGCCGCGGTCCTTTGCATCATCTTTTTCATAGAAAAAAGAAGGAAGAAGGGCAATCTCTCCGGCCCGGACCGCGCCGCAAGGATCCCGTGTTTGCGGCCGTCCTTTCCGCCATGCTGCCCGGGCTGGGGCAGTTCTATAACGGCGACACCCGCAAAGGCATCCTCGTTCTGCTCACCTTTTGGCTCATTCTGCCCTATTTTTATGGAATCCGGCAGGCCCATACCGGGGCTGAAGAAATCAACAAACAAGCGAGCCCGGAAGCGTAAAGACTTTTGACACGGCGTGTCGGTTTTCTTGACTCCATGTGATTCCACCCTCCAAGTGCCGCCAGAGTCCCGATCGCTTTTTTTTATTTGTTCCGGAAATTCCAAACCGGCTCTTCGCGGTGCTCAGGCGTCCCTGCCGCATGATTTTGCCTATCCGGCCGCTCGGTTTTTTTGATGGGCGCCGTTTTTTTCATCTCCGGGCACACCCTTTGAAATAACCCGTGGAAGAAAGCGAGGTGTATCGTGCCGAACTGCGGACACACGAAAAGACCGGGCGCGGCGCGCTGCGTGGCCTGCGGCAAGACCGTCTGCCACGAGTGCAGGAGGCTCGACAAGTCGAAAAACTATTGCCCCGACTGCGTGCCGGGGCGAAAGCCCTTCAAAAAGCCGAAGAAAAAGGCGAATTTCAAGTCGCCCACCCTGGCTTTCATGCTCTCGGCGATGCCCGGTCTGGGACAGATCTACTGCGGTTCTGTTTTTCGGGGGCTCTTCTTTCTCGCGGGCGCTCTTGTCTGTTTCGGCAACAGGGATGTCGTGCCGCTCCCGGTTTTGATCTTTCTCCTCCTCTTCTGCGCCTGGGATGCGCGCATGGCGGCGATCAAGAAGAACAACCGCCTCGATGAAGGGACGCGGGGGGTGACCGTCGGGGAGGGCGACTGGATGCTCTGGGGCGCCGCCGCCCTGCTCGCCTTCCTCTTTGTCTGGCTGCCCGACGGTATGGGTGTGGTCATCCCGCCCTGGGCGATCTGGACCGGTTTTGCCGCGGCTTTTGCTTTGTCGCTTATGATGGGTTGCGGAGGTCATCATGTTTCTGCTCAAAAAGAAAAAGTCTGAAGCACAGGACGACGAAAAATACTGCGGGTATTGCGGGGAAAGGCTTCCCTCGCTCGGCGAGAAGGGGGCCGGCGCTTGCCCGTGCTGCCTGAAACGCTTCGGAGAAAATCCCCGGCCCAGCCGGCCGTCTCATCACATCAAAGCGGCGGTGAAGGGCATGCTCGAATGCCCCTGCTGCGGCCGGCCTGATTACAAGGATCCCGTGCTGGCCGCCCTCTTGAGCACTGTCCTGCCCGGCGCCGGCCAGGTTTACAACCACCAGATTCTCAAGGGTGTTCTCATCTTCGTGACGAGCTGGCTCGTCATTCCATACTTCATCGGTATCGCCGACGCTTTTCTGTCGGCCCACAATAAGAACAATCATCAGGCCGCTTTTGCCGAGCAGCCATCGGCGTGTGCGGCGGATTGATCGGATATGAAACGGAACGTTCATAAGGACTTGATTCAAAGGAGGTCAAAATGAAGACCATATTCAAGCTGTTCATTCTTTCCGTTGTGGTTGTCGGAGTCGTGGGTGCTCTTGTCTATCCCGAGAAGCTCAAGCTCTATGCCGGGACGGGCAAGCGCATCATTCAGGAAAAGATCGAGGAAGCCCAGGGGCTCGAAACCAAGCTGGCTCTCCTCGAAACCAAGGTGAGCGGTCTCAAAAGGGAGATCGAGAAACTGAAGACCGACGTGATCCGCCGCCAGGTGGATGTGGAGTACCTCGAAGGCATCATCGCCGAGAAGGAAGAGGCCTCGGGGAGGCTCCGCGAGACGCTGGAGCGCGCGTCGCGGCTTCTTGCCGATGGAAAGGAAGCATACCTGATCGGCGGCCGGGAGTACTCCCACGGCGAGGTGTCGCGCGATGCCGCCGAGAAGCTCAAGATCTTCAGAATCCAGGGCGAGACCCTGGAGAATCTCGCCGAAACTTTGAGAACCAAGAAGGGCACCCTCGAGATGGCCCGCGAGAATGTGACCAACGCCGAAAACGTGAAAGTCGAGCTCACGGCCAAGGTGATGTTTTTGAAGGCCGAGCTCGAGAAGTACAAGGCAAAGGAGATCTTCGCCGAAACGGTGAACGCCGTCGATCTGGCGCATGAATTCAAGACCGAGATCGGCAAGACCCAGAAGATGTTGGCCGATTTCGAGAAGCAGCTCGATATGAAGGATCGGATTCTCGAAGAGAGGATTCGCATCAACGGCGACTATGTGGGCGGCATCGACTACTCGAAACCGGGAGTCTCGTCCGACAGAGACGTGGTCGCCGATATCGAGGCCTGCTTCGAGGAGATCGAAAAAGGTAATCTTTAGGAGACGGCCGGCCGGGAGCGCTTCTCCCGGCCGGCTCCGTCCGGAGGCGGATGACATGAAAATATCGACCATAATCTGCGCCGCTCTCTTTCTCTTCGTTGTGACCTGGGATGGGCTCGAGATTCCCGGGTATGAGGGTTCGAATGAAAAACGGAAAGAAGAAGAGCCCGCGCGAAGCGGCATCAATGAGATCAACCTGCGGATCGCTAAAGTCCAGTCCGTTCTGCAGAGACTGGATCGGACGGAAAAAATCCTGTTTCAGAGGCTCGACGAAGTAATCGGCGAAATAAAGAAAACAGGCTCCTCTGCCGGATATACCGATCTGAATATCGAGAGAATAAGCCGCGCCTGTGAAGCGGAGCTCAGAAAAGAGCTCGTTGAAGTGAGGAGAGAAAGGGCTTCGTCGCGTGCCTGTCTGGAGCGGCTGAAAACGAAGCGTGTCAGACTCGAAGCGCGCCGGGAGATCCTGAAAACAGCGGCTGAAAGGAAAGAAGCGAGCTCCTTTCTCGAAACGACCGGGGATGACGGCCCCCTGAACGGGCTTTTACGCGATATCGAACCGGCCTGCGGCCGCGGTATCCGATATGAAGAGCTCTGAGAGGGTGGACCCCGACGGGGTCTCATTCGTCGGTCTCTCACCCCGAGTCGTCGGTCGTTACCGGCCCGGCCTCCTCGGGAGGAGGAGTTTTTTCCTCGGCGGGCTTCTCGTCGAGCTCCCTTTTCAACGCTTCGATCTTTCTCCTGAGGATTTCGATATCGTCCTTCTTCTCATTATCTTCGGGAGGGAAGAGCCTTTTGAGATCCTTGTCGGTTTTCTTGTTTCTTTTGAGGGATTTCAGGTTCCGGCGGATGATTTCAACCTCTGCGCGAAGCTCTTCGGCTTCTGCGTGCTTCCCCTCGGCCTCCAGTTCCTTGATTCTCTTTTCGATTCTTTTCGCTTCGCGCTGCAGCCTTTCTCTTTTCGGGGGGATGGATCCGGCGCGCTGACCTCTGCCGGACTTCTGTTCCAAAATCAGATCAACGGCCCTGTCGCGCAGCAATTCGGCGCCTCTTATGTCTCCCTCTTTCTCCCTCTTGCGGGCTTCGTCGAGAAGGCGGTCGATGAGAGAGAAGTCGATTCCCGATGGCCTCCGCATCCTCGGTTGATTCCCACCGCTCGGTTCGCCGGTTCTGCCGGGATGTTGGCCTTTTCCTTCGACGAGCGGGAATTCGGAGGCATCGGGTTCGGTCCCGATCCCGCTTTGCTCGGATTCCGGCTTTTTTGGAGGAAACCGTCGGGAGGGCCGCTTGCTTCGACGCTGCTCTCTCTCCAGGTTCCAGCGCGCCTTCCTGATAAGGTCTGTACAATCAGGATGTTTTGCCTCCAGTTCTTCGAGATGAAGCGCGGCTGCTTCCTTCTTGCCAAGCCGGACCTCCAGTCCGATCGTTCTGGCCAGGGCTTCCGGAGCAAAGGAGCTCGACGGGTAGAGCTCTCTGATTTTGTTATAGAGGATAAGAGACTCCTCGGCCTTCTTGTCATGCGTTTCCACGAACCAGGCTTCCATGAAAGCGTTGCGTGCCGCAGCTTTGTCAGAAGCCGTCTGTGGGACCGGCTCGTCGCCGGGGGAGGCAATGAGAAGGCAGAGGAAGAGAGCGCAATTTTCCAGGATCATGGTTCTGTCCTCGATAAAAAAGGTTTGGCCTGTTCAGGTTTCTCCAGACGGATTTTTCCAAAGGGATTTTTCCAAACCGGTTTCGGCTTGCGTATAAGCTGCTGTCCGGAATCGTGTTGTTCTATAAACATATGTTTTCCCTTTGCGAAGAATTAAACCATGGAGCCAGGGAGAAGTTTCCTAAATAATTGGTATGGTTGTGAAAAGGGCCGTTGCAACGGACCGGCACCACCGGCTGCTGAACGGCTGGACAATTCCGCAACGGAATATTAGAACCCCTTTTACATGATGCATGAATCGGAAACGAACATGAGCCAGCGGAACCGATTGATCGGTCTCGATGATCTCAAGGTGTCGTACGGCTCATTCCTGGCGCTGAGAGGCCTGACCCTCTCGATGGAGGGGGGGAGCGTGGGGCTTCTCGGCCCGAATGGTGCGGGGAAATCGACCCTGATCAAGGCCCTTCTCGGTCTCCAGGAGCTCTCCGGCGGGAAGGGCTCGCTCCTGGGCAGGGACATCTCGAAGGACGGGATCGAGATTCGGAAAAAAGTGGGCTACGCACCCGAGCACGACTGCCACATTCCGGGGATGAACGGCTTCGAATACGTCGCTTTTTGCGGCCGGCTCGTCGGGATGCCGTGGAAAGACGCCCGCCGGCGGGCCCACGAGGTTCTCGAGTATGTCGACCTCGGCGAGGCGCGCTACCGCCCCGTGGACGGCTACTCGATGGGCATGCGTCAGCGCGTGAAGCTGGCCCAGGCCATTGTCCACGATCCCGAGGTCGTCATTCTCGACGAGCCGACCAACGGCTTCGATCCGAAAGGGCGCGAGGAAGTCCTCGATCTCATCTACGACCTCTCTCACAGGAAGGACATCCACCTCCTCCTCTCTTCCCACCTCCTGAACGATGTGGAGAGAACGTGCGAACACGTGGTCCTTCTGAAAGACGGAGAGGTTCTCCGGGCGGGCAGGATCTCGGAGCTGAAGGTGTCGGCCGAGAGGGTGTACGACGTGGAGGTGAGGGGAGACCGGGACAGGTTCCGCCTTGCCGCGGACAAGGCGGGATGGCGATTTACCTTCGAGAAGGTCCGTCCCGCAGGCAAGCTCTTCGTTCCGAAAGAAGCCCGGACCGTCGAGATCTTCAGAATGGCGCGCGAGGAAGGGCTGCAGCTCCGTTCCCTCGTTCCTGCCGAAGAATCGCTCGAAGATCTCTTTATCAGGTCGGTGGAGGACTGAAGTGCCCATATACGACCAGTCCTACAAGCACTGGGAAGGATACCTGGAAGGGAGAGTATTCCGCTGGGTCCCCATCATGCTGAACGAGATCAGGCAGTCCTTCAAGACGAAGAAGTTCTTGATTCTTTTCTGCCTGACCATGATCCCCTTCGTGGTCCGGATCGGCATGATCTATGCTTACAACCTCGTCCCCGAATTATCGAAGAGTGCGCCGCGAGGTGCGGCGGATGGGCTGGCCGCCTTGGCGACCGTTGACGGGCTTTTCTACTATAACTTTCTCATACTGAACCAGTTCGTCGGCATCGTCCTCCTCTGTCTTTTCGTCGGAACCGGCCTGGTCGCGCGGGATCTCAAGACCGGCGCGCTCGAGATCTACTTCTCCAAGCCGATCACGCTTCTCGACTACCTGACCGGCAAGTTCGCGGCCATGGCGTTCTTCCTCTTCTGCCTGACGCTCTTTCCGGGGCTGCTTCTTTTTCTGTCCGATTATCTCCTCTCCGACGAGGGCGAAACTTTCGCTGCCGAGGCCGCTCTCCTGTTGGGCATGATCGGCGTCTCGTTGATCATCACGTTGACGGCCTCCCTCGTTGTGCTCGCCGCCTCTTCGCTCTGCTCGACGGGGCGGAGGGCGGCCGTGCTCTGGATCGGCTTTCACGTGACGCTCCTTATCGCCTCGGCCATTCTGTCCAAGGTGTTCGGTCTGATCGAGCTCAGGCTGATCGATCTGCGCGAGTCGGTGGGTTATCTCGCCCGGATCATCCTGAATGTCGAAACGAACTATCAGCTACACTGGGTCTTTTCCCTTCTCTACCTGCTCGTGATCAACGCTCTGGCGTGTGTGATCCTTCTCAAAAGGGTGAAGGGGACGGAGGTCGTCAAGTGATGATTCGTCAAGTCATGAGCAGGAAGGGAGACGGCATCGGCCCCGCCGGGAACGGCGAAACAAGCCGCACAGCCGGCACGGCGGGCCCCATCGTGTTCGACCAGGTCACCAGGTGGTACGGCCAGGTGATCGGAATCAACAATGTCTCCTTCGAGATCGGTCCGGGCGTGACCGGCCTTCTCGGTCCGAACGGCGCCGGGAAATCGACGATCATGAAGCTCGTCACGGGGCAGATCCTGCCGAGCCAGGGGGACGTCTCCCTCTGCGGCCGCCATCCCTTTTTCGATTGGGAAGTCAAAAAAGACCTCGGCTATGTCCCCGAGATGGATGTCCTTCCCGACAGGGAGACGGGCTTCGAATTTATCAGGAAGCGCGCCCTCTTCCGCGGTTTCCGGCCGGAAGAGACAGCCGATCTCGCAAGGAAAGTGCTGGTCAGAGCCGGCCTCGCCGGGGCGGCGGACAAGATGATCGGGGCCTATTCGCGCGGCATGCGCCAGAGGGTCAAGCTGGCACAGGCTCTCTTTCACGATCCCGGCATACTCGTTCTCGACGAGCCCCTCACCGGCATGGACCCCATGGGGCGGCGCGAGGTGATCGGCCTGATTCGGGAGCTGGGAGAGCAGGGGCGGTGCATCTTCGTGTCGAGCCACATCCTCTACGAGATCGAAGCCATGACCACAAAGGTGATCCTCATCGCCAAGGGCCGGATCGTGGCCGAAGGAACGATCGACCATATCCGGGGCCTCATCGACAAGCACCCCCACACGGTGAGGATCAAGACGGCCGACCCCGTGAAGCTCTCCGTGCGCTGCCTGGAGAGAGGAATCGTGGTGAGCGCCGGCCTCGATGAAGGGGACGGAAACCTGCTTGTCAGGACGCGCGACCCCGACCGCTTCTATGACGAGCTCTGCGAGCTCGTTGTCGAGGACGGGATCGAGGTGGAGAGCTTTCACTCGCCCGACAACAACCTCCAGGCGGTTTTCAACTACCTGGTGAAATGAAAGGGAGCGCAATGGACACAACGAGTTTGGGACCGGATCGAGGCGGCGCCTTCGAGGCCGCGGGCGCCCCGGCACTGCCGGGTGCTCCCGATCCTCTCTCTTTCTTTGCTTCCGCCGGCGCTGTCTTCAGGAATACCGCATTCTCTCCGCTCAGGGGCCGGCGCGGTTGGACGCTCGCTCTTCTGGCGTGGATGCCCGTGGTCATTCTCCTCGTTACGAGCCTCATCATTGAGACGCCCCGCGGGGGGGGAAGCCGCTTCTTTCTGATCAACACCGTTCCCGCCTACCACTACATCCAAATGCTGGTTTTCATTTTTCTCGGTTGTTCCGTGCTGGGGGACAGCGTGGATGACCGAACGATCATCTACAATCTGATCTGTCCCATTTCCCGGTTGTCGATCTTTGCCGGGTCCTATCTCGCATACCTGGTCTCGACTTTCATCATTGTTATTCCCGCTCTCGGAGCGGTCTATTTTACGAGCATGAGCCGATACGGTATCGAATCGGTCCTGCACAGCCTTCCCCTTCTCTGGGCCGTTCTCGCGGCCGCGGTTGTCGGTGCCATGGTTTATGGTTCCTTCTGCATCCTTCTCTCCCTCATTACCCGGCGGGCCGTTCTCGTGGTTCTTTTCATTACGATCTGCATCGAGGGGGTTGTGGCCAACATCCCCTTCCGGATCGGCACCTGTTCGGTGCTCTATCACCTGCGCAATCTAATGGCCAACATCTCCGGTGACGAAGGTTTCTTTCCCGTCCCCGATCTGCTGAGCCGGTCGGCGGAGGTGAGCCTTTCCCACTCAGTGACGGTGCTTGGCCTTCTCTGGCTCGTCTTTACCCTGGCGGCCGCGATGCTGTTCAAGCGGAAACAGTTTCCATCATGAACGGGCCGTTGAAAAGCGGATAGGAGGAGATTTGTTCCGGGTTCAGTGCGGCCCGTCAACCCGGCTGAGTGCGATGAGGCGTGCCGCGAGACGGGCGGCCGTATAGTCGCAGTGGTGGAGATGTTCGATCGGTGAGAGCTCCACCACGTCGAAGCCGACGATCGATTTCGTCTCCCCGACACGGGCAAGGAGATCGGCGGCCCGGCGCCACGAGAGGCCTCCCGGTTCGGGCGTGCCCGTGGCCGGCATGACAGAGGGATCGAAGGCATCGACGTCGAAAGTAATGTAAACCTTGCCGCCCAGGGAGCCCACGGCTTTCTCGATCCATCCGGTATCGCGGTCCATGTCTGCGGCCCGAATCGTGACCAGGGGATGGATCTGTTCGGCTTTCGGGCGCGCCATGAAGTCCTGCTCTTCGCGGGACCAGGCGCGGACGCCGACCTGGACGAGGGGGGCGAGCTCGGCGATCCTGCGGCCCACCGTGGCGTGACAGATTTTTCGCCCTTCGTATTCGTCCCGGAGATCGGGGTGCGCGTCGATCTGAAGCAGAGTGAGATCGGGGTGGCGGCGCAGGGCGGCTTTCACGAAACCGAGCGTGATCGTATGCTCCCCGCCGAGTCCGGCCAGGATCTTGTTGTCTTGGAAAATTCTGTCCGCCCTCTTTTCCAGGTCGCCGACCATGGCTTCCGGATCGAGAAGGGCGAGAGGGGGTTCGGGAAGCGTGGCGATTCCCATGCGGTCGAGATCAATGCCGGATTCCTCGTCGTACCACTCTGCGTTGGACGATGCCTCGATGATGGCGGCCGGACCGCGGGCGGTCCCGCTTTTCCAGGAGCACGTTTTCTCATAGGGCACGGGCAGAACAACGACGTGCGCCTTGTCGTAATGTGTTGTTTCGCCTTCGAGCCCCAGGAAATTCATCTTGACCTCAACGATGCAAAAAACATCGGCTCAGACCGTCGAACCTCGCGCCATAGTATGACATTTGGGACAAAATACCGATTTTTCTTTACCGCCCCAAAGGGGCGGACCCTCACGTATCGATAAATAGCTGCGGCTGAGAAAAATCGCTCTTTTGCCCCATCTGCCGCACTCTGACGCGCCTGCACTCGATGTTTTTTGCATCGTTGAGGTTTACTTCTCGAGCCAGTAAACGTTCTTTGATCGGATGGTATATTGAGTTATGTTGATTAGTATTGTATAAACAAAAAGAGCGAATTCGACCTCTCATAGAATTTCCCAAAAAAACATGATAAAATAAAGCATGATGCTGAATTCACCAACACTGGTACTGAATAGATCGTGGATCCCGGTCAATGTGACGCCTGTCCGGCGCGCCGTGGTCATGGCGTTCGTCGACCTCGTCCGGATCGTCGACGTCGAAACGTACGAGCTCTGCTCCTTCGAGAGATGGCTCCGCCGCGGACCGACCAACGGAAAGATCATCCAGAGCACGTCAGGGGCTTTCGATGTGCCCGAAGTGGTTGTTCTCAGGACATTTGACAAGGTTCCAAAGGGGGGCGTCGTCTTTTCCCGCAGGAACATCTACAGGCGGGACGGTTTCAAGTGCCAGTACTGCGGAGCCAAGCCCGGCACGGAGGAGCTCACGCTCGATCACGTGCTTCCCCGGTCTCGAGGTGGAAAAACAACTTGGGAAAACTGCGTTCTCGCGTGCACAGTGTGTAATGTCCGTAAGGGGAACAGGATACCGGAAGAGGCCGGCATGGGCCTGCGCTTTGTGCCTCAGAAACCGTCCTGGTCCCCGTGGTACTCTTTCGCCCGGAAATTCAAGAAACCTCGGTCGTGGGATGCTTTCATCTCCGATATCTACTGGAACGTGGAGCTCGAGGATTGAGCGGGAAGGGGCGGGTTCACCGCGGTCTTTTACTTGTTGACTCGCTATAACCGGGTTTTTATACTTCCGCCTCCCGGAAACGTTTCGGGAGCGAAGTATTCCAGATCGAAAACTGCCGGATCGTCTAATCGGTAGGACGGCGGACTCTGGATCCGCTAGTCTAGGTTCGAGTCCTAGTCCGGCAGCCAATACTTATCACTATACGAGCCACTGGATTACGGCCAGTGGCTCGTTGCGTTTGTCCATGTGCCGGAATCCCTGACGAATGGGCAAAGTTTCTGATCCGGCTCCGGACAGATCCTCCATTTCTTTTGAAATTATAGCTCGATTCGGTTATTTTTTTTCTTTCAGCGGAAAACATGGTTTTTGAAAGTCTTTTAAATATCCGGAGTTGAAGGCTTTAACCGGTATTCGGTCTGACCCATGGGTGTGAAGTGTTTTGATGTTTCAGGAGAATCTGCGATGTTCAAATATCTCGCTCTTTTTTGTCTGCTTCTCCTTCTGGCAACAGGCTGCGGATCAGATAAGGCATTAAAAGATGTAGAGCGCACCTGGTATGACTACGACCGGACCTGGAAGATCAGCGACGAGGGAGAGCCGACGGGCGTGATGGCCAAGATCGCATTGTGGCCGGTCAACCGTATCGCTGATTTGTTCGACATCATCTCTTTTCAGTTCGGTTTCGGCTTCGGCGTCCATGTCAACGCGCACGCCACACGGCTGCTGCAGTTCGGCGCCGGCGCGGCGACGGTCTCCAGGCTGGGATTCGACGGACGCAGGTTCGGCCTGTGCAACGACGTGAAAGCCGAATTCTCTCTCCTTCCGTTCAGCACGGAGTACTACAAGCGCCAGAACGCTTTCGGCAATTTCCTCAACTACACCGATGACGACTATTACATGAAATATATGAACCACCGCGACTATTGGGGCATCGGGGCCGAGGCGACCGCCGGGGTCGCTAATGCCGGTGTCGAGGTTCACCTGAAGGAGATTCCCGATTTCATTCTCGGTTTGTTCTTTATCGATTACATGCACGATGACTTTCCCAGAGAGTGGACGGGGAATGACCATCCCTTCATGGCGCGCGAAGACATGGAAAAGATCGATCGGATCGTGATCGTGCCTTCCCGCGTTCTTGATTCCGGCCGTGTCCGGATGACCCGGAACGCGGGGTTGAGCGTTTACTACAATCGCTACGGGTACGAGAGATTTTTCGGCAAGCTCGGCACGCTCTTCGGTTCCGGATCGGACGACAGGGTCAAAGACGAGTATTCGGGTTATCTCTGCAGGCGGAGCTTCGACATTCACAGGGAGCTGATCGAAAGGGTTCATCGCTCGCTCGTCGTGAGCGCGGAATTCGATGTGGTTGATATCGACGAAACACTGAAGTACTTCGACGAGCACTCTGTCGTCAAGGAACGCCGGGGACAGGAAATAAGGCGCCTGCCCAATTACAAGGGCCTGGCCGAGCACTTCGGGGCCAACACTGTGATCGACATCCGGATATGGGAATGGGGGATTTGGCGTGACAGGGTTGAGTCCGCGGCTTCCATGAAGGTGGACTGCGAATACAAGGTGATCAGGTTTCCCGAGAACGAAGTGATCTTCAACAGCCGAGTTCTTTCTCTCGAGAAAGGGAAAAGAGGCCGGCCCATCACGGAGTTCGCCCGGAATGAGGGGGACATGCTCATCTCGGAAACCCGGGAGGCGTGCGACGTCGTTCATTCCAAGATACACGATCTCCTTCTTGAGCCCAGGTAATGAACGGCGGGAGCGCGCGGACGGGCGATGACGGAGTCCGGAGAAAGAGGAGAAGGCATTTGAGAAGAGCACCGACGCCGTGGAAAGCCGTTCTTCCGGCTCTTCTGTTCGCCGGGCTGGCCGGGTGCGCTATCGAACCGATCCGTGAGTCCGATCCCCCGGGCCGCACCATCCCGGCCTGGTATAAATCCGATCCTCCCGAACCGGACGGGGCCTGTATCTACTTCACCGGTTACAGCGAGAGGAGCAAGACTTATGACGACGCCCGCCGGAGGGCCGTCGACAAAGCCCGATCAGAGATCGCCGGCTGGCTGGAGAAACAGATCTACGAAGAACGGACCAGCGTTAGAAACGACGATGATACGACGAGCTTGAAAGAGATAATCAAGACGCTGGTCGACCAGTCCGTTCGCAAAACCCGGGGCAGGTCGTACTATGTCGAAAAGGTCACGACGAGCCGTTACAGCTTTCTGTTCATGGGTCGAACGACTCAAGTCCGGTACGACTGCGGAGCGCTCGTCGAGTATCCGAAAAGCGAGATGGAAAGAGTCGATGAACAGGTCAAGCAGAAAAACAGTGAAATCGACGGCATCAGGAAAGCCTTGGATCAGGCCGCCGCCTTCTGGGACAGCGGGAGAGAGAAGGAGGCTTTGAATATAATGCGGAAGGCGCGCCGCGATTACCCGCTCTGCCATGAGGTCGCTTTTATGTTGGGGCTCTACCTGTGGGACTCCGGGTTGAAAGACGAAGCCGGGGAAGTTTTTAAACGCCTCGCTCTTTTGGAAGAGAAATCGAAGTGGGTTGATCGTGCCGACGGTTATCTCGACGAGTATGAGCGCGAAAAAAGGAATAGACTCATAAAGCTGTTTGGAGAAAACGAACCGGACGTTGAGGGCATTATCGATGCCGTCATTAAGGACAAGCTCTATCGAGCCCGCAAGATGGCGCGCGATTCCTATAAATCCAAAGGCAAGGCATGCCACCTCTGGCTTTGGCATGTCTGCTCAACGATCGACCTGGATAGAAACCAGACGGAATCGGCACGGTACGACTACAACGAGACGATCAAAAAGCTGAACAAGGAGATCGAATCGTGGAAGAGCGAGGAACAGGCCAAGCCCGTAATCGAACTGCTCCTCATGATGGCGTGCGTCGATTCGGCATCGCAGGTCGCGATCAAAGCGCTGGATGACATACGGCGGAAATCGTCGATTCAAGGCCCCTTCTCCACCGATATCCAAGACACGGCCCATCAAGCCCTGGTCGGAAGTACGGCCACGGGCGCCAAAGATGTGCTCGACTGGGTGAACGGTGATTCCTGAAAAGCGCACGGCATTCCCGGACCTTTTTATTGATCCGGAATTTTCATGACCACGCGGGCCGGAAAGAGGCTATAAACCGTGGATTTTCCCCTTTATCAGCTGTCGTCGGCAGCGGACACCTTAATGAAAAGATAGGAACAAATGAGCAAAAACATTGATGTCACGCGTATCCGCAACATCGGATTGATGGCCCACATCGATGCGGGCAAGACAACGGTGACGGAGCGGATTCTTTTTTTCACGGGAAAGAGCCACAAGATCGGCGAGGTTCACGACGGCAAGGCCACGATGGACTGGATGGCCCAGGAGCGGGAGCGGGGCATCACAATTACGTCGGCGGCTACAACCGCGTACTGGCGCGAACACCGGATCAACATCATCGACACGCCCGGCCACGTCGACTTCACGGCCGAGGTGGAGCGCTCGCTGCGCGTTCTGGACGGGACGGTGATGCTCTTTTGCGCCGTGGGCGGGGTCCAGCCGCAGGCCAGAACCGTCTGGCGCCAGGCCGAGAAGTATCGCGTGCCGCGCATCGCTTTCATCAACAAGATGGACCGCATCGGCGCAGACTTCGAGGGCGTTGTTCAGGCGATCCGCGACGAACTGGGCGCCAACGCCGTGCCCGTGGTCATCCCGATCGGCGCCGAGGCCGGCTTCGAGGGTATTATCGACCTGGTCGACATGAAGGCGGTTTATTACGACCGGACGCCGGAGGGGGTTGTAATCCGCGAGGAAGCGATCCCCGAGGAGCATATGGAGCGGGCGCGCCGGGCCGAGGAATACATGATCGAGCGCGTCAGCGAGCAGGACGACCGCTTGATGGAGAAATTCGTTGGGGGAATGGCGCCCGAGCGGGAGGAGGTCGTCCGCGTCATCCGGCAGGCCACGATCGACAAGCGCATCACGCCCGTGCTTTGCGGCGCTGCATTCCGCAACAAGGTCGTGCGCCGCCTGCTCGACGCCGTTGTCGACTACCTGCCGTCGCCCGTCGACCTGCCCCCCGTGATCGGCGCCCATCGCGAGTCCAACAAGGAGATCATCAGGCATCCCAGCGGCGAGGCGCCCCTGGCGGCGCTCGCATTCAAATTGCAAGCCGACAAGCACCTGGGCAAGCTCACCTATGTCCGCGTCTACTCGGGCGTGATGAAGGCCGGTGAGTTCACATACAACTCCATCCAAGAAAAGAAGCAGCGCGTGGGCCTCCTCTTCGAAATGCACGCAAACAATCGGGAATCGGTCAAGGAGCTGCGGGCCGGCGACGTGGGAGCAGTGGTCGGGCTGGCCGAAACCTGCACGGGCGACACCCTCTGCTGTGAGGACCACCCGATCATGCTCGAATCGATCGAGTTTCCGGCGCCCGTGATCGGCGTGGCCGTGGCGCCCGAAAGCCGGGCCGAGGGGGATCGGCTCGCCAAGGCGCTGGCGCGGCTCTCCGAGGAGGATCCCACCTTCACCGTGGCGACCAACGTCGAAACGAAAGAGGTCATCATTTCCGGAATGGGTGAACTGCATCTCGAGGTCATCGTCGACCGATTGAAACGCGAATTCAGCGTGAACGTCGCGACCGGCAAGCCCCGGGTGGCCTATCGCGAGACCATCATCGGCTCGATCGAGCACGAGTACAAACATGTCAAGCAAACGGGCGGCCGGGGTCAGTATGCGCACGTCTGCATGCACGTCGAGCCCTGTGAGCCGGGTTCGGGGCTTCGGTTCGAGAACAAGATCGTGGGCGGCCGCATCCCGCGCGAATACATACCGGCCGTTAAAAACGGGATCATAGACACCATGACCAAAGGACCGTTTGCGGGCTTTCCCATGGTGGACGTGAAGGTCGCCGTGATCGACGGCTCGGCGCACGATGTCGACTCGTCCGAACATGCTTTCCGCACCTGCGCATCGATCGGGTTTCGCGACGCCTGCAAGAAAGCCGGAATGGAACTTCTCGAGCCGATCATGGGCGTGGAGGTTACGGCGCACACGGACCACACCGGTCCCGTGACGTCGAGCCTGTGCGGCAAGCGCGGCAAGATCGTGCAGATGGATTCCAAGGGAGACATGTCTATCCTGCGTGCGCGTGTTTCTCTCGAGGAGATGTTCGGATACTCATCCGAACTGAGAACCATTACGAGCGGCCGCGGCGAGTTCACCATGCACTTCGAGAACTACGAAGCAGTGCCGTTCGCACTGGCCGAGAAGATCATCGAGAAACGCCTGAAGAAGGACTGACCTCGATCCTCCTTGCCGGGGAGTTTCCTTCCTTCGTCCTTTGAAGGAAAGTGCGGGCAAAACCATTGACGCCGCCGTTCCGCGGTGACACACTGATTCGATTAACCCGGAAGGTTCATTGTTGACCGTGAAAGAACGGTTTTCATACGCGGTTCTGGAGGATCGACACCTATGACGAACGCGCTCGTTCTCGATCACGTGACCAAGCGCTTCGGTCCGGTTTTGGCTGTGGATGACATTTCGCTCAACATCCCGGCGGGCAGCATCAACGGTTTTATCGGGCCGAACGGCGCGGGAAAAACAACGACGATCCGGATGATCATGAGCATCATCTATCCGGACAGGGGCGCCATCACCGTCCTCGGGCATCCCGACGGCGAGGCGGTCAAGGACCGGCTCGGCTACCTTCCCGAGGAAAAAGGGCTCTACAAGAAGATGAAGACGGGCGAGATCGTCTCCTATTTCGGCCGGCTCAAAGGGATGGCGGCCGCCGAGGCGAAGGAACGCGCCCGGGACCTTCTCATCCGCTTCGGCCTCGGCGAGTGGGTCGACAAGAAGTGCGAGGCTCTCTCCAAGGGGATGGGCCAAAAGGTCCAGCTCCTCGGCACGCTGATCCACGACCCCGAGCTCGTCATCCTCGACGAGCCCTTTTCGGGGCTCGATCCCGTCAACGTGGAGGTCATGCGCGACGTGATTCTCCAGATGAAGCGGGAGGGGCGCACGGTGATCTTTTCGACCCACGTGATGGAACAGGCCGAGCAGATCTGCGACTTCATCTTCATGATACACAAGGGGCGCAAGGTCCTCGACGGAACGCTCACGGAGGTGAAGTCGGTGGGCGACAAGGGGATCATGCTCGACTATGACGGAGACGGATCGGCCCTTCGCGATCTCCCGGGCGTCCGGCGCGTAAGCGACGCCGGCAAGCAGGCCGAGCTCTTCATGGATGACGGCGCCGACCCGCAGGAGATACTGGCCGCGCTCGTGAAGCGGGTCAAAATTCGGCGCTTCGACCTGAGGGATCCATCCCTCCACGAGGTCTTTATCCGCGTCGCCGGAGGTGAGTCCAATGAGTAAGACCTATCTCGTCGCCCTGCGCGAATACATGGAAAACATCCGCACCAAGGCGTTCTGGATCGGGATCCTGGCTTTTCCCGTCATCCTCATTCTCTCGTTCACCGTTCCCATGCTCCTTGAAAAGAAGAAAGATGTCCGCACTTACGCCGTTCTCGACGAATCGGGCTGGCTCCTCGAAGCGGTCGAGGAGAGGGCGGCCTCCCCCGACCTGGAGAAGGTCTTCTTCGCCGTGGTCGAGAAGCACGAAAAAAGAGGCAAGGAGTTCGAGGCTCTCCCTGAGACGCTCCGTGGGCTTGCACCCGTCCTGGCCGGATTGGAAGATGACCAGATCAGAATGACGGCATCCTTTTTCGCGGCGGCGTCCCGGCCCGAGGGATTCTCCAAGCTCGATGGAGCCGACATTCCCGAGGCCGTTCGCGAGGGAATCGAGAAGTTCCACCAATCGGTCCGGGAGTGGTGGAAGGCTCTCCCGCCCGAGGAAGCGCAGAAGTACGGCTCCGGGCTATCCAAGAGCCGCTACGCCCGCGTCGACGTCGACCTCTCCGTTCCCGATCCCCGGGAGAAACTGAACAATCTCATCAACGAGGACAAGCTCTTCGCCTTCTTCGTGATCGGCCGCGATCCCGTGGAGGGAAACGAGGGGTGCAAATATGTCTCCAACAACCTGACCGACGACGATCTCAAGAACTGGTTCAGCCGCCTCGCTACCGAGGAGGTCAGGCTGCGGCGCATCCACGAGGCCGGCCTCGACGAAGAGGTGGCGCGGAAGATTCAGGAATACCTTTATTTCGAATCGAAGCAGATCTCCGAGGAGGGTGTGGAAGAAGAGGTGGAAGGGACGGACAAGGTCCGCCAGTGGGCGCCCGCCGTTTTCACCTATCTCCTCTGGATCTCGGTCTTCATGATCTCGCAGATGCTGCTCACCAACACGATCGAGGAGAAATCGAACAGGATCATGGAGGTCCTCCTCTCTTCGGTGTCGCCCCTCGAGCTCATGTCGGGCAAGATCGTCGGCATCGCCAGCACGGGACTGACCATGGTCATCTCGTGGGTCGTCTTTTTTATCGCCGGTATCAAGCTCATGCCCTTCTTTTTCGACCAGATGCCCGACTTCGACCTGGCTCAGATCGTGCGGGATCCCGTCTACATCGCGTCCTTTCTGATCTATTTCGTTCTCGGATATCTCCTGCTCGCGTCGATCTTCGTCGGGATCGGTTCGGTCTGCAACAGCCTCAAGGAAGCCCAGAACCTGATGAGCCCCGTCACGATCATCATGATCGTTCCCCTCTTCGCCATGGTTCCCGTCGTGCGCGATCCCAACGGCACCATCGCCAAGGTCCTCTCCTACATCCCGCCCTTCACTCCCTTCGTGATGATGAACCGGGCGGCCGGTCCGCCGACCACGGCCGAGTATGTGGCGACGACCGCTCTCCTCGCCGTGTCCATCATCTTTGTTCTCTGGGCCGCGGCCAAGGTTTTCCGCATCGGCATTCTCATGACGGGCAAGCCGCCGAAGTTCCTCGAGATCATGAGGTGGATCCGCACCCCCGTCGGCCAGGTCCACGTGAAACAGGAGGACTCATGAACAGTACAGAGCTTTTTCAGAATCAGAAACAAGCCGTGATCGACGGAAACATCAAGAAGGCGGCGGCCCTGGCCCGTGAAGCGGTCGAAGCCGGGGTCGATCTCAACGCCTCCATCGAAAAGGGATATGTAACCGGCATCGAGGAGGTCGGCCGGCTCTGGGAGGCGGGCGAGTTTTTCCTCCCCGAGCTGGTGCAGGGCGCCGACGCCATGAAAGCCGCCATGCACGTGATCCGGCCCGAGCTCCTGAAGAGCGGCGGCGGCGATGGGGGAGGCAAGGTCGTGATCGGCACGGTCGAGGGAGATATCCACGACATCGGCAAGACGCTGGTCGCCACCTTTCTCGAAGCGAACGGCTTCGACGTGGTCGACCTGGGCAAGGACGTGCCCCTTCCTGATTTTGTCGAGACGGCCGAGCGCGAGGGCGCCTCTCTCGTCTGCCTCTCGGCGCTTCTCACCACGACCATGCCCGGCCACGGGAAGGTGATCGAGATCCTCAAGGTCAAGGGCCTGAAGGAGAAGGTGTCCGTCATGGTGGGGGGGGCGCCCGTGACGCGGGGTTTCGCCGAACAGATCGGGGCGGACGGATTCGCCGCCAACGCCGTGGAAGCGGTGGCCGAAGCGAAAAGATTGATGGAGAAAGAATCATGAGAACCTCGCTCGCCGAGCTTTTCGACAAAGGCGTCGTTCTCCTCGACGGCGGCATGGGCTCGTCCCTCATTGCGCGCGGCCTCGAGAGCGGACGCCCCCCGGAGACATGGAACCTCGAGCGGCCCGACGACGTGCGCGAAATCCACGCCGCCTACGCAGCCGCCGGGAGCGCCGTTGTGCAGACCAATACTTTCGGCGGAAGCGTCTTCACCCTGAAAAAGCACGGCCTCGATAAGGAGATGGAAGAGATCAACCGGGCCGGCGCCCGGATCGCGAGGGAAGCGGTCGAGGCATCCGGGGCGGCGGGCGCCAAAGGAGCGCGCGCCCTCGTTGCCGGAAACATCGGCCCTTCGGGCGAGATGCTTTCGCCCGTTGGCGTTATCAAGCCGGCCGAGCTCGTCGACGGGTTCGCCCGCCAGGCGGCCGCGCTTGCCGAAGGCGGAGCCGACTACATCTCTATCGAAACCATGATCGACCTGAAAGAGGCGATCTGCGCTCTCAAGGCCGTGCGGGAAGCGACGGACCTGCCTGCAACGGCGTGCCTCACCTTCGAGAAGAAGAAGCGCGGGTTCTTCACGCTCATGGGAAACCAACCCGGTGACAGCATGAAAGCCCTTGCCGACGAGGGCGCCCTTGCCGCGGGCGCCAACTGTTCCATCGGGAGCGACGCCATGGCCGAGCTCTGCTCCCTTCTCGTTGGTTCCTCGGCCAAGCCGGCATCTTCGGCCCCGCCCGTCATCGTCAAGCCGAACGCCGGTCTTCCCGAGATGGAGGGAAGCCGGGCCGTCTACAGGCAGGAACCGGCCGACTTTGCCCGGGACGGGGCCGCCATGGTCCGGCTCGGCGCCCGCGCTGTCGGGGGGTGCTGCGGCACGGACGCGCGTTTCATCGCCGCTTTGAAGAGCGAGCTCGACAAGCTGTCCGGGGAGGACGGAGCGTGATGAAGGCGCACCGGGACATCGTCTCCCTTTCCGTTGAAATCCCGCGGAAGCACGCGCTGCGTCTCCTGGGCGCCGGGAAGGGCAAGGAGCGTCCCTTTCGCGAGTCGGTGGAAGAGATTTTCGAGAGCGAATACGAGATCGCGAGCCGGCTCGTGGAGCCGAAAGCCGCGATGCGCTTAAGCCACGCCGGGCTCCCGGGATCGGGTACGATCGATCCGAAGATGCCGCTCGTCGCCGCTGTCTGTACGATCGGTTCCGCTCTCGAGGAGAGGGTATCGCGCCTCTTTGACAAGGGGGAAACTGTTCGGGCCGTGGTTCTCGACGCCATCGGTTCCGCCGCGGCCGAGGAGGCGGCCGACCGGTGCAATCTTCTCATCTGCGAGATGGCGACGCCTACCGATTTCAGCCCGGACCGGCGCAGCAGCCCGGGATACGGCGGGTGGAGCGTGGAGGAACAGAAAGCGATCTTCGGCTTCGTACGGCCCGACGAAATCAACGTGACATTGACCGAGTCGTGCATGATGATTCCGCGTAAATCGGTCTCCTTCGTTGTTCCCCTCGAGGGCGGAAAACCGGGCGGCGGGAGGGGCAGCCGCTGTTCGCGCTGCGGCATCGATGACTGTCCTTATCGAGACGTTGACGACGAAAACGCCGATTGGTGTGATCTTGAGGAGAAAAAATAGTTATGAGCCAGCCGCTGAAACCGAAACTCAAATTTCTCACGGATGAAACCGTCCGCGATATCGTGGACGAGGCGAAAAAGATCCTCGACAAAATCGGAATCTTCGTCGAACACGACAGAGCCGTCGACATCCTCACCGGCGCGGGGGCAAAGGTCGGCGGCGACAAGCGTGTGCATATCCCGGCCGATCTCGTGGACAAAGCCCTCGAGACGGCGCCCTCCGAGGTGGTTGTCTTCGACAGAAACGGTGAAAACCCGGTCATTATCGGCGGCGATCACGTTAATTTCGATCCCGGTTCCGCCGCCATCAGGGTCTACGATTACGAAAAGAAGTGCGTTCGCGATTCCACCACGGAGGACTGCGTTCTCTTTGCGAGATTGACCGACCATCTCGACGCCATGGCGCTTCAGTCGACGTGCGTGGTTCCGTCGGACATGCCGCTCGAAGAGGCGGACCGGCACCGTCTCTACCTGGCGCTGAAAAACGGCAGGAAAGGCGTGATCACGGGGACCTTCACCGGCGGTTCTTACGACGTCATGCGAAAGATGCTCGCAGCCGTGCGCGGCTCGGAGGATGCGCTGCGAAAGAAACCGCTCGCCATCTTCGACTGCTGCCCTTCGCCCCCTCTCATGTGGAGCGAGCTCACCTGTTCGGTTCTGGTGCGGTGCGCCGAGGACGGGATCCCGGCCGAGCTCGTTTCCATGCCGCTCACGGGCGCCACGGCGCCGGTGACGATCCTGGGCGCCGTCACGCAGCACACGGCCGAAGACCTGTCGGGCGTGGTCATCCACCAGCTCGCCCGCCCCGGTTCGCCCATCATCTACGGCGGGTCGCCATCGGCCTTCGACATGCGCCACGGAACCACGCCGATGGGGGCGATGGAGACGATGATGATCGATGCGTCTTACGCCCAGGTGGGCCGGCGCCTCGGTCTTCCCACCCACGCCTATATGGGGCTTTCAGACGCCAAGACGCCCGACGGGCAGGCCGGACTCGAGGCGGGCCAGGGCTCGCTCATCGCGGCTCTGGCCGGGGTCAACATGGTCTCGGGGGCCGGCATGCTCGACTTCGAGTCGTGTCAGAGCCTGGAGAATCTCCTTCTCGACAACGAGGCCTGCGCCATGGCGCTCCGCGCCGTGCGCGGCATCGAGCGCCGCGACAAGGTGATGGCCCTCGATATGCTCAAAGAAGGCATTGCAGCCGAACAGTTCCTCAATCTCGATCACACGCGGAGGTGGTTTCGGGAAGAGCATGACTTCCCGGGACGGGTGATCGACCGGGCCGTGGGCGAGGTGTGGCAGGCCGAGGGCGGAAGGAACGCCCTGGAGCGCGCCCGGGACGAGGTGGAAAAGCTTCTGGCCAAAGAGGGCGCTCCGCCTCTCGATGCAGATGTTGAAAAGGAGCTGGACGGGCTGATCGAGGGGGGAGCATGAGCGGCGTCGACAGGGCCGACGAAACCTTGAAGGCCTGCCAAGAACTGCTCGATATCCTGAAGAAGCTCCGCGCACCGGGCGGATGCCCCTGGGACGGGAAACAAACAGAGAAAAGCATGGCGCCCCTCATTCTCGAAGAGGCCTTCGAGCTGGCCGACGCGATCGCGGCCGGCCGGCCGGACAAGGGGGCCGAGGAGACGGGCGACCTTTTGATGAATGTTTTCATGACCTGCCTGATCGCGGCCGAGTCGGACCGGTTTACGCTGGAAGAAGCTTTTCGCTTGATCGCGGCGAAGCTCGTGCGCCGCCATCCCCATGTCTTCGGCGAAGCCGGGGAGCGGAGCGTGGAAGAGGTGCTCCATCGCTGGGAGGACATCAAAAAGGGAGAGCGCCGGGAGAATGGCGATGACGATTCGACCGTGGCCGGCGTGCCGCGCGCCATGCCGGGGCTGCTGCGCGCCTATCGCGTGGCCGAGAAGCTGAAGCGGACCGGAGCGGACCTTCCCCCTTTCCGGGAACCGATAAAAAGGGCCCGCGAGCTTCTTGACGGGATGGAGAAAAGGAGTGCCTGTTCCGGCGAAAGCGCGGAGGCGGAGGAAGCCCTCGGAGAGCTGCTCCTCGCGATCTGCAACGCCGCCGCGCTTTCGGGCACGAATCCCGAGACGGCCCTCCGGGCGGCCGCCGACCGCGAGGAGAAGACATTCCGCCGTGTCGAGAAGGAATTCGGCGGCAAAATCGAGGGTGCGTCACGCGAGGAGATTGATCGGAGCTGGGGACACCATGGAGGCACCCATGACCGACCGTCTTGAAGAATTCCGGAAATACCGCGAGAAGATGAACGAGCGCATTCTCGACAAGGGGACGCTCACAACGAAACGGTTCTTCAACCTCGACACACGCTGCTACGAAAAGGGCGCGCTCGACGCGAAGACGAAAGAGATGCTCGGCCTCGCCGCGTCGCTCGTCCTGCGCTGCGACGACTGCATCAGTTACCACGTTGTCCGGTCCCTCGAAGAAGGCGCCTCGGAAGCCGAGATCGGCGAGGTCTTCGATGTGGGGCTTGTTGTGGGCGGGTCGATCGTGATCCCTCACCTGCGGCGCGCCCGGGAACTGCTCGACGAGCTCCTGGCCGGAAAATGAAACGCCTTCCGCGGTATCAAGGGCCTGAATGCGTGAAATTACGCATACCCTGCTCTTGATCGATTTAGTATAATAATTTGTAGATATATACGCCTTCAACATTGTTCCTGGAGACCTGATCGCCATGAAACGTATTCTGCCCGTCCTCCTTCTTGTTCTTCTGGCAGCACCCCTCGCCGGCCGCGACCTCAGGTGGGTGCGGAGTTACACCTATATCCTCCAGAACATCGACATCAATGAGCTCGGCGGATCGGACTTCGACCTCGTTGTCATGGATTACTCGTCGGACGGAACAGCCGCCGGTGAGTTCACTGCCGCCGAGATCGATACGGTCCGCGCCGGAGAAAAGATCGTTCTCGCCTATCTGAGCATCGGCGAGGCCGAGGATTACCGCTACTACTGGCAGCCGGGATGGACGCCGGGAAATCCTTCATGGCTCGGTCCAGAGAACCCGGACTGGCCGGGCAATTACCGCGTCCAATACTGGGACCCGGCGTGGCAGGCGATCGTTCTTGGTTATCTCGACAGGATCATCGGACAGGGTTTCGACGGCATCTACATGGACATCGTGGACGGCTATGAATACTGGGAAACCAACGGAAATCCGAACGCGCGGAGCGACATGGTCGATTGGATCACCATACTGGCCGGCCACGCGCGGATGACCCACGGGCTGGGCGAATTTTACCTCATTGCACAGAACGGCGAAGAGCTGGCCGATCACGAAGAGGCCTACTCGGCCGATTACTTCGCTGCAGTCGACGGCGTCGGCCGGGAGGAGGTGTTTTACAACGGCAACCAGCTCGTTCCGCCTCTGGAGAGGCTGTGGGTGAGCGGGTTTCTCGATCAGATCCTGTGTGAAGGGAAGCTGGTCATGACCGTCGACTACTGTTCCGGCCAGAGCCGCATCGATCATGTCTACAGCTCCTCCTCTGCGCTGGGATGGGTTCCCTACGTCACCGTCGTCGATCTCGGCCTGATGACGGTCAACACGGGCCACGAGCCTCCTTCCGGGCCGCCGCCCTCCGAGGCGTGGCGCTACATCCGTCCAGATCGGGTGATCGATAAAACGGGAACGAGCAGCGGAAGCCTGTCCGCCATCATGGGGCGCGACTCGGAGGGGAGCGTCTACGGCGAGACCATGGTGTTCAGCAAGAAATACACGGGCTTCTTTCCCTTTGCCTGTCCGAGCGATCTTTCCCCGCCGGACATACTCGAGACCCGGCTGCTTGTAACCTATCTCGGTCCGGGCGCGAGTGAACAGAAGTGGCGCTACGGCCTGCGCGGCTTTACGGGCGGCGGCTGGGTCTATCTCGGCGACAATTCCTCGGCCGCGCCCTGGGTATTCAGCCCATTCGAGTTCACGGCGCCCGCCCCGGCTTCGCAGTACACCAACGGGACGTGGTTCGCCGCGGGCATGACGTCGCCCGGTTCGAGCGACGTGTGCGAGCTCGATTTCGTGGCCCTCAAGGTCCGGTACCAGAGGTAGCCCCGGGTTTCTTTGATACCTTGATAAATAGTGATTATTACTTATAATCATGATCAGCCTATCGAATTTCAAAGCTCGGGAAACAAAACCGTTTGAAGGAGGAAAATGATGCGCTGTTCACAATCACCACTCGTTTGCCTGATTCTTCTTTTCGTCTTCGTCCCCTTCATGTACGCCGACGACTACGGCGAGTGGGAGAAGCAGCAGTACGGCATGGCTACCTACCTCTCGGGCGTCTGCTTCGCAGATCACGACTTCGGCTGGGCCGTGGGCGCTATTGACGGCATCGGACCTTCGATCCATGTCACCGCCAACGGGGGCGAAACCTGGTCCATCCAATCAACGACCATGTACAACCTCATGTACCTGGGATGCGACTGCTCGGACGACCAGAACATGTGGATTTGCGGCGTCCAGTTCCTTTATCCCGGGATGGTGATGACCCACGACGGTGGACAGACTTGGGAGACGGCCAGCATGCCCGGTTTTATCTGGTCGGCCCAGAACGTCGAGGCCGTCGACGCCCAGCACATCAAGATCCCGAGCTTTTGGACCAACCTCATCGGCGGGGAAAAGCTGGGCATCACCCTCTCCGATAACGGCGGAGCGAGCTGGGCGGGGCACGAGTGGGGCATTGCCACTTATCCGCGCTACTGCTGCTTTCTCGACGAGAACCGCGGGTGGATGACGGGCGGCACGTGGCCCGAGAAGCGGGGTTCAGGCTTCCGGCTCTCCGAGAACAGCCCGCCTCTGCAGGACGTTCCGCCCCAGGTCGCCGGTTTGAGAAAAGGAACCCAGTACGAAGCCGCCATCGCAAAAACGACGGACGGTGGCAGAACATGGACCCCTCTCTTCTGGGACACGGGAAACTTCTATCTCAACCAGATCTGCATGATCGACGACAACGAGGGCTGGGCCGTTGGCGAAGCCGGATACACGGCCTACATCCTTCACACGACGGACGGGTGGACGACCTTTGAACAACAGACTCCGCCGGGCAGCAACTACGGCCTCATGACCGTCGACTTCATGGACAGCCAGGAGGGATTCGCCGTGGGATTCGGGCCGGGAGGCTTCGATGTGACCATGGTCTGCCTCCACACGATGGACGGCGGCCAGACGTGGACGCTCGACAAGCCCGGCATCAACACGGGTCCCATCGACGCCGAGTTCCTCGACAGTACCGAGGGCTGGGCCGTTGGCGGCAACAACATGCAGCAGTCCACTGTCGCCCACTACACGAACAACGGCGGCGGCGGGCTGACGATCGCTCTCTCCAATACACCGTCGACTGCCTCTCCGGGCGACATCATCAACTGGAGGGTCGACGTGGCCAACCAGGGAACGAGCCCGGTCACTTTCGACTACTGGCTCGAGGTGTCGGGAGGAGGTCTGCCGTCGACGGTGTACAGACTGATCGCGTCGAACATCACCTTCTCGGCGGGCCAGGCCGGGGGCGGAACGATGAGCCTCTACCTGCCCCATTCAACGCCGCCGGGCACGTACACCTTCGACAACTGCGTGGGCGACTACCACTCGAACGTCGTCGATTCGGAATCTTTCGATCTGGACGTCCTCTGACCAACGGGGGGACGCAGTACGCAATGGCCCGCAGCGGTTTTTCATCACGCGAAAAAGAGGGGAAAGTACGCAAGATTGATCCGGCCCCGGACGCAAGGGGTCTGCGAACAAGTCCTCGCAAAGATGAGATGAAAACGTCGGCCTCCTTCGAAGTACCA